>JBEKKC010000101.1:0-16333 GCA_050010915.1 Tepidisphaeraceae bacterium | reverse complement strand
GCTCCGGATGCGACCTTCGATAAGGATCTGCCCAAAATGAGCGCCGTCATGGCCAGCGTTAAAGTGGACATGACTGTGGTCGGCAAGGAGACCGCTGCCGCAGGCGAGGCGACCCGGGAACAGGGCCGCGAGCAGTTCGCGGCAATGCAGAGGAACCACGCCGCCTGGCAGGATCAGCAGGCCCAGCAATTTGCGGATCACGAGCAGCAGATCGCGGCCCAGGAAAAGGCGACGCACGATTCCAGTTCCGACTTCATCGAATATGTGCGGGGAGTCCGCGACGTCTACGACACTCAAACCGGCCAGATGGGGAGCGTCGATTTATTCAACGCCAACGGCATCGTGAACGGAATGAACAACGCGGCAAACGATCCGAACCGTTTCGTGCAGATCCCTCTACGTTACGAGCGCTAGCCCCGCCAATCCCGATCACCGCCGTCGGCGCGCAGGTTCCTCATCATCAATTGGGGTTGCCGAGATAGATGAACGGGGCCCAGAAGAATGGTTCCGGGTATTCCTGTTTCAGGTGCTTGCGAGCCGCGGTGAAGGCGGCCAGCTTGGTCTTGTAACCCGGCGACTGGAGGTCGAGGTAAAACTGTTGCATCAGGTTCGCCGTGCTGGAATCCTGGACCTCCCAAAGGCTGGCAACGACCGCGGGGCTGCCGGCGCACCAGAATCCCCAGGGTAGTCCGAAAACCCCCTCGTCCGTCACGGCGTTGGTGCCGCCCTTGTCGATCCCCTGTGAATCGCAAGCGCTAAGCACCACCAGTTCGGTTCCGTCGAGCTTGCCGCCCCAATGATCGAGCAAATCCTGAAGCGTCAACTGCCCCGTATCTTGCGACGTGACGACGCGAGGCTGTGTGAGGACAACACTGCTGTAAATGGCATCTCTGCCGGATATCGCCAGGCCGTGGGTCGCCAGGTGCAGATAACGTGTGCCCGCCACCGCGTCGGCAAGACGCGGCCCGGTGGCATCCTCGCCCAGAAGCACGACGACCGAGTCATCGTGGTGGCCGTCATAGCTGCGGCCTGTTAGCGCCTTATAAATGCCTGCCACCTCCGCCCGAGTGCCCGGAAGCGGGCTGAGAGGACCGTATGCGCCCAGACTTGCGCCTCGCGTTTGGGCGACAGCCGGTGGAGGCGGGCCCGGCGAGTCGGAGGCATCGCGCTGAAGGACCGGATCGCCCAATAACACCGCCTGATGCACAAAGGCTTTTGCCGGGTGTCCGGCCTGTTGCCGGCCCAATTTCAACAAGGCGGCGGCAGAAGGGCCGTAACAAATCGCCGGTCCCTCATCGAGCCAGTATTGATTATTCTTCGCATCCGGCTTCTGGGGTTTCCGGACAATCAACGTCTCCAGCGGCAATCCGTTCATCTCCCAGTCCGGGACGACAAAGACGAGATCATCGTCTTTGATCTCTTGCCAAACCTCGGCCGGCATCAGCCGGCGGAAAAGATCGTAACCGTCCTGGGCCATGTGGTCGGTTGGCCGCGTCGCGGGGTTCTCGTTCACGAGCCTGGCGCCGCGGGTGAAACTCTGGCCATGGCTGATGATCGCCTGCTGGTACGCCCAAATCGGCCGTATGAGCCTAATCCCGGATAGCGGAGTCTTTCCGTCGGTATCGGTGAGGATCACAGCGCTGATCGCCTGTCCGGCGGGCGGGATGACGATGACCACCGCGTCGCGGTCGGTGATCGTGTACATGAGCAGATGTTGGCCCGGCTTGAGGAAAGACTGAATCTGCTGCGCCGAAGTCGATTCGGCGAACGTCGTCGCGCCGGCGAGATTGAGCGCCCGCCGATGCGCTTCACCGTATTGCCAGCAGGCTTCGCGCAACTTGGGTTGCAACTCATCGATCTGCGCGTCGGCGTCAGCGCCGTTGACCGAGCGGGTGTAATTGATCTGCGAGGTCAGATGCCGAACCTGCTCGTCCGCGTCGGCGAGCGCCGTACCGGCCTCTTTGATTTCCTGTAGTAATCGCGAATCCTGGGCCTTTTGGGCCTTTGCTTCGATGGGTGAGAGCAAATCTCCGCCGGACTGACGCTCCGCTCGTTCCAGAAGGTCCAGCAGACTCCTCGCTCTGCCGCGATCGAGATACTCCGCCGCCTTATCTGGCCGGTTGAGCGCGATTTGAGCCCGGACCATGCCGTCGAAGGCGTCAAAGCCGTCCAGCTCTTGCTGGTCCATGAATTTCATCCGGTCCTGCTCGTCGCCGCCCAACGCTACCCGGGCCTGTTCGAACGCATCGATCGACATGCCGTAGGCGGCGACCGCTTCGGTGGAATTCCCCATCGACAACAAAATATCGCCCACTTTGCTGCTGTAGTTATATGAAACGGGATCGCTTAAACGGTCGGACATGGCCATCGCGGCCTGGTACGTCGCCAACCCTTCCTGCTTCCGCCCCAGCTCCAATAGGCATTTGCCAACCCTCGAAAAGCTCCAGGCGATTATTGGATGGTCGCGCCCTTTGTAAATTCGCTTCTGCATTTCGAGCGCCGCTTGCGAATTCGGCAGCGCCTCGGCGGGACGGCCCACGGAAATCTGACATCCGGCGAGCAAGCTAAGATACATCGCCACCGAAGGGTGATCCTGATCTTTGTACAACCGGCGACTCATTTCCAACGCCCGCTGGTGCAGCGGCAACGCGTCGGCGAAGCGATCGAGATTGTCCAGCGCAACGGCGGTATTGCTCAGGGCCGTCGCCACGTCAGGATGATCCTCGTCCTTGTAAATCCGTTCGAACATTTCCATGGCGGCCCGATATGCTTCCAAAGCGTCGGCATGGCGACCGAGCGAAGTGAAACATCCGGCCAGATTGTTGAGGGATTCCCCGATCTCCGGATGGTCCTGTCCGTTGTAGATGCGCCGCCGCATTTCAAGCGCGGCTTCGTGATCGGGCAGCGCCGCCGCACTGCGTCCCAGCGCTTCGAGACACTGCGCCACGTTGGCCATCGCCGTCGCCACGTCCGGAGTGTCCTGACCTTTGTGAATCCGCTGGAGCATCTCGAGCGCGGCCTGGCATTTCTCCAATGCCTCCTCACTGCGACCCGAAGCTCCCAGGCACGTCGCCAGATCGTTCAACGAACCGGCGACATCCGTGTCGTCCTGTCCCTTGGAAATGCGCTGCCGCATATCCAGCGCGGTTTGAAACATCGGCAACGCATCGTCATAGCGCCCGAGCGATTCCATGCAGGCGGCGACGTTGTCCATCACGACGGCCAGATCGGGGCTGTCCTGGTTGTTGCAAAGCCTGCGCGTCATATCGAGGGCCGATTGATAAATCGGCAGCGCTTCGGCGCTGCGGCCAAGCGCGTCGAGACATTTGGCCACGTTGTTCAAGCTGCTCACGACGTCGATTTGGTCCTGGTTCTTGTAGAGGCGTTGGCGCATTTCGAGGGTGGCTTTGAAAACCGGCAGCGCGTCGTCGTAATGGCCGAGGGAAAAAAGGCAATAGCCAACACTGTTTTCCGTCGTGGCCACGTCGGGATCGTCTTGTCCCTTGCACAGCCGCTGCTTCATTTCCAGGGCTTGGCGGTAAGCGGCCAAGGCGTCGTCCTCGCGGCCGAGGTCGTCCAGGCATCCCGCCAGGTTGACCAGGGACGTCGCGACATCCGGATCGTCCGCGCCCTTGGAAATGCGCCGCCGCATGGCCAGCGCCGCCTGGCAAATGGGCAGGGCTTCCTCATCGCGGCCCAGACCGATGAGACAATTGGCGACGTCGTTCATACTGTCGGCAACCTTGGGATGGTCCTGGCCGTTGACGATTCGTTGCCGCATTTGCATCGCGGCCTGATAGACCGGCAACGCTTCGTCGTTGCGGTTCAGATTGCGCAGGCAGGCCGCCAGGTTCATCATCGCGGTCGCTTCGTCGGGATCATCCTGATTCTTATTAATGGCCCGAAAAACGTTCAAAGCCGCCTTGAATACCGGAAGCGCATCGGCATCGCGTCCGAGTTGGCCCAAGCATAAAGCTTCGCCGGTGAGGCAGTCGGCGGCGTTAAAGGTTGCCTGATCGCCGTAGAGGTCCGCCGCGGCGCGAAACTCTGTTAAAGCCTGGTCCAGTTTTCCGGATTGAAAATCGTTCGCCGCGGTCGATAACAGATTGTCCGCGCGCGAGACCGCATCCTGAGATGGAAGCGTAGTCGGTGCAGCGCCGGCCGGATCGGCCGACAGTTTCGCCGCCGGCATCAACGTAACCGTGAGACAGAGGAGAACGGCTATGGCTTTCCAATGGCGCAGCATTCAGTTTGGATCTCCCAGATAAATAAACGGGGCCCAGAAGAACGGCTCCGGGTAGTCCTGCTTCAGTTGCTTGCGAGCCGCGGTGAACGCCGTCAGCTTGTTGGCCGCGGGCGACGATTGCATGTCGCGGTAGAATTTCTGCATAAGCTCGGCGGTGCTGGCATCCTGAACCTCCCACAAGCTGGCGACGACGGCGGGGCTGCCGGCGTACATGAATCCCCACGGCAAGCCGAATACGCCCTCGCCGCTGCTCGCGTTGATCCCGCGCTCGTCGAGTCCTTCGGAATCACAGGCGCTGAGCACGACCAACTCCGTTCCCGCCAGCCTGCCCCACCAGTGATCGAACAAATCCTGGAGCGTGAGCAGCCCGGTATCCTGCGGGGTCATCACGGCCGGCTGGCTCAGGACAACGCTGCTGTAGATCGCATTCTGGCCCGGTTCCACGAGGCCGTGGGTCGCCAGATGGAGATATCGCGTGCCCTTGGCAGCGTCGGCCAAGCGTTGGCCGGTCGCATCCTCACCCAGCAACACCACGACCGGGTCGTCCGACCGTTGCGCGTAGGGTTGGCCGGTCAACACTTGATAGATTCCCTTCACCTCCTGGCGCGTGCCGGGAAGCGGCGTCAAGCCGCCGTAGCGGGTCAGGCTGGCATCTCGCAGGGCGACAGTCGCGGGGGCTTGCGGCTCCTGGCGCGGCGCCAACCGCAGCGCAAAATCCGGCGTCATGTCCGTCAATTCAATGCCGGGGGCGGCGTCCAGCGGCAGTTCGCGTTCCAGCGTTTGCCCGTCGAGCCAGAACTTCAGCTTGGGCGTTTGCTCCAGCTTTCCATGGAAGTGGAGCAATTCGAGCTTGTCCACGGCGGCGTCAAATTGATCCTTGGAGATCACGCTGACCGGGCCATAGGCGACGATGACGGCGCCGTTGCGCAGGCCGATCGCCTCCGCGCTCGAGCCGGGCTGGACAGCGGTGACCATCGCGCCGGACGGGGGCGGCGGCAGACGCGGCTGATCGGCGGCATTGCGCTGCAAGATCGGATCGCCCAGCAGCACCGCCTGATGAGCGTACCTTTTCTGGCCGCGCTCCGGCTCCTGACGACGAAGTTCCAACAGCGCCGCGGCCGATGGGCCGTAACAAAGCAGCGGGCCTTTGTCGAGCCAATAAATATTATCTTTGGCCTGCGGAGCCTGCGGTTTTTGCACGATGAGCATTTCCAGCGGCAGGCCGCTCATCGCCGCGTCGGGCACCACGTAGACAAGCTGGTCATCTTGTATCTCGCGCCAGACCTGGTCGGGCATCAGTTGGTGGAAAAGTTGGTAGCCTTCGGCCGCCATGTCGTCCTGGGGCCGCGTGGCCGCTTCGGTCTGGGCCAGCCTGAGCCCGCGGACCGAATCCATTCCGTGCCGCACCACGGCACGCCGATAATTTCCGATCAATTGACTCAGCGCCCAGCCCGAAAGCCGGGTCTTTCCATCCGGTTGGGTCAGATACGCCCCGGTGATCGCCTGTCCGGAAGGCCCGACGACCAGCACCACCGCGTCGTTGGCGGTAATCGAGTACATCAGCAGGTGCTGGTGCGGCTGCAAGAGGGATTGAATCTGCACAGAAGTGGCGGCTTCGGTGAAAGTGGTTCGGCCGGCGAGGTTGAATTTGCGGCGATGGGCATCGCGATATTGTTGGCATGCCAGGATCAGTTTCGGCTGCAACTGCTTGATTTCAGCCAGCCCCTCGTCGCTGTCGAGCGAACGGGCGTGGTTGATCTGTGACGTCAGTTGCCGGACCTGATTCTCGGCGACGGTCACGGCGGTCCTGGCCTGCTGAATTTGCTGCAATTCCTGGGTGTCGTTGGAGAGGGAGGCCTTCTTCTCGATCGGGTCGAGCAAATCGCCGTCGGTGAGGCGCTCGCCGCGCTCCAGGATGTCCAGCAAACTCTTGGCCCGTCCGCGATCGAGATATTCGGCGGCGGAATCGGCGTGGTTCAGGGCCAGTTGTGCGCGGACCATTCCGCAAAATGGGTCCCAGCCCTGGTTGGCGCTCATGAAGCCCATTCGATCCTGATCGTCGCCGCCCAGCGCGGCCCTGGCTTGTTCGAGCGAGTCGATGGATTCCTCGAAGGCTTTGGCCGCGCCGGCGGGATCGCCGGTGTAGAGCAGGAGGCTTCCCAGAATGCTGCTATAGCGGAACAGGGCGGGACTCTTGAGCCGCTCGGCCATCTGAACGCTGGAGCGGGAGAGCGGCAGCGCCTCGCCCGCGCGGCCCAGAACGGCCAACTCGAAGGCCACATCGGTCATGCTGGAGGCAACGTCTGGGTGGTCCTGATCGCCATAGATGTGGCGTCGCATTTCCAAAGCGGCTTGATACATCGGCAAGGCCGCCCCGGCGCGCCCCAGACAGCCGAGACAATCGCCAACGTTATTGAAACTGTCGGCCAGGTCCGGGTGGTTCTGACCCTTGTATATACGGCCGCGCATTTGCAACGCGGCCCAATGCATCGGCAAGGCCTCGGCGCTGCGGCCCAGAGCGTCGAGGCAACCGGCCACGCTATCCAGGCCCTCGGCGACGTCGGGGTCGTCCTTGCCCTCCGCCAGCCGCGACCGCATTTGCAAGGCGGCCTGAAACATCGGCAGCGCTTCGGGCTCGCGGCCAAGACCGCTGATGCATTGGGCGACGTTGCTCATGTCCGTCGCTAAATCCGAATCATCGACGCCGTTAACAAGGCGTTTTTCCATGTCCAGGGCGGCCTGGTACATCGGCAAGGCTTCGGCGCTGCGGCCGAGGTAATCAAGACAAGAAGCCAGGTCATTGAGGCTGGCGGCGATATCCGTGGCATCGCGCCCGCCGAAGATTCGCCGCCGCATTTGCAGCACGGCCCGATACATCGGCAGGGCCTCGTCGCTGCGGCCCAGGTCGTCGAGGCAACCGGCAACGTTTTCCTCGCTCTGAGCGACGTCCCGATGGTCCTGGCCCTTGTAGATTCGCTGGAGCATTTCCCATTCCGCCTGGTAGAGCGGCAAGGCTTCGGCGCTGCGGCCGAGATGCTTGAGGCATGAAGCGACGCGGTCCTGAGTCTGGGCCAAATCCAATCGATCCTGACCGCCGGTGAGGCGGCGAATCATCCCCAAGGCATCCTGGTATGGGGTTAACGCCTCTTGATAGCGTTCCAGAGCGTCGAGACAGATCGCCAGGTCCTGCAATTCCACGGCCACGTTGGGATCGTCCTTGCCCTTGTGAACGCGCTGCTGGATTTCCAGGCCGGCCTGGCAATATTGCAAAGCCTCCTGGTCGCGATCCAGGCAATGAAGACACCAACCGACGTTGCTGATCGCGATGGCCGACTCCTCGCGGTCCTGATTTTTGTAGAGCCGTTGATACATCTGCATCGCCGCCTGGAATTTGGGCAGCGCCTCATCGGCGCGATCCAAGCGGAGAAGGCAGGATGCCACGCCGGTCAACGTCCGGGCGACGTCGGGATCATCGCGGTCGCCGTAGGCGGTTTGATACGCATCGAGCGTCGCCTGTCCCTCGGTCAAGGCGCGATCGAGCTGTCCATTGTTCCAATCGCCGATGGCCAACGCCCAATGGGCGCGGGCCAGGGAGATCGCGGCGTCACGGGTGGAGACCTGGGTGGATGGAGCGGTTGCCGGTTCGGATGCCGACGCAATCAGGCCGCCTGAACCGACCAACGCAACCAGCAGCGGAATCCCGCGCATTGCGCGCGCGATCGCGTCCAAAATCGGCTGGCGATTCAACATCGTCCAAGAGCCCATATTCCCGCATCCGTGCGTTAGTATAGACCGCGTTGACACTCAAGCCCAGTTCGCAACCGGCCGGGCTGACGGTCGAACCCGAACCGAGTCATCGACGGTGGCGCCTTGTTGACCAGCAAGTCCCGATTCGTCTGAAGACTTCAACGGAATTCGCATGGGATTATTTGCCCGGATTGGATCGCTGGCGGCAAATCTTGCTATTTTCCTGCAACGTAATTAGCCTTGCTGCATGTTGTATTGCAATTCGGGGCGGCTTGTTCAGCGCTACATTTATTTCTGCAATTCTTAACGGCTGGAGGCATTTTATGGATCGTTCGAAACTTTGTGGGAACTTTTTAGCGATGGCCGCGTCAATGTTGATGGCCGGCGCGGTGGGTTGCGCCAGCAGCTCCGGGCCTTCCAAGGGCCAGGTGCCGGCGAACGCCATTGCGCCGTCCGCCAGTTCCGTGCGCGACCTTGGAGATTTGACCTCGCGGTCGATCTCGACGGGCAGCGATGCGACCGCGGTCAACGAGCACTCGCTGACCGGCGGCGCGGCCCCCCGCGGGTTTGGCGATTTTGGCGACACCGGCCAACCCGCCAGCGGCGGCCCGCTGACCATGGATACGCTGGGACAAATGCTTCAGAGCATCGGCGGGAATCCTCAACTGCAAAACAACGTCTACATTTACAGCGTCAAGGACCCTTCGGGTCTCACCTATCCGCTCGGCGTCAGCTTGAGCCAGGACCAGAAGGCCATCTATTTCGTCGTTCCGATGTTCACGGTCGACCCGCAGGGATGGGCGAACCAGGATGCGCTTTTGAAGCTTCTGTCGGCCAACAGCAGCATTTGCCCGGCTTGCTTCGGCATCGTAGATCAAAAATTGTTCCTGCTCATGGGCATCGCCAATGCCAACGTCAATCAGGATTTGCTGAAACAGGCGATCTCTTACGTCTTCGAGACCGTGCACAAGACGCAGCCGCTCTGGGGCGGTTGGATGCAAAGCGGCCAAGGCGGCAACACCGGCGGCGGCAATCCACCGAGCGGCGGCAATACCGGCGGCGGCAACACGGGCGGCAGCAATCCGTTCCAATGATTTGAACGTGACGTTCGCAATGGAAATTCGCAAAGACCGTCCGATTTTGAAAGGGCAATCATGAATCGCTCCAACGTGTCTTTCCTTGCAATGTTCGCGGTTACGGTCGCAGGGTCGTTGTTTGCCTTGTCGGCGGGATGCTCGAGCGGGAATACGGCCATCGCGCCGTCGCCGGCTTCGCTGCCGGAAAACCCGCGCTCGGTGGTGGCGCCCGCCATGCCGAGTCCGACCGCCAGCGTGAACAATGAGCGCGATCTGGCCGATGCGCAGCCCGAGAACGTTTTGGATTTCAAGCCCACGCGCGATTTGGATATCAACGGGGGCAATGGCCAAAGCGGGCAACCGCTGACCTATGAGACCCTGGGGGCGGCGCTTCAGAAACTCGGCTTGACCCCCGAGGATAAAAATCCGTTTTGGGCGATGAAGGTCAAAGCGACGACAGCGGACGGGGCCGATTGGACATTTATAATAGACGTTTCATTATCGAAGGACCAGAGCGTGGTATGGATCAATAGCAATCTATGCCCGATCGATAAAAATGGGTCTCCCAGCGCGGAATCGCTCCTGAGTCTTCTTGCAGCCAATAACCTATTGGCAACCACCACCTTTGCCGTCAGTCAAGACCACTCGTTGTTTTTGCAGGAGCCCATTCCCAACATCGGCATCACCCCGCAGATTTTGGGATCGAGCCTCAAAAGCTTCTTCACCTGCCTGAAGCTGAGCGAGCCTCTTTTTAAGCCGTTCTTCGGCGCCTCCGGCGGCGGGCAAGGCGGCGGAGGCGGAAATCCGTTCCAATAATTTACCGTGACGTTCGCAATGGAAATTCGCAAAGGCCATCCGTCTTTGAAAGGGCAATCATGAATCGCGCTAAGGTATCTTTAGGTTCGATGTTTGTGGCTACGGTCGCAACGTCGTTGTTCGCCTTGTCGGTGGGATGCTCGAGCGGGGGAAAGCCAATCGCCGCCGCGCCTTCGCTTCCGGAAAACCCGCGCTCGGTGGAGAGGCCGGCCATGCCGAATTCCACCACCAGCGCGAATAACACGCGCGATCTGGACAATGCCCAGCCCGAGAGCGTGTTGGATTCCAAGCCTTCGCGCGACGTGGATCTCAACGGAGGCGAAGCCCAAGGCGGCCAGCCGCTCAGCTATCAATCGCTAGGCGAGACCCTGACGAAACTCGGCCTTACCCCCGAGGATGACAAGGACTGCTGGGTGATGAAGGTCAAGGCGACGACGGACGACCAGATCAGTTGGACATTTCCCATCGCCGTTTCGCTGTCTCCGGATCAGAGCGTGGTCTGGATCACCTGCCCGATCATTCAGATCGACAAGAACGGCGCGCCGAATTCGCAACTGCTGGCCGATCTTCTCTCGGCCAATTACCATTTGGGAGTCTCATTTTTCGTCATCGATCCAAAACACTTTCTGATATTGCAGCAGCCCACGGCTAATGCCGGCGTGACACCACAGCTTTTGGGTTCAAATCTGAAATCATTCTTCGTCGGCCTGAAGCAGAGCGAACCCCTATACAAGTCTCTTGTCGGCACCTCCGGCGGCGGGCAAGGCGGCGGCGGAGGCGGGAATCCTTTCCAATGATGGAATTGAGCGGCAGGGACGATGGAACATCAACACGAGAGGAAGCCTATGACTCGCATTTGCCATGGGTTCTGGAAACGATTGGCGGCAATAGGAGTGGGTTTTTTGGCGGGAGTCGCTGCCGGATGTTCCGGCCAGAGCAATCCCGGCCAAACGATTCCAGCCGGACCGGACATCAGTTTATCCGAGACCAGCCGCGGCTTGGAGCCGCCGTCGAAGCTAGCGCCGTCGCTCCAGAGACTGGCATCGGCATCCGAGGTCTCCCGCGATTTGTCACCTTCGGAGGAGGGCGCCGGCCATCTTCCCCCTCCGGATGAAGTGGGCTATCCCGCTCCGGGGACGACGGACGTGTTTGAAGTGGCCATCCGCATCACCCCCGACGCGGACGTCAAGGCGATCACCGCCGCGGGCGCCACCATCCAGATGCATCTGGGCGACACGATTTATGCGGCGGTGCACGCCCGGGACCTGACCCAGGTGGCGGAGGTGGAGGGCGTCAAGTCCGTCGCGCCGATGCCCAGCGGCTGCATTCCCAAACCTCCAAAACTGCAACTGCAAACCTCGCCTGGCGGGGAAACCGCGCGTGATTTGGGCGGCGGCGGCACCGGTGATGCCGTGAAGTTCGACAATCAAGGTCTGACCGGCAAGGGCGTGGTCGTGGGGATTGTCGATACCGGCATCGACTGGCGCCATTCGGATTTCATGAATCCCGACGGCACCTCACGCATCCTCTATCTTTGGGACATCTTTGATAACACCTGGGAGCAATCCAATCACAAGGTCGGCTCGGCCCCGCCGATCATTTCCGACGACACGGGTAAGCCCGTGGGTACGGTCTACACCAATGCCCAGATCAACGCGGCCATTAAGGGCCAGATCAAAATCCCGCGGACCGACAAGGTCGGTCATGGCACGGCGTGCGCCGGCACCGCCGCCGGCAACGGCCTGGGCGTCGCGCCCCAAGCCGACCTCGTCATCGTGAATTCGTATGTCGACGATGCCCAAAATCCCGATAACGACGGCTCGGGTGCAATCCAGGGCGCCTATTGGATCACCCAGATCGCCTCGCAACTCCATGAACCCTGCGTGATCAGCTTGAGCTTCGGCAGCCACCTTTCCCTCCACGACGGCAACGGAGAGGAAGAACATGGATTCAACCAGATCGTCAACGGCGGCGAATTGCCCGGCGTGGCGATATGCGCCTCGGCCGGCAACGAAGGGCAGAACGTCATGCACGCCCGCGGCCGCTTCGGCCCGGCGCGTGCGGGCGAGTTGAACGGCGGATTCGGCTCCCCGGTCGAGCTTTTCATCACGAAACAAACCATTCTCGCGGCGCTTTTCGACTCGCGCGACGATTGGAAATTGCGCCTTGTCGGATTGGATCAATTTCTCACTGCATCGGACAAGAAACCTGCCAGGCTTGACCTGTGTAAATCCGCTCAAGGTCAAACGGGCGGCGGCGATTTGCAGATTTTCGCATCGGACAATCTCGCCCAGGCCGATCAAGCCGCCGTCAAATCGCTGAGACACGACAAAAAGATCTCCTTGAATCCCCAGCCCAGCGGAACGGACGCATTGTTCATCGAACTCCCCCCGGGGCAATACCTGGTTCTGGCCGCGGGCAATTCGACTAAAGTATCACACGGGGTTTACGACCTGTACTTGCCTGAAATCTATAACGGCAGCTTTGGAGCCGGCGGAGACCACCAGATGGTCGTCGGGGAGCCGGGGGATGCCGATAACGTGATTACGGTCGGATCGTACGATTTTCGAAACCAATGGGACAACGCCGACGGCGGCACCACTTACTGCGATCAAATCGAAGTTGGGAAGATTTCGTCCTATTCAAGCGAAGGGTTTCGCCGCGACGGCGTGGTCAAGCCGGACATCGCCGCGCCGGGCCAATACACCGTTTCCGCCATGGCTGTTGGGAGCGACATGTCGCAAGAGGGCGGCACGGCGTCGATTACCCGAGACGGCAAGCACCTTGCCTGGGCGGGAACCAGCGCCTCCTGCCCGTATACCGCCGGCGTCATCGCGCTGATGCTCGAGAAAAACCCGAACCTCACGGAGAACCAGATCAAACAAATCCTCCGCGATACGGCGGATCACGATCTGGCGGTCACCGGCGCGGTTCCCAACGGCGAATGGGGATATGGCAAGCTCGATCCGGAAGCGGCGATCGCGAAAGTGACCGTCGCCGTCGTGACACCGCCGGGAAGCACCCCCCCGCCGGGAAACACCCCCCCGCCGGCGCCGGGCCCGGCTCCCGTCACCCCCGCCCCGAAAGACGGCTTCGTCGGCACTTTCAAATGTGAGGGAATGACCGTGGTGCTCGTTGCCAACGCCGACGGAACCTTCGGCGGCAGCATGGTCAGGAACGATCAGACGTTCACGCTCTCGGCCCATATCGTGGCCGGGCAACTGGAAGGCACCGTCACCAGCCAGGGAAAGGATTATCCGTTCACCGCCACGCTTGACGGAGACCAATTGACGCTTCACGCGGGCGACAAGTCGTTTGTGCTGACCCGGCAGGACGCGCCGCGCGGCGTTGGCGAAGACTGGCTTCAGCGATCCGAGCCGCAAAGCCCCGGTCGGGAGGAAGCGTCGCGCGATCTGGGCGGCGGCGGAATCACTTTGAAGCCGGCCGTCATTGAAGACCCGATGGTCAACAACTGGCCGGCCTACACGTTGCTCGTGCCGGAGGGCTGGCATTTTGAGGGAGGAGTCCACTGGAATCAGGATCCGTGGACGATGGTTTCGCCGACGATACTAGCTCATGCGCCCGGGGGTTTGCCGGGATTGCTGCTTTATCCCGAGGGTTCTTACGTCGCCGGCATTCGCGAAGCGCGCATTCAGATGGTCAGCGGAATTGAGGGAGGCGCCGATTGGATCAATCAACAGTTCGCCGAAGGCAACATTTACATGGGCAAGGAAATCCGCATCTTTGCCAGGCCGGTGGACTATATCAAGCGATTTGTCATTCCGCTTTATCGAAAACAACTGGCACAGGCCCAGGTCGTCAGCGTCCAGGACGCTCCAAAATTTGCCAAGATTTACCTTGATAGCGCCAGCGGAAGCGAGGGAATCCAGCCGAGCGCCGAGGCGGTGAAGGTGCGCTTCCAATACGACCTCAATGGCCAACCCGTTGATGAGGATATGTATTGCGCCATAACCTCCTATCCGCTGCCGGGGGGCGTCGTCTTCTGGGTGGCCAACGTTGTCTCCTTCGCCGCTCCGCGCGGATCGATGGATCAGAGCATGCCGATCCTGACCAGGATCGTCGCGTCACCCAAGGCGCAATTGAAATGGGTCAACGCCTGCTCTCAGGTCCGGCAAATGATGATACAGAACATGTCCAACGCCATCGCCCAGCAGGGCCAGCTCTCGCGATATATCTCTCAGGTCAACGATGACATTTCGGACACGGTCCGCCAAGTCTACCAGGAGCAACAGAACGTTGAAGATAAGGTTTCCAAGGAATGGCAGGACATGATGCTTGGAGAGCCATAGGAGACGCCGGCGTGCCCGGAGGAGTAAGGGGAACAATATGCTGAAGCGGCCCAATAGGTGCAGGACAAACCCGCTCAATTGTGCGGGCATCATTTTCACGCTGTTGATCGGTTGGGCCGGCATGGTGCGGGCGGATGGAACTCGCATCGACTTTCCGACGAGCGATGCTCTTCCATACGATAAATTCGGCGTTTTCATCGGGATTGACCGCTATTCAAAGCTGCCGGCGGAAAACCAACTCTACGGCTGCGTCGCCGACGCCACCGGAATGAAGGAGGCGTTTGTCCGGCTGGGCGTTTTGCGATATGCGATGGTCACCGACGGACAGGCCACGCGCCAGGGAATCGGCCGGGTGCTGAGCGAGTTGGTCGAGCAGGTCAAGCTGGCGACAACGAAAACCACCCAGCCGATCTCGGTGGTCATCACCTACGCGGGGCACGGCTGCCGCGTCAAACGCCTTTCCACGGAGGAGGATCCCAGTTCTCTGGACAGTTCATGGGTGGCGGCGGACAGCGATTTCGCCGGTGATCGCGATATCCGCGGATACGAGCTTCAGAAGGTCCACACACAACTTGCCAGGCTCGGCGCGCAGGTGCTGATCATTTCCGACTCGTGCCATTCCGGCAGCGTCTATCGCTCGCTGGATCGGCAACGAACGTTGCCCATGGCGCGCGGCGGGTATGACAGCCGGCTCGGTCCGCAGGACGATTTGTTTCCACAGTTTTCAACGCGACAATCGGCCGCGGGGCGAACCAGACCGGCGGATGCCGCCGGGCCGCTGCCCGGATTTGTCTTTTATTCGGCGTGCGGAGACCGGCAGTGCGCCTATGAGACCGAGGACGATCGCGGGCGATCGTGTGGAAGACTGTCGCTGGTGATGCGCAATCTGCTGGCCAACGTGGGCGAAGAGACCACCTACGAGGAATTGGCGGGCAAAGTCGCGGCGGAATTCGCGGCGCGCTGGCCCGGCGACGTGCGGCAGACGCCGGAGTTTCATGCCGCCTTCGGCAAGGCCGACGAGCGATTCCTGCGCGGCGGATTCCCGCCCGCCCATGCCAACATCGTTCCCAAAAGCCTCCGCGATGGAATGGTCAAGCTCACGATGGGAAGCCTGTTGGGCGTCTCGGAGGGTTCCCGGTTCACCTTCTACAAAAACCTGGACGATTTGAGCGTTCGCCGCAATCCAATCGCGACCGGCGATGCCACCGCGGTCGATCCGATGACTTGCCAGGTCCGGCTCCAGAACGGCGCCAGCCTGCCGCTCGACGCGCCGGCCGCCCTGAATACCATCCGGATGTCGGACTTCGTGGTCGCGACCGAGGGCGACGTGCCGGACTTTATCCTGGCCAAACTGCGCGAACTGGATCACAACCACCAGATCGAGTTGAGCGCCAAACCGGACCATTGCTCGGCGATACTGCGTTACGACGCGGCGGCCAAGACGATCAATCTGTATTCGCCCACGGTGTTGCCGCCAGTGAACCAGCCGGACGCGAACGTGCCGACGCTCCGGCCACCGATTCCATGCCGCTCGGCGGACGACGCCGAGCCGGTCGCCGCCAATCTCCTGTATGCCGCCCGCATCCAGCGGATGATGACGCTGGACCACCAGGACGAGGACCTGCTTAAAGCGGAAATAGCGACCCCCAACGCGGTCGTGCGGACCGAAAACGGGGTCCTGCGGCTTACGCAAGACCAGCGGTTCGCGGTCCGGCTGACAAACAAGTCCCAGGATGCCAGGCTCTACGTGACCCTTCTCACGCTGGATCGAATGGGAAATTTGCAAATCCTGTATCCGCCGCTGGGCGAGGACGCCATGCCGCTCGAGCCGGGAAAGACCCGGGACGTCAGCTTTGATGCGACGATCGACGATCCGTCGCGGCTCAAACCCGGCGAAGCGGAGATGTCCGTCTTGAAGGTCCTGGCGACGGATGAGCCGATCGATTTTTCCCCATTGGCCGTTCCACCGCAGACCGGGGCGGGAAACGTGGCCGGCACGCGCGGCGTCGGCGGCGAGGATAACGCGGTGTTCGATCTGATGCGAGACGTTCTGCACGGCGGCGAACTGGCCAGCCAGGTCTCGCGCGGCGTCCCGCGAGCGGTCATCTCGCTGAAGTGGGCCACCGCAATCCTGATTT
>JBEKKC010000100.1:0-18663 GCA_050010915.1 Tepidisphaeraceae bacterium | reverse complement strand
GTGCGATCGCGATGTTCGCCCAGCACGTCGCGCACGACGTTGCAGAAATGCTGGGCGTGCTCAAAAATCTTCGCCGGGACGTCGTCGGGATAATACGGGTCTTTGTCGCCCAGGCCGGCTTTGTTGTGGGTGACCTTCCAGTATCGCAGGCCGCGCTCGTTGTGCTTTTTGTGGAATTCCAGGTAGACCCCGTCGCCGGGGTATCCCGTGGTGCCGCTCCAGACCTGTTCGCTGACGCGTGGATGCCGGCCGAAGGCGAAGCATCGGGGCGGCTGCGGCCGGCTGACAACGCCGACCGGCTCCAGCACGTCCCGCCACCCCCGCCGGGTGTCCCAATGCAATTGCGCATCGTTCACGGGATGGAATTGTCCCTGATCGAAAGTCCCCAGCGGATGGGCGCCGGTGATCAGATGCGTATCGACGAAAAAATGGGTGATTCCGGCATTGGCGATAAAGTCTTCCAAGCCGGTGCGATGGCGGGGGTTGTCGTATAAAACGGATGGAAGCCAATGCTCCCATTCCGGCCGGTAGGCGCATTCCGGCAGCCACATTCCGCGCGGTTTGATCCCCAGGCGCTGTTGGCTGACATAGACTCCGGCGGACATCTGGGCCGAAATCGCCTGGTCATTGAGCATCAGGGGCGTGTACGCATGGGTGGCGTTGCTGGTGAGGATCTGGATGTGACCTTCCCTGAACCGCTGGGCGAATTCGGCGGGAACGTCGCGCTTGATGCGCTCGAAATGGGCGAGGCGATCCTGATACCACTTCTCCCATTGGCCGGCGAGATAGGCGAAATGGAGTTGGCCGGCGCTTTCAAATTCTTTGCGGTCGGCGGCGGCGCGGGCGGAACGCTCGTTAAGATATTCCGGAAATCCGGCCTTGAATCGGTCGTGGGCTAGCTGCTCAAGCAACACGGGGGTCAGACCGATAGTGACCGCGGGTCGTGCTTTGAGGAGGGCACATTCGCCGATCATGTCCAGGATCGGCAGATAAGTTTCCGCGGCCGCCTCGTACAGCCACGCCTCCCCGTGCGGATATGAACCGTGATGCAGAACGTAGGGCAGATGCCCATGCAGCACGATGCACAAAGTGCCCAGCGCGTCGCTCATGAGCGTCATGCTAACCGCGGGAATGAGGCGTGACCATATTGCCTGGGATGCGGTGACAAATTGCGCCAAGATGGCGAATAAGTCTTGTCAAGAAGATGTTCAGAACGGTAGACTTATCGCATTGCAGGGCGGCACACCTGCGTCCTCCGGTATGGGAACCTGGTCGAATCGGACTGAGGGCGCCCCGATGCTGCATCAACCGCACATCTTTCCACCGATGCCCCAGATCGGTTTGTCGGAGTCGCAGTACGCGGCCTTGGCACGCCAAGCCGACGCGGACGGCAGCATCTACGCCCACGAAGCCGCCAAGGTAGGCCAATACATCACGTTGGCGCTCGATCCGCATCTGGATTGGCCCGCCAAGCTGCGTTATTTCCAGCACGCGCTGAGGCGTCATTGCGTTCCTCCGCCGGTTCCCGACGAACCGGTTTGGGTGTTCTACCGCGACCTGGCCGATCTCGTGCGGCGATATGCCGGCTATGAAGCCCTTCGACTGGCCAGCGCGGAAGACGACCTTTACGCCACCCGCCTGGCCCTGGGCGCCGATCAAACCACCGTCGAATCCGACGCGGAAGTCTTCTTCTCCCAACTCCTGGGCACCGGCGACAGGCGGCCCGATTGGATGAGCGAGGACGATTGGCTACAGCTAAAACTCATCCGCGATCAGTGGATGTGAACCCGCGACATAAGGCGACTAAAGGGTGCCGGATAAAGACTGATTGGCAAGACGCCGAATCCGGTATACTTCGGACGTGCCGAAAACCCTGCACGATAGACCGCGGCCATGACCCAAACCACGATCGACCAAAGCATCCAAGATGCAATCCAACACCAACAGGCCGGGCGCCTGGCAGAGGCGGAGGCGATCTTTCGTCAAATCCTGTCGCACAATCCGAATCATGTCGAGGCACTGTACCTGTTGGGGGTGCTGGCGAGGCGTGCGGGCCGGTTGGATTCGGCTGTGGAATTGCTCCGCCAGGCTGTTCGGATTTGTCCAACCAACGCGTCTTATCAGAACGACCTCTGTATGGCTTTGCGTCGCAAGGGACAGTTGGATGAGGCCATCGCCGCCGGTCGGCAGGCCATTCGGCTCAAGCCGGATTTCACCGAAGCGCACTGCAACCTCGGCAACGCCCTAACGGACAAGGGACTGCTTGATGAGGCCATCGCGTCCCATCGTCAGGCCATTCGGCTCAAGCCTGAGCTTGCCGTAGCGCATAGCAATCTTGGAGATGCCTTGATGGGCAAGGGGCAACTTGACGAAGCCATCACTTGTTATCGGCAGGCCTTGCGGCTCGAGCCCGGATACGCCGAAGCGCACAACAATCTGGGAAATGCCTTGAAGGACAAGGGGCAACTGGACGAGGCGGTTGCTGCCTATCAGCAGGCCATTCGATTGAAGCCCGATTTTGCGGCGGCGTACTGCAATCTTGGCGTCGCCTTGCACGGCAAGGGACAACTGGACGAGGCAATCGCTGCCTGTCGGCAGGCTGTACGGCTCAACCCTGATTTTGCCGAAGCGCACAGCAATCTTGGCAACGCCCTGCAATCCAAGGGACAACTTGATGAGGCCATCGTGTCCCATCGTCAGGCCATTCGGCTCAAGCCCGATTTTGCCGGGGCGCACAGCAACCTCGGAAACGCATTGAAGAACCAGGGACAACTGGACGAGGCGATCGCTTCCTTCCGCCAGGCCATTCGGCTCCAGCCCGATCATGCCTTGGCGCACAACAACCTCGGCGGCGCACTAATAGACAAGCGGCAACTTGACGAGGCGATTGCGGCCTGTCGGCAGGCAATTCGGCTCAAGCCGGACCTTGCCGAAGCACACTACAACGTGGGCATCACCCTGCAACGCAAAAGGCAAATTGACGAGGCGATCGCGGCCTATCGCCAAGCCATTCGGCTAAAGCCTGATTACGCTGATGCACACAATAATCTCGGCAACACATTTTGGGACAAGGGGCAACTTGACGAGGCCATCGTTTCCTTTCGACGCGCCATGCGGCTCAAGCCTGATGACGCCGGGACGCACAGCAATCTGGTCTTGACCCTCCATTATCATCCTGGCTACGACGGCAGAATGATCCATGAGGAGCTGTGCCGCTGGAACCTACAGCACGCCGAGCCGCTTAAGAAATTCATTCGGGCTCATACCAACAGCCGCGACCCCGATCGCCGCCTGCGCATCGGCTACATATCGCCGGATTTCCGCGATTGCGTTGTTGCCCCGAGCCTGTTGCCGCTGTTGCGCGAGCACGACCATCGGCAAATGGAGATTTTCTGCTACGCCAACGTTCTCTGGCCTGACACGCGAACGGATCAACTCCGGAGTTACACGGATATCTGGCGCAGCGTCGTGGGGCTGTCCAATTCCCAGGCTGTTGATCTGATTCGTCAAGATGGGATCGACATTCTTGTCGATTTGGCGCTGCATACGGGGGAAAACCGTCTTTTGATATTCGCTCACAAGCCGGCCCCGGTGCAGGCGACGTGGCTGGGCTATTGCGGCAGCACCGGGCTGGACGCGATGGACTACCGAATGTCCGATCCCTATTTGGATCCTTCAGATTCGGATTTGTCGCTTTACAGCGAGAGAACGATCCGGTTGCCGGAAACCTACTGGTGTTACGGAGTCTCCGGCCCGACTCCCGATCCGTCGCCGCCGCCCGCCGCGGCGGCGGGATACGTGACCTTCGGCTCTCTGAACAATTTCGTCAAAGCTTCGCCGCCCGCTCTTGACCTGTGGGCGGAGATTCTGCAAGGCATGCCTCGCTCGCGGCTGATCATGCATTGCCATCCGGGATCGCACGTGGACGCAGTGCGAGAGCGATTTGCCGGCAAGGGCATTTCGCCAGATCGCCTAGAGTTCCCGAGCCGGCAACCGTGGCCGCAATATGTGCAAACCTACGGCCGGATCGACATCGCTCTGGATCCGTTCCCCTGGGGCGGAGGAATCACGACCTGTGATGCATTGTGGATGGGCGTGCCAGTGGTGAGCCTGGTCGGCCGGACGGCCGTGGGGCGCGGCGGCGCGAGCATCCTGACCAACGTCGGCCTGCCGGAACTCATCGCCCAGACGCCGCAGCAGTACGTCCAGATCGCGACGGACCTTGCGATGGACCTGCCGCGGCTGGCTGAGCTGCGCCGAACGCTGCGAGCGCGGATGCAGGCCTCGCCGCTGATGGATGCGCCGCGATTCGCTCGCAATATCGAAGCGGCCTACCGGCAGATGTGGCGGAATTGGTGCGCGGCGGGAGAAGGCGCGTAGACGGACGCTGGCCTAATCGAGGCTCGCTCAAAGACGTTCAAGTGCATTTATTTCGGACCGGGAATCACCGGCACTCGGGAGGTCGCGTCCTGAATCTGTAATCCGTCGGAGGTCTTCCTCACCTTCAGGAACCTGCTTCTTCGCACCCGCAACTCGGTGGCCTCGAAACCGGACAACATGGGCTTCCCGATATCGCGAGGGGCCTCTTGTCCCCACCAGTTGCAGCGATAATTGTCTCCATACACCCGAACGCACCGCAGGGTTTGGCCAACCGGCGCCTCCAAGGTCGCGATGATCTCCGCGGAGAGATCGGTCTCGGCCGGCGCCGGTGGTTTTGCGCCCGGCATTTTGGTCTTTGTGGCGTTCTCATCGGCCATAACGGTCTCCTCCGAAGACATCTTCTCTAAAGATCTCGGCAATTGCCCATGGCATAGCCGATTCCGACCGAACCAGGGACAATCCATCGGTTAGATCGGCTCATTGATCGAACTACCTGAGAGAGCACAGAGTTTCCTGGGCGTAGCGATACCATCCCGGCTGGGCAATAACGGAATAGTTGCGGTCCTGCGGCATCTCAAGGCGAGGCCCCAGTTTCACGGGCCGACCGCTGCGAACGTCGAACCCCTGGACGAGCACCTCGGCATTGTCGTGGAGCGGCGCCTCGCCGGGCAGTTTTCCGATTCGTTGCCCGCCGATGCTTTCCACGTGCGCGCACGTGTTGCTCCAACTGCGGTGCTGCACCCAGAAACCAGCGCGGTTGCCGTTGCTGGCATAAATGCTGTAGATCGTCATTGCGATGACTCCTGCATTTTCCGGCCGCGGTTTCAAGTCAATCGGGGGCGGCCGGGACGATCGCCCAAGCCGCGGTACGCTCCTGCTCGTTCTCTTCGCTCAGTTCGCTGAGTTCCCAGTCGATCAGCCCCGTGGGGTCCAGCGCCATGTCAATGCTGTCGACCAGCTTGAACCACTGCCCGAACGGCATGGGCCGTTCGCCGGTGTAGGTCACCTGGAGGCGCTGACGCCCCGCCGGCTTATCGCCGCCGTCAAGTCGCTCCTCGATCGCGACGGATGCGCCGGCAAGTCCGCAGATGTCGCCGATGACCTTCCGCACCTTGTCGGCATTTCCCTTGTCCGGCAGGGCTTCGCGCCGCCCGGTTTCGCCGTTGACGTTAACCATAGGTGCCTCCCGCTTTCATTTCACCGCCACGTTGTTCTCTGGCTGCGGAAAACGTTGGAAATCAGGTTCCGGGACCGCAACTCCCGGAGCAGCGGCTGAGTTTCCACCGTGAGACTCTCAATCGCCGCATTCCATGCGATGCATTGCAGGTCGGCATCGACCAATTCCCTGCCCAGGGCGCGCTCTAGTCGAATGACAAGGTTCTGTTGCCACTGGGCTAGGGCGGATTTCCACAAACTGCACTCTTTCCCGGTCGGCGGGAGGCGTTACTCCCGGCTGCGTCCACCGCCGCTGGCAGCGCCTTGGCCGCTGCGGCCGCCGCTGTATCCGCCGCTCGGTGGGCGGTTTTCGCGCGGCTTGGCTTCGTTCACGGTCAGGGCGCGGCCGCCGTGGTCCTTGCCGTTGAGCCCGGCGATGGCGGCCTTCGCCTCGTCGTCGCTGCTCATCTCGACAAACCCGAATCCCTTGCTCCTGCCGGTGTCCCGGTCGCTGATGATCTGCGCGCTGCTCACGGTTCCGTGCGCGGTGAACAACTGTTCAAGGGCCGAGCTATCCACTTCGTAGCTCAGATTTCCCACGTACAACTTCTTGCCCATAAAATGCTCCTCTGGGTTAGGGCGTCTTCAGACCCTCATTTTACTTTCCAGGTCAAACGGAAAGAGGCCAACACTCTAGCCCAGGAGGTGGGAGGCAGGCGGGAACAAGACTGCGGGCAGAATTAAAAACTCTCTCGTAAGTACGATTATTTCCGGATACCAACCAATATGATCTTAACCTCCCAACCGCTGCCCGTCTATGGCAACAATCAATTTGGTTGCTATTTACCGGCCGCCTTTCCTCGCCGACGCGATTCGCGGATAATCGACTTACACTATGGCCAAGCGTACCGGCACGCGATCGGCAATATTCGACGCCCTCGACGCGCTTGACCCAACGACCGGCAAGGGAACGTGAGCTTGTTCCTCGGGGGACGTCCTTGCGATATTCCCTGCAACCGCTACATTTGGCTTCAAGCTTCAATCACTTTCACCCCCTGCTCAGGAGACCAGATATGCAAAAACTTACACGGATCGTTTTGACGGTATTGGCGCTCGGACTTGGCCTGAGCCTCACGGCTCGCGGGGACGACAGCGACACCGGTTCGCTGGTCGGCAAGACCGCCCCTGATTTTGCCCTCAAATCCGTCACCGGGCAGGACTGCAAGTTGTCAGATCAGAAGGGAAAGGTCGTGATCCTCGACTTTTGGGCCACATGGTGCCCGCCGTGCCGCCAAAGCCTGCCCCATGTGCAATCGGTCAGTCAGGATAAGGCGCTGGCCGCCAAGAACGTCGTCGTGTGGGCCGTCAACGAGCGGGAATCGGCCGACACCGTAAACAAGTTCCTCCAAGACAACCACTACACGTTCGAAGTCGCGCTGGATGCCTCCGGATCGGCTGGAAGCAGCTACAAGGTTACCGGCATCCCCACGACCGTCATCATCGGCACAGATGGTGTCATCAAGAACGTCTTCATCGGTTTCGGTGATGGTTCAGCTAAACAGATCGACGACGCGATCCAGCAGGTCGTCGGCAATTGAGCGGACGCGGGCTGTTTGAAAATTGAGGCACCTGAAGGGAGTCGACCCATTACTTGAGAATGGAGTTGAAACGGTGCAACGCTTCACTCGATCTCCACTTCCACGTTGTGTTCCTGGCGGTCGTCGGTCAATCGTAATATCCCCAGCGGCTGATCGACTCCGTCGGCCGTCAGACGTTTGACGATTTTGCCGCCGCCGAAGTTGCGGAAGTTCAGGTGATAAAACGTCTCGCGGTAGCGGTAATGGATCTTGAACGTTTGCCAATCGGCCGGGAGACACGGGGCGATGCGAAGCTGGTCGACTTCCAAATGGAGGCCGAGGAACGACTCGGTGATCAGGCGGTACATCCAGCCGGCCGAGCCGGTGTACCAGGTCCAACCGCCGCGGCCGGCGTGAGCGGGATTCGCATATACGTCCGCGGCGACGACGTAGGGTTCGACCTTGTATTTACGGATGGCGGCTTCGCTGTCGCCGTGACGAACGGGGTCGATGAGCTTGAACAACTCCCAAGCCCGCGCGCCGTCGCCGGCGGCGGCGAAGGCCATGACGACCCAGATCGCGGCGTGCGTGTATTGGCCGCCGTTCTCGCGAACCCCCGGCGCGTACCCCTTGACGTAGCCGGGATTCAGGGCGGATTTGTCGAACGGGGGATCAAACAATTGGATAAGTTGAATGTCCCTTTTTACCAGGAATTGGTCGACGGCGGCCAGGGCGCGGCGGGAGCGGTCGGCGTCGGCAGCGCCCGAAAGGACCGACCAGCTTTGCGGCAGCGAATCGATCCGGCACTCGGGGTTGGATGCCGAGCCGAGCGGCTCGCCGTTGTCGAAGTACGCTCGCCGATACCATTGGCCATCCCACCCATGCTTCTCGACGTTGGCTCGCAGTTTCTCGGCCTCGGATGCGCATAGGGCGGCGAACGTTTCATCGTTGCGGCGTTTGGCAAGCGCCGCAAACTGTACTAGCACATCGTAGAGGAAAAAGGCGAGCCAGACGCTTTCGCCTTTGCCACGTTCGCCGACGAGGTTCATTCCGTCGTTCCAGTCGCCGCATCCCATCAGCGGCAGCCCGTGTTCGCCGAAGCGCAATCCATGCCTGATCGCCCGAACGCAATGCTCGTACAAGGAGGCGGACTCGTCGGAGCGGGTGGGCAGATCGTAGTAGCTGTCCTCCTCGGGTTGCACGGGCCGGCCTTCGAGGAACTGGACTTTCTCGTCCAGGATGCCGGTGTCGCCGAGAGCCGCGACGTACCGGCAAGTTGCGTAGGCAAGCCACAGGAAGTCGTCGGAAATGCGGGTGCGAACGCCGCGGCCCAGGATGGGATGCCACCAGTGCTGCACGTCGCCCTCTCGGAACTGGCGGGAAGCGCAGCGAAGAATATGCTCGCGGAGGATCGCGGGTTGGGCATGCACGAGCGACATCACATCCTGGAGTTGATCGCGGAAGCCGAAGGCCCCGCCGGATTGATAGAACCCGCTGCGCCCCCAGACGCGCGAGGCGAGCACCTGGTACAGCAACCAGCCGTTGGCCAGGAAATTGACGGATGCATCCGGAGTCTCGACGTGCACGACGCCCAGCGTCCGGTTCCAGAACGTCCAGACGGCTTCCAATGCCGCGCGGGCCGCGCCTAAGCCGCGGAAGCGCGTGACCAGGCCGCGGGTGTCGGCCAAATCGCGGCCGGACCCAAACGTGAAGGCGATCTCGCGTTCCTGGCCGTCGGCGAGATCGATCTGCACCTGCATCGCGGCGCACGGGTCGAACCCCGCGCCCACGCGGCCGGACAGGCGCGCGCGGAGCAGACAGGCGGGATCGGCGGGATTCCCGTTGCGGCCGAGGAACTCGCCGCGATCCCCGGTCACGGTTCGCCACGACTCGCTGGAATCCAGAAACACGACGCGCTCGGCGAACTCGCTGTTGTAGGCGTTGCGCGCCAGCAGCGCCCCGGTCTTGGGATCGACCTCCGTCACGACGTGGGGGGCATGCATTTCACGGCGATCGCCCAGGAGCAATTCAAAGAAACCGGTGACCGACAGACGCCGCGATCGCCCTGAAGCATTGCGCAACTTGACGACAACGAACTTCACGGGCGCGTCGGTGGCGACGTAGACGCGCATTTCCGCGGTAATGCCGCCCTCGGTGTACTCGAAGACGCTGTAGCCAAACCCGTGCCGGGTGGTGTATGGCATCGGTCCTCGCGCCGGCAGAGGCGAAGGGGACCAGAATCGCCCGCTCTCTTCATCGCGAACGTAGAATGCCTCGCCGCCGGCGTCGGTGACGGCGTCGTTGGTCCAGGGAGTCAGGCGAAAGGAGTGCGCGTTTTCGCACCAGGTATACGCGCCGCCGCTCTCGTTCACGACGGTGCCGAACCATGGATTGGCCAAAACGTTCACCCAAGGCGCCAGGGTGGGCGATTCGGGGGTGGTGGTGACGACGTACTCGCGGCCGTCGCGGGTGAAGCCCCCGGTCCCATTGAACGCCGCCAGGTCGTGCGTCGGCATCTCGACGGCCAAGGGGATTTCCGCCCGGCGGCTGCGGATCGGTCTAAACTTGGGCACCGGCACTTCCAGGCCGGCGTGACGGTCCATCTGCTCGGCGAGAGTGCCGGCGGCGTCGCTCACAATCACGCGAGCCACGGTCTGCATCAGAACTTTGTCCTCGTCGGAAATTTGTTCCAGGCGACGAATGAATATCCCGCCGGGCTTATCGAGCAGGTTTGCCTCCGAGCGGGACGTGATCACTCCGACGATCTGGTCGTGCAGCACTTGCCGGTATCCGGTTTGATCCTCGTTCCAGATCACCAGATCGACCGCCAGACCGTGCACGCGCC
Organism: Tepidisphaeraceae bacterium; assembly: GCA_050010915.1. GTDB lineage: Bacteria > Planctomycetota > Phycisphaerae > Tepidisphaerales > Tepidisphaeraceae > PALSA-1353. Next base: position 8,706 of record JBEKKC010000100.1, on the reverse strand, counting down.
AGTAGGCATGAGCCTGTACGAGTTGACGGACCAGGTTGATCTGAGTCTGGTCCCCGATGCGCAGCAACACAATGGGCAAATCCCCGGAAATGCCGTAAGCCCATAACCCCGACTGGCCGCGCCGGTTGCGCGAAATCACGCTGGCGGATGCCCGCAGGAATGGGTTGGCATAAAGGATGCTGCTGGCAAGCCGGCCATAGAGTTGCGTGTCGGCTTCCGCGGCGTCAAGTTGCCGCAACACGACCTGGCTGTGAGTCCAGGCGAGATCGAAAACCCGGTCGGCGAGGTAGCGGTCACGGTATTTCTCGACCAGCCCGACGGCGCCGTCGTAGTTCTCGGCGGCGCCGGTCACCAGATGCGCCCGCACGGTCTCATCCGGGGCGATGACCACGGTATTGCGTATGGCCACGATCGGGTCAAGCACGGACCCTTCGCTGTCGGTGAGCAGGCCGCGGTGCATGGCGGCCGGGTCGGCGAGCGAGCGGCCCCGGCCGACGAATTCGGCGCGGGCAGTCTCGTAGGAAGTGGAGGCGGCGGTGGCGCCGTGGATGGCCATCAGGTGCATCATCCAGGGCGGCCGCTCCGCGGCGGAGCGAGGCCGGCGGGTGCAGAGAATCGCCTGACGCTGGCGATCCAGTTGCGTTTGAACGAACAGGTTGCTGAACGCGGGGTGCGCCGCATCCGCCGCCTGCGGCGCCAGCACCACCTCGGCGTAGCTCGTCAGTTCAATCGTGCGCGGATTCCGTCCGCGATTGGTGATCGCGATGCGGCGCAGCTCGATGTCGTTCTCCGGAGAAACCCCGATCTCCAGATGGGTGTGAATGTCGCCGTCGCGACGGCGGAACTCGGCGCGGCCCTGCGAAAAGATCGCCTCGAAATTCATCGGCTGCCTGGCGGTCGGCTGCCGGGCGGCGGACCAGAACTCTCCGGTCTGGACGTCGCGGAGATAGCAGAACGTGCCCCAGCAATCGCGGGTGGAATCCTCGCGCCATCGGGTGACGGCCAGGTCGCGCCATCGGCTGTAGCCGCCGCCCGCCGCCGTGACCGCGACGTGATAGTTGCCGTTGGAGAGCAGTTGCACCTCGGGCACCGGGGTCCGGGGCGTGGTGAAGACGCGGAAGTTCGGCCCCGCTTCGGAGACGGCGCCGGGAGCCTGAGAAAGCTCGGCCGGATGCGGGAAAACGGAGGGCGCCTTGGGAACGCGCTCCTGAAGCAACAAATCCGTCGCCCGAAAAGAGGGATCCGACTCGAACCGGCGCTGCATCGGGCGGTCGAGCAGCAAATACGCCAACGAGAGAAGCACCATTCCCTGGTGATGGGCCATGTAAGACCGCACCGTGACGCTTTCCTGCCCGCGTGGCAGGCGCGCCGGGACGTAATCGACGGCCTCATAAAACCCATATCCGTCGAGACGGCCTTCGCGAACCAGGCGTCGAAGGTTGGCGCAAGCCGACTCGGGATCCACCATCAGCGCCATGGCACTGGCGTACGGCGCGACCACCAGTTCGTCGGCCAACCCTCTCTTGAACCCCAGCCCCGGAACGCCGAAGGCCCGATACTGATAGTTGAGCTGCGCGTCGGTCTTGCTGTAACCGGATTCCGATATCCCCCAGGGGACGCCCCGTTCGCGGCCGTAATCGATTTGCCGCCGGACCACCGCGTGATACGTCTCGTCCAACAGCGTGTGCGCGTAGGTGGGCATGACCAGCAGCGGCATGAGGTACTCGAACATCGAGCCGCTCCACGAGAGCAGCGCCATTCCTCCGCCGGCGTTCGTCAGCGAACGTCCCAGGCTGAACCAGTGTTCCTGAGGCAGTTTCCCCTGCGCCACGGCGACAAAGCTTGCCAGGCGCGCTTCGGAGGCGAGCAAGTCGTAGAAGCCGACGTCGAGGCGGCGGTCGGCGACGTTGTACCCGATGCTCAGCAGGTGGCGGTCCTTGTCGTAGAGGAATCCGTAGTCGACGTCGGCAAACTCGCGGCAACGAACGGCGAGTTGACGCAGTTCCGAGACGCGTTTGGCGGCGAATTCCGAGCCGGCAATGACGGCGGCCCGCAGATTTGCCAGCCCGGCGTCGGCTCCGGCAGCCGCAATCGCCGCGTCGATCGCGGGCAGCAGCGTGAGTTCCATGCGCGCCACCTGGGAGATGGTCGGCACTTCGTCGAGTTGCCGCAGCACGTCGCGCAGCTCACGGAATTCTGCCGGCCGGACGTTCCGGGCGATCTCGACCCATGGGGCGATTTGATTCAGGTCGTCGGCGAACAGACGGCACTGCCGTTCCAGGGCCTGCGCCCACCACTTCAGTTCCCCGCTTCCATCGGGCCCGATCACCGAGACGAGATCCCCGATTGCCGAAGCCAGTTGCTGTAGAAGCGCACGGGAATCGGACAATGAGCGCGGCGGCGTCCGCAGGGAATCGCGCAACAACTCCAGGCGGGCGATGGGTTGGGGCTGGGCCGCGGCAGCAGACTCTTGAGCGGCTTCGAATAAGAGGTCGAGGGTGACGCCGAATCCCGCGAAGACGCGGGGGCGGAAAATTTCCCGGCCGGCCAGTTCATCCAGGCCTGCCGCCAGAATGAGCAGATGCCCGGCGAGGTTTCCGCTGTCGACGGTCGAAATATAGCGGGGCCGCAGGGGTTCCAGCGTGCGAGTGTCGTACCAGTTGCAGAAATGTCCGCGGTAGCGCTGGAGCTTGTCCATGGTCGCCAGCGTCCGAGTGGTTCGCTCGATCACGTCGGCGACGGGAATAAACCCGAAGTCGTACGCGGCCAGATTCGCCAAGAGCGACATGCCGACGTTGGTGGGCGAGGTTCGGTGCGCCAAGCCTTGCGGTAAATCCTCCTGAAAGTTGTCCGGCGGAAGGTAATTATCGACGGGACCGACAAAGGTCTCAAAGAATCGCCAGGTGCGCCGGGCGATGGATGTCAGGAAACCCAAATCCTCCGCGGACAGCCGGGGCCGAGGGAGCTTCGCCGGCTTGCTCAACCAAAACGCAAGGGCCGGCGATACGAACCAAAGCCCGATCACGGGCGCCGCAACCGGCAGCGCGCCGGGGCGGAGCAGGCGAAGAGCCAGGAAGGCAATAATCGCCGTGAGCGGCAGCACCCCCATTGAAGAGTAGAATCCGGAAAGGTTGGCCATTGCGGTGCGCTGTGCCTCGCGGGCAGTGCGCCACTCCAACAGTCTGCGGCCGGTGAATAGCATTCGCACCGCCGTGCGGCCGACCGCTTCGAGACTCACGAACGCTTCGTACGGCAAACAGGCCAACTCAAATCCCTGCTGCATCACCTGCCGGGTAACGGAGTACGCCACCACTCGCGCGTGGTAAGTGAGTTGGAGGTCTCGCGGACGGCGGGTCAGGTCCGCGGCGCCGTTGAGGACTGCCGGAATCAGCAGAATCCCGATCACCATCAGCGTGTAAAACAGCGCAGCGCCGGGCAGAAACCAACCCAGGACCAGCAGCGCCAGCAGTACCGCCGGCATCAAGCTCCGACGAACGTTGTCCAGGATTTTCCATCGTGACAGCCCTGAGATCGGATTCCGTACTGGCAGGGCATCGGCCCCCGGCACGCGCGGCAACAGCCATGGCGTGATCTGCCAGTCACCGCGCATCCAACGGTAGCGTCGGCTCACGGCGGCCGGGTACGACGAAGGGTATTCCTCGAACAGCAGAACGTCGCTCACCAGTCCCGATCGCACGTGCGCGCCTTCGAGCAGGTCATGGCTGAGAACGCGGTTCTCCGGCAAACGCCCGCCGATCGCCTCTTGGAACACGTCCACGTCATAAATCCCCTTGCCGATAAACGACCCTTCCTCGAAGACGTCCTGGTAGACGTCGGACACGGCGTGCGTGTACGGATCGATGCCGGGCTCCCCGGCGAAGAGCCGCGCGAATCGGGATCGGCCGGCGCTGGGCATGCTGATGGCGACGCGAGGCTGAAGGATTCCATATCCCCGCGTCACGCGACCGAGTTTCTGGTCAAAATGCGGATGATTCAGGGGGTGAGCCATGGTGCCCACCAGTTGCCGCGCCGAATCGCGCGGGAGCTGCGTGTCGCTGTCGAGGACAATCACGTACCGCATGCCTTCCAGCCGCGCGGTCGGGCCGACGATGGAGTCAAACCGGCCGGTCCTCCCGCGCAGCGCCTCGTTGAAATCTTCGAGTTTGCCTCGCTTTCGTTCCCACCCCATCCAAACGTTCTCTTTGTCGTTCCAACGCCGCGCGCGGTGAAACAGAAAGAAGTGACCGCATTCCCTCACGTGCGCTGGTTCCCCGGGGGCGGCGTGGCCGTCGCCGGCGGCGGCGTGACCGTCGCCATCAGCCTTCTTCTCGATTTCGCCACAGTATTTTGCGTTGAGGGCCTCTATTCCATCGCGCATCCGTTGAAGCAGCGCGTCGTCGTCGGGCAATCGCTCCGCCGCGGCGTCGTGGAAGTCGCTCAGAAGGGCAAAAAAAAGATTCGCGTCGCGATTGGCCAGGAAGCGGACTTCCAGCCCTTCGAGCAACTCGTCGATCTCCTGCCTGTCCGTAAGAATCGCCGGAACCGCCACGATCGTGCAGCGCTCAGGCGGGATGCCCTTTGAAAAATCCATCCGCGGCAGGATTCGCGGGCGCACCAGCAACATCGACCCCCAATTGACCATCGCCAATCCCAGTTGGCTCATGCATACGAACAGCAGCACTCCCCAGGCGGCAAGGCCCCATTGCCCAAGGCCGTGGCGCGCGGCCCACAACATCGCAAGCACCGTCATCGCCGACGTGATAACCAAAGCGGAACCGAGGTAGGTTGACAGAGGGAATCGTCGGCCGAGCCGAGCCAGCAATCGGCCAAACGTCACTCGTGACCTTGCCGAACGCTCCAGAACGCGCCGGCCCCGCCCCACGAGAAAATATCCGACGTGAGTGCGGATCCCGCTTTCGTCCCCGTTGCCGCTCGCGCTCAGGGCGATATTCTTTCGCGCCAATTCCACCGCCAACTGGGCCACTTCGACTTCCGTGTGCGGGCTGTGCTTGCCGATCTCCTCGATGGCGTGGCGATATTGGTCGCGGGTGGTGAAATCCATGGCCGGATATACCCCGGCGGGATCGGCGCGGAGAACCTGCTCCACCGCGCTCATGGTCTCCACGAAGTCGCGCCAGTCGGTGGCGCCCAGGAACCGGAGGCTTCCGATGCTGTTGCTGATCGAGACCTGATCGGCCGCCTGGACTTGGCTCGCCTGCTGGAAAACCATCTCGATGGTTTGCCCCTGCTCCGCCACGCGGTGTTCCAACCAGGTGATCGGGAAGATGACGGCCGGTCCTTGTCCCTGCATGCGGCTGGCGAACTCGGAGATGAACGCCGTCGTGAGCGGTGGGTTCTCCTTGACCATTTCCGCCAACACGAGCACGACCTGGGCCGGCGCGGTGGCGGCGACCTCGAGCATGCGATCGATCCAGTGGGCGGCCCGCTCGCGATCCCTCCGACCGGCGGCCACGCGAACCACCACGCGCCGCAAATTCTCCAACAACGCCAGCCGCAGCATGATCGGGATTGCCCAAAGCTCGCCCAGCCGAAGCGGAGTCACCGACTGGTACGACGTGACAAACGCGCGGAGGCTCTCGGCATCGACGCGGCCATCGACGTGGGCGATCAGCTCCAACGCGATTGCGTAAGCACGCGGGTAACCGGCGGACGGGCCGTTCTTCAACTGCGGTAATTCCCGGCTATAGCCGCGGGGCAGATGCCGGCGGGCGGTGCGAATTTGATCTTCGATGAGGTGGTAGTTGTCGAGGAACCATTCGGCCGCCGGGGTAATGCGGCGGCCTCGTTTCACCGCTTCGGTCACAAGGCCGTAAGCGTCGCGCAGCACGGCCTCATTGTCGGAAAGACGGGGAAGCAGGCGATCGGAACCGCGGCCGCCGACGCTGGCCATCACCTCATGCCAACCGGCCAGCGTCTTGGCATGGCCGTCCAACTGATTGACGCTGTATAACTCATCGCGGAGCGGCTGCTCGTCCGGTTGGGAGGGCAAAGCTCCGTCCCCGTCGAGCGATCGACGCCAACGTCTCAATGGCTTCAGTCTTCGCGTAACTCTCGGAAGATCGAACAGCAACTCGGGTATACTCCATTTCGCGCGGGTAAGGACTGCGACATCCAACCATAGCGTACCCGGCCTGCCGACCTATGAGAATCGACAATCGGCCTCTTGGCGGAAAACGGGATAGCCAATCGAAATAAATCGTGCTCGAATTGCCTGCCTGCGAACGCCGACATATACTGGATACGGGGGCGACTGGTTTCGACCGGATAGCTGTGGTGGCGGTGGCATGCCCAGGACGCTCGATTGGCCTGGCTAATCATTCGAGCAAATTTTAACTGCCAACAGCGATGTTGCAGGCCGGGTCGGCTTCAGTGCCGCACCGGTTCGTATGGCTGCCTAATTTAGGCAACCTCGGCACGATGTGATGCCCGCATCACGTCGGCCGCAAAGTGCGGGCTGGCCTTCCGATTCGGCCGTTGGTCGGAAGGCAAGATTAAGACGGCTGGATGCCGGCGAAGGATGTCGATGTTCGTCGCCGGCATTGAGATCAAAACATCGGATAAGCATGTAGAGGCCGTCATTAACGTTGTCACGGGACTGGGGTTCAAATCCCCACGCCTCCAATTTTGCCGAAGGCAAAATTAGAGCAGGAGACAGGTGAACAGGGGAGCAGGTGAGCAAAGAAAATGCGCGCCTACGAATAGCTCTTGAAAGGCCGGACTCTCTCCTGCGGTCACCTGCTCACCTGTCACCTGTTCATATTCGGGTCGCCGAATGGCTTTCCTTTTCGAAAATCTGGACGTCTATCAAAAATCTCTCGACTTCTCTGAGCGGGTAATGACGCTTACGGAGTCGTTTCCGCGCGGATATTACTTTTTGGTCGATCAACTGAACCGCGCCGCACTGGCCATTGCCACAAACCTTGCCGAAGGCAACGGTCGATTCACCAATCGTGACCGCACCAATTTTTTCGTCATCGCTCGCGCATCGGCCCAGGAATGCGTCCCGCTCCTGGAACTCGCCCGGCGCAAGGGATTCGTCCAAGAGGCCGCGCATGGCGACCTGCGCGAACGGATCGAAATCATCGCCAAAATGATCAGCGGACTGATTTCCGGGATGGACAAGCGGCGGGCATGAGCGAAATTCCGTTACGGGTCGGCCTCCTCTGATTAAATAGTCCACACGACATCATGCGAAGCTGGCACAAGCCAGCCGATCGACGACCAACGCGGCATCGATTGGCCGTCGATGCCGAGGCCCTGTTACAGCCGTCCCATAAGCGTCAGGATGACCACAACGAGCAATACAACTCCAAAGCCTCCGCTTGGGCCATAGCCCCAATTGCGGCTGTAGCCCCGAGTCCACCGATAAGAAGAAGGATCACGAGAATCAGCAGTATCAATCCCATAAGGCTCCTTGCGATATCCTTTCGATATCTAAAAATCGTCACGGCGGCACAGGGGGCTGCTTCGATATCCTCGCTCATAGCCAGGACAGATGGCTTTTGATTCGGTCGATCAACTGCTTGCTGAGGGCTTCATCGCCGGTTGTGCCGACATGGATCGTCACTTTACTGACGCTGTCGCCGGCCTGTTCGATGTCGATAGTCACCACGTCGCCTTGCGCGTCCTTGGCGGTCACCTTGCCATCCACCTTCGTGCCGTTGCCAACGATGTCCGTCAGCTTCAAATCGTCAGCGGCTTTCTGGGCCGCGGTAGTCACCTTGTCGGGCGAAGAGTCAACATTGGTTGAGTAAACGCCCAGGGTTTCCGTGGCGCCGGGAGATTCCGTCGAGCAGGCGGTTAGATTCGGAAGAAGGACGCCGGCGCTGAGGACACTCAACGCAATAATTGCCAGTTTCATAGTATTTCCTTTCAAAAAGCGCCGTCGCCATGAAATGATTGGGCGTCGGCACGATGCTCCGCAATGATTCGTGTTGCCGAATACCGATCCGGCATTTCAAACTTTTTTAACCGTTTGATCCCGTCATATTGATTGTTGCCGTTGGTCCTTTCGGCCTCCATGCGTTTGCATCTTCACTCCAGGCGGCGTAAGGCAGGCAGTCAGGCGTTTTTGCTTTGCGCGCCGACCAAGACCAGAAGCAGCCCAAACAGGGCCGCCGCGCCGCCGCCGAAGATGTACCAGGCGGTCTCGTGGGTAAATCGCCCGGTGAAGGTGTTGCTGATTTGGTCAGCCGCCGAGTGGGATGCGTTCATGCCGACGATCAGCAAAATGACTCCGACCACCAGCAGCACGATTCCGAAAATACGTTGCATGCTCATAACCAGCTCCTATCGAGAAAGAGAACTTCAAATTGCGGGCATCGGCTCAGATTGCATCCGCTGTCGCCAACGACGATCGTAATGCCGGAGGGTTGTTGGCGCGTCGGTCGTTGTTCATCAGCAGGGTTCGCGGAAGTGCGAATCGTTCCCAGGCGGAACCATGGCACTTGGGGCAACGCGACGGACCAATCATCCCATCAACGGGCTCAAAGCCGCACGCGCGGCACTGCAACCGATAGGGAAACGCCGAGCCCGGCAATCCGCTCGATACGCGGGACTCCGATGATTGCTCATACGATCCAAATCGTTCCATCGAAATAGACATTGTTCGCTCCGATTCTGACTCCCCCTATAATCCTGTCTGCCTGTAGCGGCGTGGCTGGACCGCGCGCAGCGATTCATTGC
>JBEKKC010000099.1:0-16482 GCA_050010915.1 Tepidisphaeraceae bacterium | reverse complement strand
CTCGTTGCGCCGCCGCCGATTCAGATGTCCCCGTGGCCGCATCCATGCCGCTGAAAAGTGCTTCCTGCATGAGTCAAAGTCTACCATGCGAGTCAAGCATTTTTTCCCAAGCTCCTGGGCGTCGGAGTATTACGCGGAAATGGAGCTTAACAGCGTCATTCCGGTGCTGACGGACAAAGACGTGGCCACGGGCACGCAGCATCTAATGCCGGCGGCCGTGGATAAGGCAATCGTTCAGTTGCGGCGACTTCGCCCGATTTCGGACACGCGAATTCAACCGTTCGTCGACTCCTGCATGGAATTGATCCAGGCCCGCAGCGACTACGACGTGGGGGCGGGATCGCATGAAACGCTCATGGAAAAGTATCAAGCGTACAGCGACGAATTCGACAAACTTCGGGGCGATCGCGCGCTGATGGAAAAGATGCTGCACGAAGGAGTTTAGACGCCCGTCGGCGAGGGGTTGGCGCGATTTCGGGTCCCAAACGACGCACACGTGCGGCCGTTCAATAAGAATGCAAATGCCCTGTTGTCTAACCCCCCTTCTGCCACTAAAATGCTTGGTTCCCCCCTGGCAGGGCAAAAACGCCGGGTTTTCAAGGAGTTACGCCTTGATCATTGTCATGAATTCACATGCGCCCCAGGCGGCCATCGACCGCGTGGTCAACGAGGTCCAACGCATGGGATGCCAACCGCATCTCAGCCAGGGGCGATTCCGCACCGTCATCGGCGCCGTCGGCGAGGAAGGGCTGATCGACCAGAACCACCTGGCATCCCTGGACGGCGTGGAAAAAGTCGTCCCCATCATGAAGCCGTACAAGCTCGCCAGCCGCGAGTTCCACGAAGACGACACGGTCGTTGAAATCGGCGGCGGGTCGGTCCCCAAGGTGAAGATCGGGGCCAATCACGCCGTCTGCATTGCCGGGCCGTGCGCCGTCGAAAGCAAGGAGATGCTCTGCCGCATCGCCCGCGATGTCCGTAGCGCCGGGGCCGCCATGCTTCGCGGCGGCGTCTATAAACCGCGAACCAGCCCCTATTCCTTCCAGGGCCTGGGCACGGAGGCGCTGGAATGGATGCGCCAGTGCGGCGATGAACTCGGCATGCCGATCTGCGTCGAGGTCATGGACACCCGGCAGGTCGAGCCCATGGAAAAATACGTCGATTGCTTCCAGATCGGCGCCCGCAACATGCAGAATTTCGACCTCCTCCGCGAGGTCGGCAAAACGCGAAAGCCCGTCCTGCTCAAACGCGGATTTGCCGCCACCGTCAAGGATTGGCTCCTCTCCGCCGAATACGTTCTCAGCCAGGGAAACCGCAACGTCGTGCTCTGCGAGCGCGGCATCAAGACCTTCGAGGACTCCGTCCGATACACGCTTGACATCACCAGCATTCCGGTGGCCCTGGGCTGGACGCATCTGCCGATCATCGTCGATCCCAGCCACGCCGCCGGCAAACGCGATTACGTTCCGTCCATCGCCGCCGCCGGAATGGCGGCCGGCGCTCACGGCATCATCGTCGAGGTGCACTACTGTCCCAGCGAGGCCCAATGCGACGGCGCCCAGGCCCTGCTGCCCGAAACGTTCAGGGATTTGATGGTCCAACTGCACAAGATCGCGGCGATTTTCAACAAGGAATTCGCCGAATCCGCCGAACCCGTCCGAACATAACCAAAATACCCAGGAGCAACCCCCCCATGACCCGTACCCCGTTTATCGCAGGCAACTGGAAAATGAACACCGCCAGGTCCGGCGCCGTTGAATTGGCCAAGGCGGTGGCCAAGGGCGCGCCCAAGGGCGTGAGCCTCGGCGTCGCCCCGCCGTTTGTTTATCTCGATGCCGTCGGCCAGGCCATCGCGAGTCCTTCGCTTCTCCTGGGCGCGCAGGACGTCTATTTTGAAAAGAACGGCGCCTTCACCGGCGAAATCTCCGTCGAAATGCTCAAGGACCTGGGCGTGAAATTCGTTTTGGCCGGCCACAGTGAACGCCGGCACGTCCTGGGCGAGGCCTCGGCCCTGGTCGCCCGCAAAGTCCAGGCGATTTACGCCGGCGGGCTGACGCTCGTCCACTGCGTCGGTGAAAAAATCGAGCAGCGGGATGCCGGCCAGACCTTTGACGTGGTCAAGCGGCAGCTTGAGGAACTCACGTCGGCCATGCAAGACCCGCAGCGCCTTGTAATCGCCTACGAGCCGGTTTGGGCGATCGGCACCGGCCGCAATGCCACTGATGCACAGGCCCAGGAAGTCCACGCGTTCGTTCGCCAACACCTGGCCAAATCCTGGAACAAGGATTTCGCCGATCGGGTGCGAATTCAGTACGGCGGAAGCATGAAGCCCGAAAACGCCCGGGGCCTGTTGTCGCAGCCGGACATCGACGGCGGGCTGATCGGCGGCGCTTCGCTGAAGGCCGACGCCTTCCTCGCCATCGCCGCCGCCGCATTGTAGTTTCACGGAGAAGCCATGCTCGTTCTTTACTGGATCTTCTTGCCGATCTTTCTGTTCTTCTGCTTCGTCATGATCATGCTGGTGCTGGTTCAGAAGGGCCGGGGCGGGGGACTTTCCGGCGCGTTCGGCGGCGCGGGCGGCAATACGGCCTTCGGCGCAAAAACCGGGGACGTTCTCACCTGGGCCACCAGCGTCGTCTTCGCGCTTTTCGTCATCTTGGCCGTGGTCCTCAACCTGATTTGCGACAAGATCGGCAATCGGACGCAGCCCACGCAACCGGTCCCGCAAGTGCAACACGTGCCCGCCGGTGCGCCGGCATCGCCAGCTTCGCCAACCAACGGAAAATGAGCCGCTAATCCCTTCACGGACGCAAATCGAATGATTGTCAGCATGACCGGATTTGGAGACGCCAGCGCCGAACGCGACGGCACGCATTACGCCGTCGAAATCCGCGCGCTCAACAACCGATTTTTCAAATCCGTTATAAAACTCCCCGACAACGTCAGCGGAATGGAACCGGAGATCGAAACGCTCCTGCGCGAGGGACTTGGCCGCGGATCGATCACCTACATCCTCAAAATGCGCACCGACAGCGCCGAGGCCGCGTATCACATCAACACCCGCGCGCTGTCGGCCTATCTCGAGCAGCTTCAACAGGTTCGGGGACTCGACAAGATCGTCCAGATCGACCTGGCCGGTCTCGTGGAGCTTCCCGGCGTCTGCCAGGAGCCGCGGGACGACACCGACGAAATCGCGCGGCATGGGAAGGTCGTCCGCGAGCTGACCTCCACCGCCATCGCCAAGCTCGCCGCCATGCGCGCCCGCGAGGGCCAGGCCCTCATGGCCGACCTGCTCAAGCACTCCCGGCTGATCGCCTCGCACCTGGCCCAAATCGAAAAGCGGGCGCCCACGGTCATCGACGACTATCACCGCAAATTGACCCAGCGCGTCAACCTGCTGATGAGCAAGGCGGAATTGCAAGTCAGCCAGGCTGATCTCCTGAAGGAAGTCGCCGTCTTCGCCGAGCGGGCCGACATCAGCGAGGAGATCCAGCGCCTCACCAGCCATCTCGAATCGTTCGAGCATTCCTGCCGGACGGGCGAGCACGCGGGCCGCAAGCTCGATTTCATCGCCCAGGAAATGCTCCGCGAAGCCAACACCATCGCCTCGAAGGCCAACGACGCCGATATCGCCCGGCACATTGTCGAGATCAAGGGCGACATCGATCGTCTCAAGGAACAGGTGCAAAACGTCGAGTGAACTCCCCCGCAGCATGCCCACGCAATCCAAAAATCCCGGTCTGTTGATCGTCTTCTGCGGCCCGTCCGGGGTCGGCAAGAGCACCATCTCGCGCCAGCTTGCCGAGAAATGCTCCATCAGCTACATCGTCAGCGCCACCACCCGCCCGCAGCGCCCGGGCGACGAGTTGGGCAAGACCTACGAACACGTCTCAAAACAGGAGTTTTTCCGCCGGCTCGACGCCGACGAATTTTTGGAGTACGCCCAGGTCTACGGCGATTATTACGGCACGCCGAAGCATCCCGCGCTCGATTTGCTGGCCCAGGGCAAGAATATTCTGCTGGAAATCGACGTTCAGGGGGCCTTGCAGGTCCGTTTTCAGTATCCCGACTGCCTGTCCATCTTCATTCTTCCCCCCGATGAGCCTACACTCTTGCAACGGCTCAAGGCCCGCGGACGGGATAGCTCCGAGGATATCGCCAAGCGCTTCCGCGCCGCCAAGCGGGAAATTCACATGGCCAAGGGAAGCCGGGCGTTCGATTACATGGTCATCAACGACGATCTGAATTTGGCGGTCGAGGAAATCATCAAAATCATCAAACACAAACGCGCGGAGGCTTCGCCTTTCCGCAGTGGAGGAATCTGATCCATGATTGAAGCATTGAAGAGCGACCAAATCGTGGCCAAGGTCGGCGGCCGTTTCAAGCTGACCGCACTCATCCAGAAGCGCATGCTCGAGCTGATGGATGGGGCGCGACCCCTGGTTGAACGGGGGAACATGACCGACCTGGAAGTGGCGATTCAGGAAGTCCTCCAGGACAAGATCGCCATCGACTACGAAGCCAGCGGGCTGCGCGCGCCGGAAGCATAATGTCGCCGAACAATGCCGATCCTCCCGCGCTGAAGCTCAAAGGCCGCGAGATCGTCGTCGCGGTGTGCGGGGGCATCGCGGCCTACAAGGCCGCCGACGTCGTCAGCAAACTGGTGCAACTCGGCGCCGGCGTCACGGTCGTCATGACCCCGGACGCCCAGCGGTTTGTCGCGCCCCTCACCTTTCAGGCACTCTCGGGCCGCCCCGTCCGCACGGAAATCTTCGAGTTGCCCGACAGCTCCGATCCCCAGCACATCTCGCTCACCGAACGGGCCGACCTCATGCTCGTCGCCCCGGCAACCGCCAACGTCATCGCCAAGGTCGCCGCCGGGCTGTGCGACGATCTGGTCGGCCTCATGGTCTGCGCCGCCGATTGTCCCGTGGTTTTCGCCCCCGCCATGAATCACCGAATGTGGGAAAACCCCATCGCCCAGGAAAACGTCGCCAAGCTCGCCGGACTCGGCTATCGCTTCATCGGCCCGGAGCCGGGCTGGCTTGCCTGCCGCAACGTCGGCCTCGGCCGAATGACCGAACCGACCGATCTCGTCGCCGAAGTAACCCGATTGCTGACGGAAACGCCGACGTCGCTTGTCAAGCCAGGCAGGCGGGCAAAACACAGTGCATGACATCGGCGGCGGAAGTTGAGCAGCGGTTTCGGAACACACATCGCACGATAAAGGCCCCACGGCAGCGGCGGAGGCTTCGCCTTCCGCTATGGAGGCTTCGCCTTCGGCGCCGTGGGCGTTGGGGAAGTTCAAACCACCGCTGATCCGAATTCGCCATTCCACCCGGGAGCGCGAGCCGTCCGCGAAACCTCTTTGGCCAACGCCCGCTTGAGGAACCCCAACGGGCTAAGCTTGGTTTCCCACAGCCGCCGATTTGCCATTTGCAAGGTGCGAAATTGATCCGGCGAAACGCCCGAGTGGAATTCCTTGAGGATTTCCCCGGCTGACTCGTGTTGGTCTTCTTCAACCCACACGCAATGTTGGCGCCATTCAATCTCATCGTCAAAAGGAAGCACACAACGGGTATCGAGCAGCAACGGGATTCTGCCCGCGGCCAGCACTTCATAGAAACGATAGGAGAAGTTTCCGGCACCGCGCATGCACAGGGTGTAATCGCTGTTCAGCACGTTGTTCCAGAAAGCGGCGCGAGGCCGGAATTCCCCGTCGACGTTGCGATGAAACCGACCGCGGCTTCCGGCCCAGTACGATTGCCGCGAGATGAAATTAGTTTCCAGCCCCTTGGTGCGCTTCAGCGCCCGCAGCGCCCGGGCGCGCATCGCCAGCCCTTCCGCCTTGCGCTGCCGGCGCATCATTCGATACACCGTCCGCATCAACGGGTTGCTGACAGCGCCGCAAAACCCCACTCGCGGCGTTGGGCGCTTTTCGCGTGGCCAGATTGGTAAGCCTATCTCCATCCGCGGATCAGAGACTTCGCACGCCATCGCCCGCTCACAATCCAATCGCCGATCGGCGAAAAGCGAGTGGCGATAGACGGTTCCATAGGGAACCTTGACGGGTTTATCAGCATCGCCCCAGGAGAAAAAGACACACCCAATATTTCGCATACGCGCCGCTTCGGCGACCGCGTCGACGGCCGGCCCAGATTCCGCGCAATACGGATAGACCACCACGTCCGCCTGGTCCAAGTCCACAGCCTCGAACGCGTTGGGCGCTTCTTCGTTGAGGCGGTCTAACTTGCTGTACTCGGGGCCCACTTCCACAGACCCCTTGGTGAACCCTCCGACGTGAAGCGCAGCGGCTAATCCCAGTTGCGGCTTCTTACCCTCAGATAACGGAAAGTGAACTCGGATTACCACGGTCCTCCAAGCAAGCCGGCGCCCGGAGACGTGAACATGTCAGCCCGCGGAAACATGATCCTTAACGACCCATCGGCGGAGGACTGAAAGTCTTCCCTTCTCGCGCAAATAAGTATAGTCCATGCCCACTTAGCCGGCAAGAAAATTACCGGCCCGAGGTCAGAGGCGTAAGCCGTTATTTCGGAATATCTTACGCGGAATATTTCACGCAACAACGAACAATACTTGCGTGCCAGAATATTGCGTAAAAAGGTGAGCCATCGCTGGAACCCCGGGGACGCCGCCGGCAAGCGACTTCCGCGAATTCATCAATACCGCCCCTCTTTTGACACCTTTCCGATATCTCATTACGATCCGTGATTCACATTCTTTGGAGAATTCCCCGATGGCTCAATCACTGAAGATGGTCTACGAAAAAGACGCTCCCCTCGACGCATTGCAGGGCAAAACCGTGGCGATTCTCGGCTTCGGATCCCAGGGTCATGCCCACAGCCTCAACCTCCGCGACAGCGGCATCAAAGTCGTCGTCGCCGAACTCAAAGACACCTTCAACTACAAGCTGGCCGTTCAACATGGATTCGATCCGGTCACCGTCGAGGAGGCCGTCAAGGCGGGCGATCTCATCGTCCTGACCCTTCCCGACGAGGTTCAGCCCGGCGTGTACGCCAAGGGCATCGGCCCGCACCTCAAATCGGGCAAGGCGTTGGGCGCCACCCACGGCTTTAACATCCACTTCAAAACCATCGTCCCGCCGAAGGACGTGGACGTGGTGATGGTCGCGCCCAAGGGACCCGGACACCTGGTCCGAAGCGAATTCGAGCGCGGCGGCGGCGTTCCGTGCCTCCTGGCCGTCCAGCAAAACCCCTCCGGAAAAGCGCGCGACATCGCCCTGGCCTGGGCTCGCGGAATCGGCGGCGCTCGCTCCGGGGTCATCGAAACCACCTTCAAGGACGAATGCGAAACCGATCTCTTCGGCGAACAGGCCGTCCTCTGCGGTGGACTGTCCGCTCTCATCAAGGCCGGTTTCGAAACCCTCACCGAAGCCGGTTATGCCCCCGAAATGGCCTATTTCGAATGCGTCCACGAAGTGAAACTCATCGTCGATCTGATCTACCAGGGCGGATTGGATTACATGCGCTATTCCATCAGCAACACCGCCGAATACGGCGACCTGACGCGCGGCCCGCGAATCATCACGCCGGCCGTCAAAGCCGAGATGAAAAAAATCCTCGGCGAAATCACCAGCGGCCAGTTTGCCAAGGAATGGCGGCATGAATACGAAACCGGCATGAAGAACTTCAAGCGGCTCTACGAGCAGGACAACAACCACCCCGTCGAGGTGACCGGCCGGCGATTGCGCAAGATGATGCCGTGGCTGAAGGCGAAAGAACCGCCCAAGGGCTAACGCTTCCCCTGACCGATGCAGCCGATTTGCTTTTATCGAAGGGCCAGACTCCAAGACGTCGGTCCGCTGGTGAAATTGCGCCTGGCGTTCCTCGCCGAGATATCGGGCGCATCGGAATCCGACCCCGTCCTGGGCGCGTCCCTTGTCGAATATTTTTCCAGGACGATTCCATCAGAGGAATTCATCGGCTTCCTCGCCGTCGCCGACGGCGCGATCGTCGCCTCCAGCGGCCTTGTGTTTCATCGGCATCCCCCGTCGAATCGCAATCCGACCGGCCGCGAAGCGTACATCATGAATATGTACACCGATCCCGCCTGGCGTCGCCGCGGCATCGCAAGCCGGCTGCTGCAATTGCTCATCGAATATGCGCGACAGAATGATTGCGGGAAGATTTCGATGCACGCGTTGCCAGGTGGCAGATCAATCTACGCCAACGCCGGGTTTGTCCCGATCGAGACGGAGATGCGGCTGGATTTACGCGGCAAATAACTTCACGACTTGCGTCATGCGATCTTTTTTGCGGAAGCGGCCAACCGCTCGGCGATCCAGACCTTGATGATGGACTGCCGGGTCACCCCCAACCGCTCCGCCTCGCGATCCATTTGTAAGATCATCCATTTAGGAAAATCCACGTTGACACGTTGGATTGCCACGTCGACCCGCCGAGCGGAGGACCAATCAACGTAGTCGGTAAGGTCGACTCCGGCATCATGCATGGCATCAATTTCTTGCGCCGTCAGCTTCGCTTTTCCTTTGGGTGATTTCTTCATATTTCCGCCTTTCTCGAGTTCTGGCTCGCCTCACCGAGATGATGCGTATAATCGCGCCTCGGTAAGTGATGATTGCGGACCACAATTTGCCGGAAGCATGTCCAAGCACTTGGAACCGCTGCTCCGTCGAACTACGAACAGGCAATTCATAACTTGGCCCAGTATGCCAGATTTCCTGCGCCGTCATGAAATCGATCCCATGCTTCTTCTTGTTCACTTCGGATTTCGCCGGATCGAATTCGAATTGAGGCATTTTGGTATATAAACTATACCATTTCCTGTGCCCGCAAGGCAAGAGGAAAAAGAAGCCCCGGACGTGCATCCGGGGCTTTGCAGATTGAACTGCTGCGAGCTGCTTGTAGCAGCTGCGTGCATCGCGGGAGTCTCACCCGCGAAAGCTGCTTACAGCAGCTCACGGCGGAGGGCATGCCCTCCGCTTGTACAGTCAGAATAGGTCACGGATCACCTCCATTTCAGGATAAGACGCACGCGTGATGCGGCGCCTATCGGGTCATGCCAAGCCGTCGCGGGCATATCAGCCCGCCGCCGGGCTCCCAATCCCGGAAACGCCTTTCCGGGAACATGGCCGTCGCCGGGAGTACTCGGCGACAACCGTTGAGCATATTTTATCCTCTCCAAATGTAAATTCCAGCCGGCGCCCGATACAGGATTTCGGATTTTCGACCGCTCTTTCTGACAAATCCGGATATATGGGTTAAGATGGAATTCCCAGGGCAAGCAGGGTAATTGACGACACGAATGCAAAACGCGTATCTCGAAATCAAGGACCCAAAAGCCACGCGGCAAATCCCGCTCGACAGCGGCCCTCTTACCATCGGCCGGAATTTCACCAATCTTCTGGTCATCGACGAACCCCGCGCCAGCCGGTTTCACTGCGTCATCGAGCAGGATTCCGACGGCTTCCACGTCCGCGACCTGGAGTCTCGCAACGGAACGCTGATCAATGACAAACCCCTGCACGGCGCGTCGGCGCTGGCGCCCGGCGACATCGTGAAAATCGGAAAGACCGAGATCAAACTGGTCATTCAGGCTGCGCGGGCGGGGCCCGGCATGCCTCCCAAGCTCGACGCCGACACCGCCATGGCCGAATTGGCGGACCTGGTCAGCGACAAGGATGAAGCCGACGAGGACGAAGAAAAGGCCGCCGAGCCCGCCGCCGACAAAAGCGAATTCGAACGCCAACTCCGGGAGCGCGCCGAACTCCTGACCGACAGGACCTTCACTGACCGCCAGATCGCACTCATCAACGCGCGCGGAAAGCTCGCCTATCCCGCCGACTCCAAAAAAAACGTCGGCGAGGCCGTCAACATCCTTCGGCTCATCATGCTCCTCTGCTTCCGCAGCCGCGCCACCGACATTCACGTCGAATCGAAGATGGATGACGTTCACGTTCGCATCCGCGTGGATGGAACGATGATCGATGCCGTCACTCTCAGCAAGGAACTCGGCGTCAAGCTCCTGTCGGCGGTCAAGGTGCTCAGCGACATCGACATCGCCCAGCGCAACATCGTTCAGGAAGGCCATTTCAGCGCCAGAGTTCCCACCAAGACCAAGCGGGAAATGATCGAACGGCGGGTGGATTATCGTGTCAGCTTCGCCCCCGCGATGCACGGGCAGAAACTGGTGGTCCGCGTCCTGGACGCCGCCAACGCCCCACTGCACATCGACGACCTTCAGCTTCCCGCCAAGGCCCGCGAGATCATCCGCCGCACCAGCGAACAGGATGCCGGGATGATCCTGGTCTGCGGTCCCACCGGCTCCGGCAAGACCACCACGCTCTATGCCATCCTCCGCGATATCGACATCACCCAGCGCAACGTCGTCACCATCGAAGACCCGGTTGAAATCCAGCTTGACGGCGTCACCCAGATCCCCGTCAACGACGCCCAGGGCAACTCATTTTCCGCACTGCTCCGCAGCGTGCTCCGGCAGGACCCGGACGTCATCCTCGTCGGCGAAATCCGCGACGCCGAAACCGCCCGGGTCGCCGTGCAGGCCGGAATGACCGGGCACCTCGTCTTCAGCACCGTCCACGCCCGCGAGGCGATCAGCGGTCTGTTCCGGCTTCTCGATCTGGGCGTCGAGCCTTATATCGTCGCCTCGGGCCTGCAAGTGGTCGTCGCCCAGCGCCTCGTCCGCCAACTTTGCCCTCATTGCAAGGTCGCCAAGTCCCCCACTCCCGAACAAATAAAAAAATTCGCCGGCGTCGGCATCAGCAACGTCAAGCAGGTCTTCCAAGGCAAGGGATGCAAGAAGTGCCTTGGCACCGGCTATTTCGGCCGCCGCGCCGTCTTCGAAGTCCTCGTCGCCACCCCCAAGCTTCGCGACACCATCCTCAAGAACCCCAGCCTCGAGGCCTGCCAGAAAGCCCTCACTCCCGAAGGTTACATCTCATTGCAGGAAAGCGGCTATCGACTCATCGCCGAAGGCGCCGCCGGATTTGACGAGGTGGAAAAAACCATCGCATGAAATGGTCATTGGTCATTTGTCATTGGTCATTTGTCATTGGTCATTCGCGCATGCGGCAACGATGGAACCAAACAAATGGCTAATCACCAATGACTAATGACCAATGACTAATGACCAATGACCAATGACTAATGACCAATGACTAATGACCAACAATTGGCGATCGTCGTGACCGCCGACGATTTCGGAATCGGTCGCCGCACCAGCGAGGGAATCCTCCAGGCGCACCTCCAAGGCCCCGTGACCGCCACGAGCCTGATGGTCGTCACCGGCGACCACGTGCGGGCATCGCTCCCGCTTTTGGCCGAGGCGCCCAACCTCGACGTCGGCTTGCATCTGGTTCTGACCCGTTGCGGGCACGCGCCGCTGGTCGCGCGCAAATCCTCCGGCCTCTGCGACGATGACGGCTTTGTCACCAACGGCCGGCTCTGGATCAGGTCCATGACCGCAAGGCTGGATCGAAATGCCGTGACCGACGAGATCGCCGCCCAGGCCCAGTTGTTCCACAAGCTCGTCGGGCGCCTTCCCACCCACGTGGACGCTCATCACCACGCGCATCAACTGCCCGTGATCCGCGGCGCACTGCTTGAAGTCATGGCCCGGGGTCTATTGCCCGCGGTCACGCGGGTCACCGTCGAACCTGGTGCCATGATGCGCTTCGCCCCAGGCGTGCGGGCAAGACGCTGCGCCGCTCATCTGCTCGGAAAGCGCGCCGCAAAGCTCTTTTGGCGCCGAGGCGTTTGGGCCAACGACTTTTATTTCGGAATGCTTGACAGCGCCAGCCTCCGACGCGATGCTCCCTGGCGGCATTTTTTGCAGCGGCTGCCCGACTTCGGAGTGGTGGAATGGGTTGTTCATCCAGGGCTCCCCGACGAAACTTTGCGCGGCCGTGACTCGTATAGTGTGCAGCGCTGGGCCGAGTTGCGATCCCTGATCGACCCGGCACACGCGCTCCAGTGGCAACGCCTGCGGCCTCTGTTGACGCGAAAATCAGTCTTGGCGCCCGGGCGGCCCGCCTCCATCAAAAATTGAACGGACCACGCATGCCCGACAAGAATCCCGTCGATTCGCTCAGCAAGCTGTTCTTCACCTCCCTCGCCTGGGGATTGTGGGGCGCTGCCGCCGTCGTCATCACCATTCTCGTCGTGATCCATCCCAACAACAGCAATAGCATCTGTATTCTGTTCGCCCAAAGCTCCCACAATTGGTGGACCGGCCAGGAACTCTACTTCATGCGGTCAATCGACGGGTTCCTGTATTTTCCCCAGTTCGCGATCCTCTACACCCCCTTCGCCGCGCTCGGCAACCCGGTCGGGGGCGCCGTGTGGCGGCTGGTCGGATTGGCGATCTACTGCGCCGGATTGTGGCGGCTGGCCAAGCTCCTCTCGCCCAAAAATCCCGCCCTGGTTTTCGCCTTCGGCTCCCTCGCCGCCTTCGCTCCAACCATCTCCAGCATTCGTTGCGGGCAGGCCAATCTCCACATCGCCGGATTCCTCTTGAACGTTACCGTCGAACTGGCCCGCCGCAGATGGTCGATCGCCGCCCTTTATTTGCTCGTCGCGCTCGCCGTCAAGCCGATCATTTTCGTCGCACTTCTGCTTGCGGCGGCCATCTATCGGCCGATGCGCTGGCGGCTGGCGCTGGGCATGGCAATTTTTCTCCTGGTCCCCTTTGCCATGCAGAATCCCCACTACGTGTGGGCGCAATATCAGGTGTGCTACGCCAAGCTCCGCATGGCCGCATTGCCCTACCGCCCATTTTGCGATCTGCGCGGCATTTTCTGGGCCTTCTGGGTCATTCCGCAAAACGTGTTGGCCGTCCTCCAGATGGTTGCCGCGATCGCGACCCTTGCATTATGCGTCCTCGCTTGGCGCTGGTGGCAAGAGCCGGCGCGATCGGTTTTCGTCGCCGCATTCGGCACCTGCTATCTCATGCTCTTCAATCCACGAACCGAGTCCAATTCCTATGTCATTCTGGCCGCGATCCTCGCAATTCCCACGGCCGTCCTGCTTCTCGACGACCTCCGGCCCTTTGCCGGCATAATGCTCGTCGTCATCGGCGTCTGTTTCAGTTGCGACGGCTGGGCCTATCACGCAACCGAGCCCTGGCTGAAGCCGCTGACGTGCGCCGTCTTGCTGCTGTTCCTCATTGCCGAATTATTCCGGCGCGATCCCCATCGCCGGCGGGTCGTTGCCGCTTCTGATTCCGGCGTGGAGCGCGCTTTGGAGGCGCGACCAAGCAGCTGACACGTTGGATTACTGCACGGTCCAGGATTCGCAGCCGTCGAGCATGGCCTGAAGGTCCGCCTGGCCGCGCTGGGCTCGGGCCTGGGCGATTTGGCCGTGGACCATTGCGTCGAACGGGTCCTGCTCGACCGCGCGGAACACGCCCATCGCTTCGGGGAAATCCGGCTGGGTCATGTTGCTGAGCAGGAAGCTGACCGCGGGGGTTGGTTCCCGTTCATCGTGAACCAGCAGATCGGCGGGCCTGGCGTCGACGACGTTGACGACCAGCGGCTGAAGTCGGTTGTTCAAGCCGATCGCCTTGTCGCGATTCTTGCCGAAGATCAGCGGCTTGCCGTGTTCGAGATAAACAATCGTATCGGCCTTCAGGTCCTTTTCGGTTGCGTAGTTGAACGCGCCATCGTTGAAGATGATGCAGTTCTGATAGATTTCGACCAGCGCCGTGCCGGCATGCTTCGCCGCGCGCTCCAGGACGTATTCCAGGTGCCGCGTGTCTGCCGCCAACGACCGGGCGGCGAACGTCGCGCCGCAGCCGAGGGCGAGACTCATAGGACGAATCGGCGTTTCCACTGATCCCATCGGGCTGCTCTTGGTTTTGGCGCCCTTCAGGCTCGTCGGCGAATACTGGCCCTTGGTCAGGCCGTAAATGCGGTTGTTGAACAGGAGAATCTTGAGATTTGGATTTCGGCGGATGGTATGCAGGAGGTGGTTACCGCCGATGGACAGCGCGTCCCCGTCGCCGGTGGCAATCCAGACGTCCAGATCGGGCCGGGCCAGTTTCAGACCCGTGGCGATGGTGGGCGCGCGGCCGTGGATCGAATGAAAGCCGTAGGTGTTCAGGTAATACGGAAATCGGCTGGAACAGCCGATGCCGGAGACGAAGACGATATTGTTGCGTGGAATCCCCAGCTTGGCGAGCACTTTTTTGGTCTGGGCGAGGATGGAATAGTCGCCGCAGCCCGGACACCAGCGGACTTCCTGGTCCGACGCGAAGTCGGCGGCGGTGCAGCCGGTGCAAGATTCTTTCGCGGGCGCCGGGTTCTCGAGAATTTCCATTTTGCGTTCCTCCTCGAGAGATTCACCGCCATTCAAGCGACCAATGAACGCGATTGAGCGGGAAGATGCGTCCTGACGGCGGCGAGGATTTCGCCGACGGTAAACGGCTGCCCGCGCACCTTCGACAGAGATACCGGTTCGATCCCGTATTGGGCGCGCAGCAACAACGCCAATTGTCCGAGATTCAATTCCGGCACGAGAATCGTCTTGAATCGGGCAAGCAACTCGCCAAGCCGTTGCGGGAACGGATTGAGATATCGCACCTGGCAGGCGGAGACGGCGGCGCCCTGTTTTTGGAGATCGAGCGTGGCGGCTTTGATCGCGCCATGGGTGCCGCCCCATCCGACGATCAGCACGTCGCCGTGCTCGCGGCCGGTCCAATAGAACGCCGCTCCGGCCGGGCGAATCCCCGCCACTTTCGCCGCGCGAAGGCCAACCATTTTTTCGTGGTTGGCCGGGTCTTGGCTTATCGTCCCGGCGCCGTCCTCTTTCTCCAATCCGCCGATGCGATGTTCCAGGCCCGGCGTGCCCGGCACCGCCCATGGCCGAGCCCCGTCTTCATTCCGTTGGTACGGCTGAAACACGCCGGCATCGGGTCCAGCCGTCGGATGAACGATCTGAAGCTTCGGCATCGACCGGGCGTCGGGGATCAGCCACGGCTCGGCGCTGTTGGCGATATATCCGTCGCTCAGCAGCATCACCGGCGTCATATAACGAACGGCAATCGTGCAGGCCTCGATGGCGGCATTGAAACAATCCGACGGGCTGGTCGCCGCGATCACGGGAAGGGGACATTCGCCGTTTCGGCCCAGAACCGCCTGCAACAAATCCGCTTGTTCGGTCTTGGTCGGCAGACCCGTGCTCGGACCGCCGCGCTGGACGTTCACGATGACCAGCGGCAATTCGGTCATGACGGCCAGGCCGATCGCCTCGGTCATGAGCGCGATGCCCGGCCCGCTGGTGCCGGTCGCGGCGATGACGCCGCCGAAGCTGGCTCCAATCGCCGACCCGATCGCCGCGATTTCGTCTTCGGCCTGGAACGTCACCACCCCGGCATGTTTCAAGTCCGCCAGGTTGTGCAGGATGTCCGTGGCCGGCGTGATAGGATAGCTGCCGTAGAACAGGTCCTTCCCGGCCAGCCGGGCCGCCGTCACCAGGCCCAGTGCAACCGCTTCATTGCCGGTCATCTTCCGGTAGCGTCCCGGCGGAAGCTTGGCCTTCTCAACAAAATATTGAACGGGGAACAACTCGGCGTTTTCACCGTAGTCATGGCCGGCCTTCAAAACGTCGCCGTTGGCCGTGGCCACAAGCGGGGATTTCTTGCCGAACTTGGCCGTGATGTACTTCAGCGTCGGTTCCAGCGGACGATCGTAGAGCCAGCAAAGCAGACCCAACGTGAAGAAGTTCTTGCAGCGGTCGATCTGCTTGGCGGTGAGTCCGGAACTTTTCAGGGCTTCGGCGTTGAGCCGATCGATGGGAACTTTCACCAGGCGATAGCCCGGCATGGATTCGCCCGCGATCGGGTTGTCGTCATATCCCGCCTTCTTCAGATCGAGGGGAGAAAAGGCATCGGAATTGACGATCACCATGCCGCCGGACCGGACCGATTTCAGGTTGGCCCGCAGCGCCGCGGGATTCATGGCCACCAGGGTATCGACCTCGTCACCGGGCGTGAAAATGTCGCGCGAGGAGAACTGGATTTGATAGCCGCTGACGCCCGCCAGCGTGCCCGCCGGTGCGCGGATTTCCGAGGGATAGTCGGGCAGCGTGCTGATGTCGTTGCCCGCCAGCGCCGAGGTGTCACAGAACTGCGTCCCCGTGAGTTGCATGCCGTCGCCGCTGTCGCCGGCAAAACGGATCGTGACGCAGGGAAGCTTCACTATCGGTTTCTTGGCCAGATCGTTTTGGGGTCCGTCGGCCCAGCTCGGCTGGGCGGCAATGGAAACATCGCTAAGTGCTGTCCGATCCATATCCTACCGCTACGGCGCAATGAATCTCACGCCTATGACAATGGATTGACGACGGTGGATGCTAGTGTACCTCTCCACAATTAAACGAACCTAATCGGCGCGGGCGCGTAACTGAGATAGGAGGTACTATCTCATGCGTGTTGCTCGCCCTGTGGTTCTGGCCGAAGATCAGAAAA
>JBEKKC010000098.1:0-16833 GCA_050010915.1 Tepidisphaeraceae bacterium | reverse complement strand
AAGAGAAAGTCCAAGCGATATCAGGACATGAACGCCGCCGAATTGGCCGACGCCACGAAGGAATACGACCAGCCGGGGATGATCGACCGAACGCGGCCGATGACGCCGGCGGAGCGGGCCGAGGAACGTAAGGCCCGCAGGCGTGCGGGACGGCCGCGGATCGGACGCGGCTCGGAACGAATCAACATCACGATCGAACGAGGATTGCTCACGGAGGCGGACGCCGTCGCGCGCCGTCAGAAGATTGGCCGCTCGGAATTGATCGCCAGAAGCTTGCAGCAGATGCTCTTTCGAAAGGCTATTTGACGCCCTTTTTCAACCCCGGGGCCCTGGCCACGCCATTTTCCGTGAACGCATACGGAAGAAACCGCCGTACGACCGGCTGGCCGCCCCGCCGTTTTGGTGTCACAATTTGTGATACCAAACTCCGGGTCTCCTCCGCGGTGAGTCGGGTAGGTGGGTGTACTCGCCCACCGTTTGCGCGTGTCGAGCCGAGCGGTGGGCGAGTACGCCCACCCTACCCAGGTTTTTCACCCCGCTTTTTTCATTGAAATTCCCGCGGCCTTGGCGAGGGCCTCGGCCTTGTCGGTTTTTTCCCAACTGAAGCCGCCGTCGCGGCCGGGGATGCGGCCGAAGTGGCCGTGGCGAGCGGTCTGCTTGTAGATCGGACGGAGCAGATCGAGGTACTTGATGATGCCGCGCGGGGTGAGGGGGAAATGCTGCTTGATCAGCTCCGCGATCTGGTCCTCGGGGATGGCGGCGGTGTTTTCGGTGGTGATGGTGACGGAGAGGGGATTGGCGACGCCGATGGCGTAGGCCAGTTGGACTTCGGCGCATCGGGCCAGTCCGGCGGCGACGATGTTCTTGGCGATGTATCGGCCCATGTAGCAGGCGCTGCGATCGACCTTGGAAGGGTCCTTGCCGCTGAATGCGCCGCCGCCGTGTGCGCCGCGGCCGCCGTAGCTGTCGACGATGATCTTGCGACCGGTGAGGCCGGTGTCGCCGTTGGGGCCGCCGACGACGAATTTTCCCGTGGGGTTGATGTGGAAAATAATATCGTCGTCCCAGAGCTTGCGGGGGATGACGGGCTTGATGACGTGCTCGATGATTTGCCGCTTGGCCTTTTCGCTGACGGCGTCAGTCTTCTTGTCCAGGATGGATTCATCGTGCTGGGTGGAGACGACAACGGTGTGAACGCGGGTCGGACGCTCGTTGACATATTCGACCGTGACCTGGCTCTTGCCGTCCGGCCGAAGCCAGGGAAGTTTTCCGCTGAATCGAACGGCGGCAAGGCGTTCGACGAGGCGATGGGCGAGATGGATGGGAAGGGGCATCAGCTCGTCGGTTTCGTCGCAGGCGTATCCGAACATGAGGCCCTGATCGCCGGCGCCTTGTTCCTTGGAATCGTCCTCGGCATGGTCGACGCCGCGGGCGATGTCGGGGGACTGAGAATGGATGGAGGTCAGGACGCCGCAGCTTTGATAGTCGAACCCGATTTCGGGATGGGTGTAGCCGATCTCGCGAATGGTGTCGCGGGCGACCTGGGCGGCATCGATGTAGGCGCTGGTGGTGATCTCGCCGGCGAGAACGACCTGGCCGGTGGTCACCAGGGTCTCGCAGGCGACGCGACTGCGGGGGTCCTGGGTGAGGAGGGCGTCGAGCACGGCATCGCTGATCTGGTCGGCAACCTTATCGGGATGGCCCATGGTGACGGATTCGCTGGTGAACAGGTGACCGCGACGGCGGAATTCGGGGGACATTTAGGTTTCTCCATTCGGATCAATTGGCCCGGGAAATAAGAGTAAAAACTGTACAGGCTGGGGGTAAATTGAGCAAGAAGCGCGGCGGATCGCTCTGAAGTCTGACGGCATGCTGAAAATCAACTGAATACGACCGGCTTGCCGGTTTCATTCAGGGGCCGGAAATAGGCCTTGATGCACCGTGGGTCCCGGACGCAAACCTGAATGTGGTTTTTCGCGGAGAATCCGGCGTTCTCGTAGAGCCGCTCACCTTCAACAAACGCGGCCCGGACGGTTTCAAACGGCTCCTTACCGGCGTCTTCCCGAGCCTGATGAAGCGTTCGCACAACGGCGCAATCCAGGTTTCGCTTTAGGAGATCGTGGCCGCCGGTATTCCTTGGCAAATCAATGCCACTCTCGGCTGATGAGCGCACCAGTTCCTCATAGGCGGCGCGCACCATCTCAATAAAGCGGGCGTCAAGGAGATTGAGGCAGAAACCGAGGTCGATAATCGCCCCGACCACTGCGGGCGCCTTGATGTTCTGGCCCGCGCGATGCCGACGAGTTGCAACTTCGGTGGCGAAATCAAAGGCACGGTCCGCGTTGTGCTCCCAGAAATAAATTCCGTCACCGAGCCAATCGTAGTCATTGTGGCTGGCCCTAAGGGCAGCGTGGCCAGAGAAAACCCTTTCGGCGAGTTTGCGATCACACCCGTGGTACCCCAGAACGAAGCTCGTTGAGGCGGCATCCAATGGTTAGCGGTATCTCTTGGCTAGGCGGACTCCGCTACGAGATGATTTGTCCCTTTCCGCGATTCCAGCCCTAAGCAAGAAGGCCCGCGCCTTGGCGGGGTCGCGATTCTCGCGCCGGAGCTTTTGGGCGATCACGCGGAACTGCTTGACAACTTTTTCAACTGGCTGCGTCACAATTATGATTATCGGCTGAATAGGGCATTTGTCCAGTCGGATGCGATATGCAGCCTATTCAAACAACGACATCTGCCGCGAATCCTGGACGATGGATTCGGTTTGGCCATCGGCGAAGCGGGTCAGCAGGCGGTCGCCGGGCTTGGCGATGGTGGATTCGCGCAGGATTTGGCCGGATTTCTTCAGCGTGGTGATCGTATATCCGCGGCTCAGCACGGCCTGGGGGGAAAGAGCCTGGAGATGACGGTCGAGGGCGTCGAGGCGGGCGACGCGGACTTGCAGGGACGATCGGGCGGCAACGGGAAGGCGAGGATCGAGGATCAGCAGGCGATGCTGCGCATTGCGAAGACGGCTCGACAGCGCAAAGGTCATTGACCTCTGGCGATCATCCAAAAGCTGGCGGAGAATTTGGATGCGATCCATGGGCCGGCGAAAGAATTCATGGCGCTCGACGGCCGCCAGGCGCTGGCGGGAATCCTGGGCGGTTTGGCGAACGATGCGGCCCAGGCGCGCCGTGGCCTGCGCGAGCGAATGGACCGCATTTTTCCAGTTTTGGGTGACGACCTGGGCGGCCTCGGTCGGGGTATGGGCGTGATGATCGGCGACCAGATCGCTGATGGAGCAATCGACCTCGTGACCGATGCCGGTAATGATGGGGATGCGTGAAGCGGCGATGGCGCGGGCGACGATTTCCTCGTTGAAAGACCAGAGGTCTTCCAGCGATCCTCCGCC
Source organism: Tepidisphaeraceae bacterium (assembly GCA_050010915.1). Classification (GTDB taxonomy): domain Bacteria; phylum Planctomycetota; class Phycisphaerae; order Tepidisphaerales; family Tepidisphaeraceae; genus PALSA-1353. The sequence continues at coordinate 13,436 of JBEKKC010000098.1, read as the reverse complement.
ACGGGCCAGGAGGATCACGTCGACGCCGCCGAGGTCGGCGGCGCGGCGGTTGAGATGAGCGAGGGCATCGGCGATTTTGGCGGCGCTGCCCTCGCCCTGAACCGGGACGTGATAGACCATCAGCTTCAGCCAGGGGAATCGCCGCAGGACTTTGAGCATGTCCTGCAAGGCGGCGGTGGCCCGGCTAGTGAGCAGCACGATCCGGATCGGATATGGCGGAATGGGCTTTTTCCGCTCGGCATCGAAAAGCCCCTCGGCGGAAAGCCGGGCCTGCAATTGGCGGAAGGCCAATTCCAGCGCGCCGCGTCCGGCCGGCTGGAGTCGCTGAACCTGGAGCTGATACCGGCCCTGCGGCGCGTAAACCGAAACGCGTCCCGTGGCGATGACTTCCAGGCCGTCTTCCAGGCGAAATTGCAATCGTGAGGCGTTGTCGCGCCATATCACGCAGTTGATGCACGCGCCGGAATCCTTCATGGTGAAATAGAGATGTCCGGAGGCCTGGCGATCGCTGGCGTTGCTGACCTCGCCGCGCACCGTGACGGTCGCGGGCACGCCGGTTTTGATGGCTTTTTCGATGGTCGCCGTGAGTTGGGTGACGGTGAGGGCGTCGGAAGGATCGGCGGGCGGCGGCGCCGACCGGCGTTGGGCCATGCGCTGATGGAAATCGAAGAAATTCTCCGCCATGGGGGACGCTCGGATCTTTTGATTCACCGCGTCAATTCCGCCAGCAGGCGGAATTTCAGTTCGTAGTGTTCGTAGGGGATCTCATGTTTGTGGAAGGGATAGATTTCCATTTGCTTTTCGGCGGTGATGTGGTTGTAGGCGGCGTAGATGGAACTCGGAGGGCACATGTCGTCCCAAAGCCCATTGGAGATAACCGTGCGGCAAGTGATCCAGGGGGCGAGATTCATGCAATCGAAATAGCTGAGCGTGCGAATCGCCTGCTCGTATAAATGGGGGAAGGACTTGATGAATCCGGTGATTTCGGGATACGGCCCGGCCGTGGCGACGTTGATGGATCGACGGAAATCGCAGAGGAATGGAATATCGGGCATGGCAAGCGCCGGCTTGCGGGAGAGGGCGGCAACGGCGAGGGTCAGCCCGCCGCCCTGGCTGCCGCCGGTGATGGCCAGGCGGGCGGGGTCCACTTCGTCGCGACGGGCCAGCACGTCCAGGGCGCGGACGGCATCGGCATAGACATAACGAAAGTAGTAAGTCCGCGGATCGCGGATGCCGGCGGTCATCCAACCGCTGTGATGGCCTTCGGGATAAACGGCGGCGTCCTGGGACTGGCCGTTTTGGCCGCGGCAATCCATGCTCAAGACGCAGATGCCCTGGGCGGCGAGGTGGATGAGATCGAGCGGGCGGGGGGCGCGCATGCTGTAGCCGTGATAGACGCACAGGCCGGGGATTTTCCCGCGTGAATCCGGACGGAGATACCATCCCGCCAGCCGCCCGCCCCCGAATCCGTCGAACCGCACCGCAAAACAATCGATCCCACGCACCGGCAAGTCGTAGGGAATCAACTCGGCATTCAACGGCTGCTTGTCAGACTGAGAAAGGACCGAATCCCAGAAGGATTGGAAATCCTCCTGGCGATAGAGCGACGGCTTGTATTGCCGAAGCTGATCCAACGGCATGTCGATAGAAGGCATGGGGACTCCGGGAAAGTACGGGAGGAAATCATAGCGGAAGAGGCGTCGGGGGGAAAATCCGAAACCCGAAACCGGAATGACGAACCAAATCCGATATCCGAATGACCGAATGCCCAAACGGCGTTGATTTGCGAGGGCTGCGGGTTTATGACTATCGCGTCACTTGCGGAGATGAAACACATGAACTTAAAGCATTTTTCACTGGCCATGATGTCGCTGGTTTTGACGCTTGGGGTGGAGAGTCGTGCCGATTCCATGCCGGTTACCCGGCCCTCGGCGGGCACGCTGGGGGATGTTCGCATCCAAACGCTTAAGCCGTATACCTACGCGTTCGTTTCGACTCAAACCACGTTGAATAAGGTGGTAAGCGCCATTGACGCGCTGATACCGAAGATGGACGCGGCCATCGATGCGGGCAAGCTGCGGCCCGTGGGACCGGCCGTCTTCACGTACCATGGCGCAACGGGGGACCCGAATAAAGAATTCACTCTGGACGTTGGCATAATCGTGAAGGATGGGACGCCCAGACCGGATGGATTTCAGATGATTACCGTGGGGTCGTCATCTTGCGCGACCGTGATCTACGCGGGCCCGGTATCGCAGATCGGGCAGGCGTACGGGAAGCTTTACGGCGAGATTGGCCGGCGCGGGCTTCAGCCGACCGACGTCTCCCGCGAGGTGTATCTTTATTGGGAGGACCGGGAATCGGCCAACAACCTCATTCAATTGCAGGCCGAGTTGTCGCCGTCGAATTGAGTCCATCCGACGGGGTGAGATGTCCGAGAAACTCGCCGAGGCGAAGCCATAGTTTTTCGCCGCCAACGTCGAACACGTCATTGTGGCCCGCGCCCTGAATGTTCATCCTCGCCACCTTGCGATTGGCTGAGTCCGCAAGGCGCTGGGCCATTTCGAAGGGAACGATGTCATCATCGATCCCATGGATCACCAGGATCGGGCAGGAAATCCCGGCGAGCTTGGCGACATTATCGAAGCGATATTTCAGCAGCAGAGAGGTCGGAAGCCAGGGGATTGCCTGGTGGGCCATATCTCGAAGGCTCGTGAACGCGCTGATGGTGACCAAACCAGAGACGGGGCGGCGGCTGGCCAGATCGATTGCCGCGGCGGCACCCAACGACCAGCCAACCAGTACGATCTTCTTCGGATCAACGTCATTGCGGCTGAGCAGGTAGTCGTATGCGGCATCGGCAGCGGCATAGCAACCTCTTTCGCTCGGCTTGCCGGCGCTCATGCCGTAGCCTTCAAATTCAGGGATGATGACGTTGGCTCCCAGCCGCCGAACGTGATCGAAAACGTCGGTGCTGTACGCCATGCACGATCCATTTCCGTAGAAGAAGGCGACGGTGGGTCGATCGTGAACGTCCGCCAATGGCTGTCCGTCGCTTTGGAGCGCCTTGCCAAACAACGCGGCGATGGTTGTGCCGCGGGCCGTATGCAGCCAGAGCAGTTCATTCCCGTAACCTTGCGTGAGAATCGCGTCGCGCTGACCCTGTGTGGAAGCGCCGGGGAAAATGAGGCTGTCCTGGATTGCGAAGATCACTAAGGCCGCTCCCAAATAAACCAGCGCCGCGACGCGAAGAACTCGCCAAGTCCATCGTCGCAAAGGACTTTTGCGACGAGGCTTGATCGGCACGTCGGACGCGGGCAAGGGCATATTAGCGCTTCATCACATTATATCCGGCCCGCCAGGGCGCGGAGGGTGTCGGAAGCCGATTCTTGCCTCGCCTTTGGGTTCAATCAAAAGTCAAAACTAGCAGCGAGACGCCCTGGCGAGGCAGATGAACGTGAAGATCGAAATTGCCCTGGGAGAGACTGACGCGATGAGGTGCGTCCAGAATTTCAAGTTGGCCGGCGGATTGAAGGGCGGCGTATTGCTGGGACGTGGGATGCTGCGGGGAGCCCATTTGCAGCCAAAGGGTGTACGCGTCGCTGTGCGAGCGATCGATTCGATATTCGGTGAGCGTGGCCGTTGCGGCGGCAGGTGGAAGGTTGGCGACGGACAGCGCGATATCCGCAATGGGGCCGGGAACGTCGTCGTCGTGGTAGTTCCAGAGCAGGATCGCCAGTTGCCGGGCGTCCAGGGCCGCGAGGGCGCTAACGTCGGGCGCCGCACGGACGCCGGTTTTTTCGATGGAAGCCAGCGAGTCGGCGGAGGAGCTTTCCACGGGCAGCCGGTCGCCGTGCATTTTTGAAAACATGCGGAAGACATTGAGGATGGGTAGGTCGATGCCGTTGGTGGCCAGGACACGGTGGCCGGCGAAAAATCGCTCGCCCTCGAATTCAAAGGCCCAGGTGAGTGCGCCTTCGAAATTGACGTGGCGTTCATCGGCAATCTCGAATGTTCTGGCCAGCGCGGCGGCGGTGTAACAGGCGTACAGCGGGGAGTTGCGATAGTTGAGTTGCGGACCGATGCTGGCGGCGCTGCCGTCGGGATCGGATTCGCCGATAACGATCGGCGTGTTTTTGAATTGCGGGAACTCGGCGACCGTGGCAAATCCGGATTCGACGTTGTTCAACTGGCTGGACAGGCCCATTCGCACGTGGCCATCGAGAAACCTGGGGCTGCCCTTGGCGTGGAAGGAGATGAAATCGAGCGGCGAGCCTTTTGCGCCCGTGGCAGTGTTGTCGCCGCCCGTGCAATGTTGGAGAAATCCGCGTAGGAATTTCCCGCCGCCGCCGGCTTGTTCGGGTCCGCCGACGCGGGCGGTGGGCAGCGCGCGGCGAACGCCGTCGACGGCGTAATCGTAGAGCTGGTAATATTCCTCGGGCGAGCCGTGCCAATAGCTGATGTTCGGCTCGTTCCAGACTTCCCAATACCACTTTTCGACCTCGGATTGGCCATAGCGCTGGACGCAATGGCTGACCCACGCATGGACGAGGTTACGCCACTTTTCGTAATCCTTGGGCGGATAGGATTGCCCGCCGACGACGGGGACAAGTTTGCCGGAGGGAAACGTCGTGGGATAGAGATCGGGCCGGGTGGAAAGGTCTTTCGGCATGAACCCGATCTGCGCGTACGGCTTGAGACCGCGTTGAACGTAGGCGTCGAAAATGCGATCCGTGATGGTCCAGTTGTAAACCGGATTTCCGTGGGCGTCTTCGGTATACGCGTTGGTGGAACTCCATTTCAGGGCCGGCGTGCCATCGCCGGAGGTAAGCAGGTGATGGCAGCGGATGAAGACCTGGCCTTGGAGTTGCGAGAGTTCGGTGAGGAGTTTTTGGCCAAAGGGCATGAAGGAGAAATCGGCCTCGTCGTAGCCGAAGAAGCGCCAAACGGGCTTCCACTGGCCGCTGGGCTTGGCGGCGTCAATGCGGATGGAGACGGGAAGATCGGGTTGGGAGTTCGGTGCATCGGCGACGGCGAGCGTCGCCATGAACGTCACCATGAGCGGCGAAAGTTTAGCCACGAAGAAAAGTGGAGAGTTTCTTCGCATTGCGAGGCCCAGCCGTTGGAAAAAGGCCCGAGGCGTCATGGCCGACATGATATCGAGAATTCAGGATGAAAATCGCTGCCGCGAGAGGGCTACGTCGTAGACGGTTTGAGAATCGACGACGGAAACGAATTGAGCCGCCAGGGCGAATTGGCCATCGTGCAGGCGCGTGCAGCGCATCACGCGGCAGCGGATGGCCAGGAGTTCTGAATCGGGCAGGGGAATGCTGACGATCAGGCTTGAAAACGGCATGAAGGCTAGCGGGGTGGTCAGGCCGATGGTTTCGGCGGAGATGTCGCGAAGGGTGACGGAAATCGCCTCGCCGAGGAAATCGCCCAGAACGGGAAAGATCGTGGCCGGGTTCCGAAGCTCGACGCGCCCGAGGGCGCGCTGGCGTCCGGAGCCGGAGAACCGTTCCACCGGACGCCCCACTACCCGCTGGATAATTTGGGGGGAAAGGCGCATGGGAGCTATTTCCCATTATCGGGCAGACGCCGAGGGCGGTTGAAGATCGGCCAATTTCCTGATCCGCTCCACGCGGGCCAGCTCGGATTGCACCAGCCAATCGACTTTCTCAAGCAGGGGATAGGCCTTGCGGAAATATTCCCGGGCCACGTCGTGGCGGTTTTGGAGGAGATATAGCTCACCGAGTTCTTCGTAAACAAAGCCATCGGGATCGTTACCCGCGGTCATGTCGGATTCCAACAATTGTTGAATCTCCAGCGCTTCACCGCGCCGATCGTTCAAACGAAGCAGCTTTGCCACGGACCAGCGGGCAATGAACTTCGCTTTGGCGTCGCCGAATTGGTCGTGGTAAACCTGCGCCTTTTGCAGCAGTGCCAGGGACCTGGGGTAATCGCCCTGATCGTGATAGGTCCAACCCGCATTGTTGCACAACGGCCCAAGCCACGATCTGAGCGTGAGATCGGCACAGGACTCGACAAGATCGATGGTTTGCAGGTTCCAACGAAGCTGCTCGGCAGGATCGGGATGAGCGATGGCAATCATGTGAGCGGCATCGACGGCGAGAAAATCGAAATGATGCTCGGTTGCCAGGCGATATGCGCTCTGGAACAACGGCAAGGCGGCCTGGGGGTTGCCGTCAGAATTATAAGTCCTCCCCCGCTCCAGGAGACAACAGACGCCAGGACGGTGCATGTCCGGTTTCAAAAGCGACTCGGCTTGGTCGAGCAACGCATGCGCTTCGGTGAAATTGCCGCGGAGGGAATGCGTGCGGGCAATTTGGGAGAGCAGCTCAACGTGATACGCCGGATCAGATGCCGATTGGGGCAGCAGATCGCGGAATCGGCGTTCGGTGGCCGCCGGATCGCGGTAGTCCCAAAGCGATTTGACGTCGGGAAGGCCGGGCATTCGCGGGTGCGAAGGATAACGGGCCGGCCGGCTGTTCAACAAGCCCGGACAACCCAACATGGCGGCTGGATCATGAAACGCCGTTCGGTATAGTTATCACCCATGAACCGAGGATTGTTATTTTGCGGGCTGGCATTGACGGGATGGCTCTGGGCCGGATGCGCCTGGGGGCAGACGATGCCCTCGACCCAGCCGGAACTGCGGCGCAGCGAAACGCCGGAGCAGCATGAAGCGCGCATGGCATGGTGGCGGCAGGCCCGTTTCGGGATGTTCATTCATTGGGGAGTCTATTCCGTTCCGGCCGGTACGTACGATGGGAAGCAGATTCCCGGCATCGGCGAGTGGATCATGAACAACGGCAGGATTCCCGTCGCGAGATATGCCGAGTATGCCGAGCAGTTCAACCCCACGAAGTTCGACGCGGACCAGTGGGTCCAAATCGCGCAGGCGGCGGGGATGAAATACATGGTCATCACCGCCAAGCATCACGATGGATTTGCGATGTTCCACACGAAGGTGGACGGCTACAACATTTACGATGCCACGCCGTTCAAGCGCGATCCGCTTGCCGAGTTGGCGGCGGCGTGCCAAAGGCTGGGGATGAAGTTGGGGTTTTATTATTCGCAATGCCAGGATTGGCATCATCCGGGGGCGGAGGCCCTGAAGGGGGGACACTGGGACAAGGCGCAGGATGGAGATTTTGATGAATATTTGAACGACGTGGCGATTGGGCAGGTGAAGGAATTGCTGACCAACTACGGGCCGGTATCGGTGTTGTGGTTTGACACACCGACGAAGTTGATGACGCCGCAGCGGGCGGCGGAGTTCCTGCCGCTGCTGGATTTGCAGCCGCAGATCATCGTGAACAATCGACTGGGTGGAGGATTCGAGGGCGACACGGAAACCCCGGAGCAGCGGATTCCGCCGCAGGGTTATCCCGGCCGGGATTGGGAAACGTGCATGACGATCAACGACACGTGGGGATACAAATCGTACGACACGAATTTCAAATCGACCGAAACCCTGCTGCACAACCTGGTGGACATCGCCAGCAAGGGCGGGAATTATCTGCTGAACGTGGGTCCGACCAGCGAGGGGACCATTCCGCAGCCGGAGGTGGATCGGATCAAAGCGATCGGGGCCTGGCTGAAGATCAACGGCGAGTCGATTTACGGATCCGGCCCGACGGCCTTCGGCTCGGAGGCGGGGAATTTCGATCCCGTGAAAAAGGACAGGAGCGGCAAACCGGCGTGGGTGGCGGCGTGGGACTGGCGCTGCACCACCAAACCGGGAAAGCTGTTCATTCATTTGTTCAAGTGGCCGGGAGAGAAATTCGAATTGAGCGGCGTGAAGGGAACGGTAAGCAAGGCGTACATGCTGGCCGATCCCCAACAGTCGGGATTGGCGATGCAGCAAAGTGGGGATCAAGTTTCGGTAACATTGCCGGCTACGGCGCCGGATGAGATGGATTCGGTGCTGGTGCTGGAGGAGAAATAAGGGACTGGCGGATTGCCTATTTCCTATTTCCTATTGAAAGGCACGTTGGCCGCATTTCAACGGGCAATAGAAAAGAGCTATAGCCGACTTTAATCAATTCTGGTACTGCGCAAAACAGAATGTGAAATTCCTGACGCTCTTCCGGAGTGGCTGTTCGTATTTGAGGCGGTAAAGCTTCCATTAATTCAACGAAAAATAGCCGGATTTTTCTTGACAAATAGGGTTCCCGATAAAAGCGACTCGCGTCAGTTTTGCACAAATGTGGGTCGGCAACGGTTGGGTACACATCATTGTGCTTTTCTTTGTGGAATTGGCCAGCGGCGGTCGTCGTGCATTAGCGAGTTGCCACAACTTGAAGTTTTCAGACGGTAGGGAGAAACGTCATGGGTGTTTGTCGCGTCTCGGTGTTGTTCAGGAGGCACAGCAGAACAGGCACGACGATAGCTCGCCTTTGCTTTCTTGTCTTCTTTCTGGTCGTTCCTCGGACACAAGCCATGGGGCAGAGCTATACCGGCTCCGTTTTGTATCCGTTGACAGCGCCGCCAGGTATCACCAGCGTAAATGCCTCTAACAATACTGTCACTTACGGTTCTATCGCATCTGTCGACCAGATGGTCGGCTGGGGTGCCGTCACCTCAACCACCGAACACGCCCTCCTTTGGTCCGCCGCCGGAGTCGTCGACTTGAACCCTACGAATCTGCCTGGATTCTCAACATCATCCTTGGCGTTTGGAAATAGTGGCAGCCAGCAAGTGGGCTACGGCTACGGAACTGCGGGAGCGGATGCACTGCTCTGGAACGGCACGGCCGACAGCGCGGTGGACCTGAACCCGGCCAGCGTTCTTGAGGGAGTTTCCAGTTCGCGGGCATTTGGGACCGACGGCATCCAGCAAGTGGGTAGTGGTGTTTTCCAGTCTAGTCCAAGGCAGTCCTCGCCTATTATTCACGCATTTCTCTGGACCGGTACGGCCGCAAGCGTAGTGGATTTGGACCCGACAAGCCTGAGCGGAATTCAGGAGTCGGAAGCATACGCGATCAACGGCTCCCAGCAAGTAGGCCGTGGGTGGGAGGAAGGCGAACCTGAATTTCCCACACACGCGCTACTGTGGAGCGCCACTGCTGCCAGTGCGGTGGACTTGAACCCAACAGACCTAACCGGGATTACTTCCTCCTCTGCCCTAGGCACCGATGGCACCCAACAGGTCGGGTACGGCGACACCGTCACGGGCTATACACACTCGCTACTTTGGAACGGCACGGCGGCCAGTGCGGTGGACCTAAATCCGACCGATTTGAGCGGAATCACCTATTCGGTGGCTCTTAGCACCAACGGCATTCAGCAAGTGGGCTGGGGATTCGCTAGCTCCTTGAGCAACGACGAAGCGCTGCTATGGACCGGCACGGCAGATTCCGCCGTCGACCTGCAAGCTTTGCTCCCATCCACAGGCACATGGACCGACTCCGTAGCTACAACCATCGACTCCTCCGGCAACGTCTACGGCACCGCGGACGGCACGTACAACAACGTCACCGGTACGTTTGCCGTCGAGTGGTCCGTGCCCGAACCGGGGACAGGATCGCTGTTGCTGTTCGGCAGCGCGGGGATTCTCGTGCGCCGACGCCGAAAATAACTGGCATGGTTCAAGACAGTCGTAGGCATTAGTCATTGTTCGGGCGAGGCATTGGGCCCTTGTTGCGACGCAGAAAAGAGGAGAATCATGATTCGTGACGCCATTGTGATAATCGTCGCCGCTTCGCGGCAAAAATGGGAGAAAATGGGAATGAAGGTGGCCAGAAATTTCACTGGAGCTTTCGTTTTGCTCTCAGCGTTTTACTTACCGCTCGTGGGCGAGAATGGCGTTTCGGGACAGGCCATCACCATTGCCACTGTGCCGGTGGGCAACCCCGGCAATGCGGCGCTTATCACCGGCTTTGGCTCGGTGCCTTACAGCTACAACATCGGGGAATACGATGTGACCTCCAGCCAGTACACGGCGTTTCTCAACGCTGTTGCGTCGACCGACACCTACGGCGTTTACAACTCATTCATGGCCGGCACGACCGATGGCAATCCCGGAATTATCCAGAGCGGTTCGTCGGGCAGCTACACCTACAGCGCCGCTGCGGGCCGGGGCAATTACCCTGTGACCGATGTGACGTTCTGGGACACAACGCGCTTTGCCAACTGGCTGGACAACGGCCAGCCGACGGGGGCGGAGGGTCCGGGGACGACTGAAACGGGAACCTACACCCTCACACCGACCGGGATCGCGAACAACACGGTGACTCGGAACGCGAATCACACGTGGGCGGTGACCAGCGAGAATGAATGGTACAAAGCCGCGTACTACACCCCTCTGGGCGATACCGGGAACAGCAACCCAAACTACTGGTTGTACCCAACGCAGGGCAACACGATTTCGCCGTCGCTAGCGAATTATTATTACGGCCAGGCTGACCCTGACTCGACGCCCGTTGGATCGTACGCCTATCCCAGCTATTACGGCACCTATGATCAGGGCGGCGACGTTTTCCAATGGAACGAATCAATAGATGCCCATATTGATCGTGTGCTGCGGGGCGGGTCGTTCGACTACCCAAACAGCTTCTTGCCGGCCGGCGGCAGCTTCCTCAGCCTCGGCGCGTCGCTCGAAAACAGCAACTCCGGGTTTCGTGTCTCCCAGGTTCCTGAGCCAGCGTCGGTATGGATTCTTGCGCTCGGTCTTTCGGGGATGCTGTTAAGGCGGAGGGGCGCTCGACCATAGGGATTTAATATTCAAGGCGGTTGCGCCACTGTGTAGGGCCTGAAGTAATCGCCGTGCTGGTTTTCTTGGCTGTGAACTTTATGAAGGAGAGATCATGGGTCGCAGGTATTTGGATAGGCTAGCCGTCTGGACCACCGCCGACAATAACGTGTCGGGCGGTCGGATTACTGCTGTTGGGCGGCAAGCCGAGCGGCGTATTTCAATGATGCTTGCCTTGGGTTGTGCAATTATGAGAATCAAGAAGGTTGTCTTGCTCATCTGTGTATCGGCCGCGTGCATTTTGTTTAACGTCTCGCCAGCAGCAGCAGCGCCTTTCCAATCGACGGTTAATTTTACCGGCGGTTTTCATATTACTCAGCGGAGTGATGGTACACGAGATTACTACTTCACGCCGGTCAACATAGATTCAACATTGGCTGATGACGTCGTTCAAGTAACTAGCTTGGACATGACCATCACTGGTCAAAACACACAACCTGTTTCGTTTCTGAACTGGGACTTGGAGACTTTTATCGGACCCAGCGACTTCGGGTTGCCGGAAGGCCAATTCGTATCCGCCATCGCGAACACGGTGGATAATTTTCCTCGAAACGCGCCGGTATACAATCACATAACCCCACAGGTTACCAGCTTCTCATATCATTATGATTTCCCCGCGGAAACCACCCCGAATCTGACTCTTTCCGATGGACTACACGACCAAATGTTCTTCTGGACGGGCAATACATTGGGTCCCTACATTGTCTTTGATTCAGTCTCCCTGACCGTTAATGGTAACGTAATACCCGAGCCATCGACACTCCTACTGGCTGTGGGTGCAACGGGTCTACTCGTGCTACGCCGAAACAATCGACTTTGGGGATCTAACCGTGCGAAGTAGTGAGGTCGAAGATAAGACCGGTACTGGACATAAGCGAGTCGCAGCGTTTGTTGTGGCCTTTAGATGGCCATCAAAAGAGATCGCAAATCCGCGCGCGAAAACTTCCCGCTTGGTCGAATTGGGGAATCGGTCATGAAACCAAAATGTCTTCTCATTGCCTTGTTGGCAGTCGGCACGGCAACGCCCGCCTTTGCCGATTACACACTCGCCACCTTGGCGACGTTCAATGGCGCCAACGGGGCTCGCCCCTACAGCGATCTGACCCTCCTGGGAAGCACACTGTGCGGAACGACCTCTATAGGCGGTGCCAAAAACATAGGCACAGTATTCTCGGTATCCACTGCCGGTGGTGCGCCCGCCGTCCTGGCGTCGTTTAATGGCTCCAACGGGGAGCACCCAGACGCCGGCCTGACCCTCTCGGGCAGCACCCTGTACGGGACGACGGAGTACGGCGGGGCCAAAAACGACGGCACGGTCTTCTCCGTCCCGGTCACCGGCGGGTCGCCCACCGTCCTGACGTCGTTCGATGGCACACACGGGGCTGTCCCGGTAGGCGGCCTGATCCTCTCAGGCAGTACTCTATATGGAACGACAACGTCTGGCGGCGCTAATGATGCCGGCACCGTATTCTCGTTGCCCGTGGCCGGTGGCACCCCCACAACCCTGGCGTCGTTCGATTTTACCGATGGCGCTGCCCCGTTCGCCCGCCTGACCCTCTCTGGAAGTACGCTGTATGGAACGACTGTTAATGGCGGTGCCAACAGCGACGGCACTGTATTCTCGCTGCCCGCTGCGGGTGGAACGCCTATGGTCCTGGCATCGTTCAGTGGCGCCAATGCGGGTGGCCCCGTGGCTGGCCTCAACCTCTCGGGTAGCACCCTGTATGGAACGACCAATGCGGGCGGTGCCAACAACGACGGCACGGTATTCTCGCTGGCCACTGTCGGTGGCACGCCGACAGTGTTAGCCTCATTCGATGGCACCAACGGATCTGGCCCTGCGGGCGATCTGATCCTCTCGGGCAACACCCTGTATGGTACGACCATTGGAGGAGGTGCCTACGACGATGGCACCGTGTTCTCCTTGCCCATTGCCGGTGGCACGCCCACAGTGCTGGCATCGTTCAATTACGATGGCGCCAGCGGGGCGTTCCCGCAGCGCGGTCTGATCCTCTCGGGCAGCACCCTGTATGGCACGACAGCGTCTGGCGGCGCTAATGGTTACGGGACCGTGTTTGAATTGTCACCCTCGGTCCCCGAACCGGCGACAGGATCGCTGCTGTTGTTCGGCAGCGCGGGGATTCTCGTGCGCCGACGCCGAAAATAAGTCGCAGATTGATTAAAGTCGGACGTAGCTCTTTTCCATGGTTTTGATCCACCGACTTGGGCTTTTCGGGCCGGCGGCGCGGATGCAACATCCACTGCAAATGCAAGTCGACGGAAGCCTTCAACATCTTCTCCTCGGCCTCGATCATCGGCAAGTTCACGGTCTTGCGCGATCGCGGCGGCCTCGGCGCCGCGCGATTGGCTCGGCAACTCGCGCAACTCAGGCCCTCCGTTCCGCCGGAATCAAATCAGCCTCGAATTTCTTCCTTGCAGTCCAAGGGAAGTTAGGTTATTGTTCGGAGCGGCCGAATGATCGATTCCCGCCCCAACCTCCGGTCCACTTTCTACTTTCTCCGTTCCACTCTCTGGGGGGTACCCCCCGGGAGCTTGGGAATTTATCGCTCATTCAGCCTCACCGTTCTCCCCTCGTCCGGTGAAAATGTTATTCGACGATTTGTCTCAGCGGAGTCGGGATTGCTGGATTGGCCTCACTT
>JBEKKC010000097.1:0-17077 GCA_050010915.1 Tepidisphaeraceae bacterium | reverse complement strand
CGCACCATTCGCCTCCGGCGAGAGCCGAAAGCCAACGGTAATGGACAAATCTCCAGTTCCTCAAAATGGCCGGTTTTGGCGCGCCCATCACTGGCCGGTTTTGCGCGCCCGCTGACACAATTTCAGCCCGTCCATTCTTGGACGCGGATTTCCGCGTCGAGAAATGCGGACATTTCAAAGCCGTTGAGGAGTGGGCAACCAGGCTCAGGAACGACCGGGAAGATGCCGACGCGGTAATCACGGTGGACGGCATGCCGGCACATCTGAAATTGAAATCCAACGCGAAGAAAATGTACCGCGTTATCGCCGCTGCTGCGGCACCAGCGGTTTGATCTGCCGTGACCGATTGGCCAACCACATTGTGAACGCTACCCGAACAGCATCTTTTTCTGATTACGACGGGATATCCTGCATCGCGCGGGCCCGTAAGGTATTTCACCTATGCTGTAAACAGGACGTCTCCGGATAGACGCCTGATCAGTCGTCGACTTTGCTTATATCATGCAACGCCTATCTGCAATTTCGATCTGTCTTCTTATGGCGCTGCTCGTTGGATGCGTCAAATGGAAGCAAAATGTCGTGGTCGATGGTGTGCCATTTCAGACCGCCACCGTCGATGCCAATGGGTTTGTGATTGGGTACATCTCGGCGGACACGGCGATCGGTGGGCGGCCATGTCGGGCAGGGTGGGTGCATTTACATCCCAACGGCACGCTTGCGGGGTTCACTGCCGGACAGGACATCGTGCTTGACCGCTTTACTATTCCAGCCGGAACGTGGGTGCACCAGAATCCGCAAGGCATCGTTACGGTCTGCGCCTTCCCCCGAAACGTGGAAATCCAGGGGTACATTTGCCGTGGTGGCGTTGGTGGTTCTGAGGGTGTCCAGGCGGCGTTTTATCCCGATGGCGCCCTCAAGCAATTCTTTGCGCCTCTGCCCGTAACAATTGACGGAATTCCCTGCGATTCAAGCCTGTTTCAACGGGGTATTGAGTTATACGAAAACGGCCATCTCAAAAGCGGCACGCTCGCCAGCGATGTCACCATCGATCGCCAAATCCACCACCAAGGCGAGCGCATCCATCTCACGCCCGATGCACATCTGGCCGCTAAGGATTGATTGGCCGGAAAATGCCGGTTCTCAATCGACCGCCCATTATCGATCAGTTTCTTTGCAAACTCTACGAGAAACGCATCCCTTACCGGATGATCGCTCGCGCCTAGCTTGCGTGATGAGCATTCGGCGCCGCCCGCTGCTCGGCCATCAGGTCGCGCTTCCAGACGTCGGGCAGGTAATTTTGCAATTCTTCCGGCGGCAGATCCGGCAAGTGGGCCAGCACGCTACGCAGGTAAAATTGCACGTCGATCTCGTGACGCTGGGCGCTGGCAATCAGCGACCATAGGATCGCGTGGTTCTGGGCGGATTCGTCATGCCCAGAGAACAGCCAATTCTTACGACCGATGGCCACGCGCCGCAGGGCGCGTTCGGCCACATTGTTGTCTATGCTCAGGCGAGGATCGGTCGTGTACACCACCAGCGCTTGCCACTGGTTCAGCGTGTAGCCGATGGCCTGGGCGATGGGACTCCTGGGCAACACTTGAGCCTGTTGCTCGGTGAGCCACAAGCGGATTTGCTCCAAGATCGGTCTGGATTGCGATTGCCGTAAAATCTGGCGAGTTGGCGCATCGCGCTCGGTGGCTTCTTTCTCCACCACGTACAACCGGCGGATCATCTCCAACATCCAAACGGATCGCGCGGGGTCCGATTCCTGGGCGTCGAAGTATTTGCGTCGAGTGTGAGCCCAACAGGCGACTTCCTTCACATCGCCTCGCGCGTACAGCTTGTCATAGCCAGCGTAGGCGTCGGCCTGAAGGAACCCCCGCCATTTCCCCAGCCATCCCAGCGGCCCTTGCGCCGAGCGCGTTGGCGTGAAGTCGTAGACAATATAAGGATGGTGTTCGTCCCCGACATACGTCCACAACCGTCCTTGCCGGCAGTGCCCTTCGTGCTGGATCGGCACGGTTGTGTCATCCGTGTGCAGGACGGCGCTTTGGCGAACGCGGTTGCATAGCAGTTCATAAGGGGCTGGACCACCCGCGCCGCCGCCGCGATCCAGCCGCACAGCGTCGAGCGATCGATGTTTACTCGCTGGCGGGCGAATATCTGTTCCAGACGGTACAGCGGCAGATGGTCCGCCATCTTGCTGGTCACCACATACGCCAGGAGTCCCGGACCGGCCAATCCCTTTTCAATCGGTTGCTGGGGCTTTGCGGCCAGATCGATATGGGCGTGGCCATCGCACTTCTGGCAGTGTCCTGAGTTGCAATGCGGGCAGGCGTACTTGTGGCGGATGTGCTCCAGGACCACGAAGTTGGATGAAAGGTGCTCCAACTGCTCGTTTTTCTCCTGACCGATGCGCTGGCGCTCCTGGCCGCAGCAAGGGCAGGCCCTTTCCGATTCATCCAGGTCGTGCTCAATGGGCAGACGCGGCAAATGCTCCGGAAGTTTTTGACGGCCGTGCCTGGAACGGTTGGGGGACTTGGACTTCAGGGTGGAACCGGCCGCTGGGAACTCAATCCTCGGCACGAGCAGGCCGAAGAGGAGCAGTTGCCGGGGATCGAAGCGTTCGGCCCGCGGTCCGTAGCTGCTTCGCAGCAGCGCCGCCAGGCGGTTACGCAGCAATTGATTGTCCTGGCTCAGGAACTGGATCGATTCGTCACGCTCTTTCAATACCGTGGCATGACGAGCGCGCTCGGCGAGAATGATTCCTCGCAGCGTTGTCGGATCGTCGGGAAGTTCCAGGAGGGCCGCGTCGTCCATGACTCTGACGAATCATATGCGCTGGCCATCGGAATGTTGCAATGATTTTCCTGCCAGCGATTCTACTTCCCGTCCGGCCAGCAACTCCATGAGTTGCGTGCCGCTGAGCGCGATGGAGGACTCGCCGGCTCGCGGCCAGCGGAAGGTTCCTTTCTCTAACCTCTTTGCGTAAAGAACCAGGCCGTTGCCATCCCAAAAAAGTATTTTTACCCTCGCCATCGAACGGTTGCGGAAGACGAATAAATCCCCGCACAACGGATCGTGCCCCAGCGCCTGGCGCACGATCCCACACAGCGTGTCAAACCCCTTGCGGCCATCCACGGCCGCCGTCGACAACCAGATACGCACGCCTGCGGCACCAATCATGCCATCGCGCGCCAGGCTTCGCCTCCGCCCTCGATGGCACGGACCAGCTTGGCCACCTGCTCAAGCGGCATCGACGCCGGCAGAATCAGTTCATGCCCGCCGGCGAATCGAAGACGGAGCGGCTCGGTGGTGGACGGATGAACAACAACCTGCGCGAAGGCGAGTGGCGTAGGCTTGGCCTTCGCCAGCTTGGAGGTCCGCCTTTTCTTCCGCGACAAACCAAGCCGGGACCTCCACCAGTAGAAGGAACCTTCTTGGGCGTCGTTGGCTTTGCACCAGGCACGGACTGATTGTCCGCTGGCACGCTGATCGTCGATGCGCCGGCGCCAGGCATCTGCCTTGCCATTGACCGCTGCGTCCATGAGCAACTCCCGTTGTGCCCATGGTGCCAGATCAATTCCGGCGCGGAGATGTGGACGACCGAGCGCTTACTGCGGATGGGCCGGGGGGTGGGAATCTGGCAGCGCAGTCGTGAGGGGTTTCGCCGCCGGTTTCTATGGTCCCGACCTGGTTATATTGTGTCCGTTCGACCAACCACATCTCCGCGCCGCGGATTTGATCGGGCAACCCGGGATACACGGGGACGCGCTCATGGAAGCCAAAACCATTGATGGTGAATAAAAGGAGATGAAGCAAATTGGCACTAAATCGCCATATACCCATCAAACCCGGCTTCATTCAATGAGTTTACTACTTGAATCGGGTTCTGCCGTTGTGTATCATGTTTCTGCACAACACCGGCAGTGGGTGGTCTAAAGCGCGTGGACTTGCGCATGTAAAATTTGGTTTTCACCAGATGTGGGATTGGTGTCTTAACTGAAAAAGGAAGGTCAACCTTCCTCTTGCTCACTCCGTGCAGCGATAGACAGCGAGACTCATCTTGATGGGTAACACTTCACGTGCTCTCGGTTGAACAATCAGCGGCGTTGCGTCGCTGTCCAACTTGTGTGGCTGAAGCTTTGTTTTTGTGCCTTTAAGTGCTCGAAAAAGAGTGGGAGTTTTCTGCAATGTTTAATCGTTCAATCGCACACAATCGTCGTTTTGCTTTGCCGAGAATAGCTCGTGGGGCTTATGCCCTGGTTGCGATGGTGGCCTTGTGCGCCGTTTCCCCCGGCCGCGCCCACGCCAACCTCACGATTACGCCTACGTTCGATAGCTCGATCACTAACGATCCCAACGCCGCTGCCATCGAGGGAACGATCAACTCGGCCATCGGGGTTTTAGAATCGGACATCAGCACGCCGATCACCGTCTCAGTCTACTTCCAGGCTACCCCCGAGGATGTCGAGTTCGACGTATTCAGCAACACTACCACCCAATTCTGGGCCAGCTACTACGATTATTACAATGCACTAAAGGCCATTGACACGGCCCCGGGCGCGACCAGCGCCCAACGAACCGCGTTCGCTTCCCTGGGGGCGGCTCCATCGCCGACCTCGGGCAATCCCGTTACCGGCTGGGCCAGTGACCAGTCTATGATGTTGACTTCAGCCAACTTGAGGGCTTTGGGGTTGCCCGCCCCCCCTCCTTTTGAAAAAGCTTCCAATGGACAACTTTACGACTCGATCATCGATCTTGATCCGACAATAACCTACCCGCCAAACCCCAACACCGGCAGCAACTACGGCCTCGAGGCCACAATGTTGCACGAGCTGGACGAGGTCCTCGGCATCGGCGGCGGCGGATCGCAGCTCAGCGTCAGCAACGCCATATACCAGACCAACGGTGTGGGTCCCAACCCGGCGTTCCAAGTCGGACCCATGGATCTCTACCGCTATTCCGCGCCGGGCGTCCGCAGCTTTTCTTTATATTACACGGCGAGCCCCTACTCCTACTTCTCCATTGATGGGGGCAATACGGTCCTGTCTTACTTCAATCAATACGGGGATGCAACCGACTACGGAGATTGGCTCAGCGATCCCTTTCCCGCGGGCTACGGACCGCAGGTACAGGACGCGATCGCGACTCCCGGTGCGAATCCCACCCTGGGAGTGAATGAGCTCACGGCCCTGAACGTCATCGGGTACACCCTGGCGGTTCCCGAGCCGGCCAGCGGCACACTGCTTGCCCTGGGAGCGGCCTTTTTGCTGCGTCGTCGGCGGTCGTCGATCACTGCCGAGTGATGCAAAGTAAAACCGCCAGCCGCTCATTCGCCGCCGTCGGCAGCCTGTGGCCGAAGCGTTTTCGTGATCGCTAGTTTTGGCCTGACGGCGAGGGATTCCGCAACTTCCACTGGTCTGGCAGCCAATCCGACAAGCGGCTGATCGGCGTAGCCGGTAGATTCACGAGCAATTGCGTTAGGTAATGCTGGGGATCGATGCCGTGCCGGCGGCAGGTGCTGGTCAGGCTGGAAAGGATCGCCGCAGTCTGGCGGACACGGTGTCGACGGTCGCGCGTGATCTCAATAATGGAAATGGCGTCACTCGTGTCGTCAGCCTGCCGCGCCGGCCATGAATACCTTTTGTCGCCGGATGATTCCGACCTACGCCAACGAGTAGCGGCTGCCCCGTTCATCCTTCAGCGGCGTTCGTTTCAGCTTTTTCTCCTTGACCAG
Organism: Tepidisphaeraceae bacterium; assembly: GCA_050010915.1. Taxonomy (GTDB): domain Bacteria; phylum Planctomycetota; class Phycisphaerae; order Tepidisphaerales; family Tepidisphaeraceae; genus PALSA-1353. Next base: position 11,337 of record JBEKKC010000097.1, on the reverse strand, counting down.
TTTTGAAATGAGAGTCGCCGCCGCTCCAGCGCGGCCTTCATTGAACCAATGCTTCTCGATCTCCTTGCCGATGGGGTTCGAGTTGGTCTTCACAAAATCGAGGATCATCTGTTCGCCGCTGACCGCGAACTTGCGACGAGCTATTTTGCGGCGCTTTTTTCCAATCGTGGCGGTCCTCTTCGCCTGCTTGTCTGCTGCCTTGGTGTTGATGCCGACGTGGCCCAAATCCGCAAGATGCTTGAGGATGACCTTGGCCGCTTCTTCCAAGTCGGCAGTTCGCGCCTTCCGCTCCCGCTCGATTTGTTTCAGCGTCCGAAGCAAGCTCCTAACAGCCTGCTGCTTCATCCGTTCGGTTTTCTTCAGCAGCCTCTGAACGTGGGTAGCGATGGTGGGCATTGAGCCGTCCTTTTCTGTGAACCGCACTATCCTGGCGCCGTTGGGGTGGTGCGCGGCAAACGCCAAATGACAGTTGTACTGTAAACGTTCCGTATTGTCACAATCGGGCATTGCGGTTAACACATGGACTTGTACTGAATTCGCCCGCGGCTCACTTGCGGAGAGTCGCGGATTCCCAGTTCGGATTCGGCCCCTCGTCGAAGGGATCTTTCCATGAAAAAGGCAGCATTGGGATGTTTAGGCGCCGTCGTCCTCCTCATCATTATCCTCCTGCTAACCGTCATAGGCGGATACAACCGCCTCACGCGCCTCTCGCAGGGCGTCGATAGTCAATGGGCCCAGGTGCAAAACGTTTACCAGCGGCGAATCGATCTCATCCCCAATCTCGTGCAAACCGTTCAAGGCGCCGCAAACTTTGAGAAATCGACGCTTGAGGACGTGGCCCAGGCCCGCGCTGCCGCGGAGAATACCGGCATCGACCCCAATTCCGCCCCCACGGATCCTGCTAAGCTCGCCCAATTTCAGCAGGCACAGGAGCGCCTGGGTGCCGCCGTCGTCCGCGTCCTGGCCGTGGCGGAAAATTATCCCCAGCTGCATAGCACGGCCAATTTCGCCGAATTGCAAGCGCAACTGGAAGGCACGGAAAATCGCGTCGCGGTCGAGCGCGGCCGATTTAACGATGCCGTACAGCAATACAACACCGCGCTCCGATCGTTTCCTGCAGTGCTCTATTCCGGCGCGATGGGGTTCACCGTCAAGCCCTATTTCACCGCAACCACTGCGGCACAGACGCCGCCGCAAGTGCAGTTCAATTTCAATAATTCGCCTTCTACTGCTCCAGCGCATTAGTGAAACCCTTCCATCTCATTTTCGCCTCCATTCTGTTCCTGGCCGGCGTCGCCCGGGCGGCTGAGGTCATCCCTCCATCGCCCACGTCGTATTTCAATGACTATGCCAACGTGGTTTCTTCAACGACGGCCCAGCAGCTCAATGAGAAGCTGGAGCAATTTGAGCGCGATACGTCAAACCAGATCGTCGTCGCAATTTTTCCTAAGATGCAGTCGGACTCTTCAATCGAGGATTACACCGTTCGTGTCGCCGAGGCGTGGAAGGCCGGCCAGAGGTTGAAGAAAAACGGGGCCGTCTTGTTCGTGTTCATTCAGGACCGCGAGGTTTATCTGCAGGTTGGATACGGGCTGGAGGGAGCGCTTCCAGATGCGCTGGCGAAGCAAATCATCGATTCCGAGATCACGCCGCGTTTCAAGCAAGGCGATTACGATGGCGGCCTAACCGCCGGAGTGGACGCGATCATCGCGGCCACCAAGGGCGAATACAAAGGAACCAGCTCAACCGCGCACGACTCAAACAACTCCAACCCCGCGGGCGTCCTTTTCATCGTGATAATTGTCCTCATCGTTCTCGCCGCCATAATTCAACGAATCGCTAGCGCCCACGCCTACGCCGTCTACAGCAACCGCGGCTACAATACCGGCATAGGCTGGTACTGGCTCCTCTACGCACTCATGTCCAATAGAAGCGGAAGCTCAAGCCGGGGCGGCGGTTTCTCCGGCGGTGGTGGTGGCTTCTCTGGCGGCGGCTTCTCTGGCGGTGGCGGAAGCTTCGGCGGTGGCGGAGCCGGGGGGAGTTGGTAATCGCATGAAACCAGAGCATTTCCTAAGCCGTGTCCAGCACCAGCAAATCGTCGAAGCGATCCACAACGCGGAGCGCAACACGACGGGCGAAATTCGTGTCTTTATCAGTCACGGCGCCGTGGCCGACCCTCTATCCGCAGCCCGCCGGCAATTCCAAAAGCTACAAATGCATCATCTCTTCCACCGCAATGGCATTCTGATCTTCGTGGCCCCACGATCACAAACCTTCGCCGTCATTGGTGATCAGGCGGTGCATGACCGCGTCGGCGACGCCGCCTGGCAGTCCATGGCCAACGGGATGGCCGACCATTTCAAAAACGATCGATACATGCAGGCCATCGACTTCGGCATCGAGCAAGCCGGTCAACTACTGGCAGCACATTTTCCGAAACACGCTCCGACCGACGAGAAACGTAAATCGTGACGCAGGCGCGCCTCGCACCCGCAACCTCGCAGACCGCTGACATAAAAGTGGCCAAATCCTTCTCAATCGCTTCAATTGCGTGATCGCCGGCAGCACCGTCCGACGTGTCCGGGAGAACGTTCAATTTCACGCCACCCATTCTTGGACGCGGATTTCCGCGTCGAGAAGTGCGGATATTTCACCGGCACTGAGGAGTGGGCGACCAGCGTCACTAACGACCGCAAGGACACCGACCCGGGCGACCATGGCGGAGGGCATTGGCGGGCGATATCTCTTGATTCTTTGCCTTAGGCGAAAATAACTTCGATTTTCAGTACGGTTCGGCTCTTTGTGGATCAGGCGGGGGCGGCCCGCGAATCTACGCCCGGCAAAGCCGCAACACCACGGCCGTCGGACGTGTCGGCACCATGCGTTTCATCCCTGCCAATCCTTCAAATGTTCCACCGTAGTCAGCAATTCCGTTCGATTCTTCTCAAAGAATGCAAACATGAGAATTATCGCCAGCCCCAGCGCGATCCCGCTGACCCAGATGAGCCAAGTCTGATGCAGATCGACGGACGCATGCCAGATGATCGTCACCAGAGTGAGCAGCAAGAAAGACGTTCCCAGGAACAAAAATGATCGAATCCGCAGCATGATTCCCGCCATCACACCCATCACCGACAGCCCGCCCAGCACCAGCGCCAGCCCCGGCACTCTTGCCACTCCGTTGATGAACAAGTCCCCCGTCGATGAAACGTAAATCGTCATGAGGCATCCGTAATGAATCGCCTGCATCTGCGCCTTGGAGAGCCTCGAGCGATTCAGGTATCCGGCCGCCAGCCCCGACAGCGCCGCCGGGATGAGCCAGCATTGCGGATGCTGCAGGACTCCGAATCCCTGCACGTGTCCGAGCCGATACCAAAGCGCCCCATTGCCCGCCAGCGCCGCCAGCAGGCCCATCGCAAACGATTTTCGGAATACCGCCAGGGCACTATAAAGAATTCCCGCGATCAACAGCAGCAACGAATAATCAATATCCGACCGCAGCGCCCAGAACCCCAGCGCCGGAAGCAGTGGCAAAAACGCTCCGGTCCTCTCCAGAGGTTCGGCCAGCACCATGCGCCCGCTCCGCCTGAAAAACTCGCTAAGCCCCACGCTCCCAAAGGCGATCGCAACGACTACCAGAGGCCAATACGCCTGGAAGATCCCGCCGAAAATCCACGGCATCGTCAGGCGCAGATGGACGAATGTCATTGCCATCAGCGCCTCAGCGGCATAAACGTAAAGCGTTCGCCCCTGATCCGACAGATGCAGCGGATCGCGCCGGGGCGAGACCGCCATCATAATCGCCGCGACGATGCCCAATGCGAGCGCACCCATGACGGCGCCCGTTGCCACCGGAGCGATCGATACATGGCCAAGCTCCACTCGTTGCCATACTTCGCACCCCAGCGTCGTCAACAGGGATGTCAGCGCCGTTGCGACCAAACCCGGCAATACCCGCCTGACCGCCCTGCCCCATGCCCCCGTCGCATCCGCCAAGACTCCCAATCCCGCGTAGATCGCGGTGTCGATCACGAGCGCCGACATGGCCACGACCAGGCGATTCAGCAGATCGTCACCATGTCCCGGCGCCAGCCAAGCCCAGCCCCAGGCGACGGACCCGACGATTCCGGCGATCAATGAAATCGCTTCGAGGTCACTCCCCAGCAACCCGATCGCCAGGGCCTGTGATACAACCGCACTGGTTACGACTAATCGCAGCGACAGCGAGCTTAATTCAAAATCCAGCCAATAGCCGAGAGCCGCGATCACCACAGCCAGAATCAGGTTCGCGGGTATCAGCCATGTCGCCGCGCTGGTTTGCCCTTTGCATGGAATCCCCCAATCGCGCAGCTTCGTGCGAATGCGAAAGAGATAACCGGTTACGACGCCGTATGCCGCCAGGATAATCGCGCTGTGCCAAGCCAATTGCTCGGACCGCAGGTGGAACTGACCGATCGCCAATCCCGCCGACGCCAGGCCGAGCAGATACAGCCCGGCAGACGTGGTTCTCATGTCGGGATCCCACAGGCAACCCACCCATAGCGCGCCCGTTGCGGCCAGAGCGCCCCAGCCAATCCAGACAGTTTCAGCCAGCGGCTGACCGACGGAATTAGCCTGCAGTCCCATCCCCACGACCAGCAGGACCGTGATCAGAGACACGATTGCAGCGAGAAAATGAATGGGGCGCAGGCGCGAAGTCGGCGATCCGGCGGGGCGAAATACCTGGAGTTCCAGCACCAGCCATGCGATCGCCGGCAGCGCCAGCGCGATCACATTGAGGTTCAGCATGTCCGCAAGGGAATTCGCGCCTGGTACCCAGTGCTGGCTCGCCCACCACAGGGTCGTCGCCAAATTGTAGAGCGCGGCTGCGGCATAAAGATATACACCTTCCAACTGAACATACGCCCCGGCAACGGCCAGTATGCTGATCACCAGCAGGATTCCCGCAGTCCACCCCGGCCGTCCCGGATCGATCGCTGCTACGCGAAGGGCTAACACGGCAGCGAACATCCCCATTCCGATGGCCCAGCGCGCAACGGGCTCCTGATCCACCGCGCTATGGGCAGAATCGGGTGTTTCATGGTAATTCAGGATGCGCAGCGGCAAGGACGATCCTTTTGACTCCGGAGCCGGGATAACTTGCGCCGGTTCAACTTCACCGCGCCGCCGATGAACCACCATCCATCCGATCGCGAGCATGCTCCAAGCGGCCGCCGCGTGTCCCGCCATTAGGGCGTGATATCCATCCCAGGGCGTGCCCAGACGGCGGATGCCTTGTGCTCCCATTCCCGCCACGATGAGGAGACTTCCAGCCACAGCCGGCAGGCTGATTCTCCGACTCGAAGCGACAAACGCCGCGCCCGCCAATATCGCCGCCAGCCATTCGAGCGGCTCACCCAGAGCCCCGGGCCAGGTCGCAGCACCCGGCTCGCCAAGAAGAAGCAGGTCTCCACAAAGGACCAAAAGGCAAACGCCGGCGATCGCAAGCCAGACCTCAAGGCGCAACAAGCCCGGCAGGTCGGCGAGCCTCCTCAGGCGAATTGCTCCCAGCCATCCCAATGCGAAAGCCGCCAGTGCGATTGCGTTCAGCGTCGATAGCTGGATGAGCGTCTGCGGTCCGAATGCCGCGCCGACATTGGCCAAGAGATATCCCAGCGTAACCGACAGGTTCACGACCAGCCCGGCGCCAAAGGCGTATCCGGCGGATCGAAGGCAGATTGCGTGGCCCAAAAGCGTGAAGATCACCAAGGCCAGGGGAAGCAGGTAAGAAGCAGAGTTCCCGATGTGTGCAAAGAACGAACTGGATCGCGGTCCGGCTACGCTTTGGCCCCCGATTGTCAGCAGGGCAGGATAGAGCGTTAACAAAAGAATACTTCCGGCGCCGGTAATCAGAATGAGGTTTCCGGCGCGCTGACGGAGGCGCCCGGTCCAGACGGGAATTGTTCCTGCAACCAGATAAACGCCGGCGATCCATCGGAATGCCGAGGCCGTCGCATTCTGGCCTTCCCATCGAACCGCCAGAAGAGGACAGATCGCAAAGGCGACCGCCACGCGTGCACACAGCCACAGGCTTTCTGGGCGATCCCGCCATTGCAGCAACAAGATACCGGCCAGGACAACTAGAAGAAACCACGAGTGCAAGTCGTATGCGTAAGGACTCAATGCGCCGAACCACCTCGCCTCGTGGATGGAATTCGACGCGGCCAACTCGGCGAAAACGGCCGGTATTGCGGCCCCAAATGCCAAGACGCATAACAAAGCAATTGCGGCGCAGGTGAGCGTTCGATCCAAGGACCAATAAGTAGTTCCGGGCATCCATCGGCGGGCGCCGGTGAGCCGCAATGCCGACCAGATCAGACAAAGAAAGGCGGTGGCAATGCCGTACGCTTGAAGCGTTCGCGGGTCGAACGGCCCCCAATGGGAGGAAGACAATCGGCCGGTGACGGCCAGCATCGCGGCGCCGGTTATCGCCGCTTGAAAGGCAGCGAAGCCCGCAGTTGATTGCGAGACTATTGCAACCGCCGCCCAAATGCTCGCGATCCAGAGCAGCCGCCAAGCGGCGTAGTCGCAGTTCTGCATCGATAAGCGCATTCCCAGCAGAACCAGCGCCACGGTCGATCCGGCCCCTGCGGCGACACGGCTTGAGGCTCCGAAGGCTTCTTTGAGCTTTCCTCCGAAGTTGGCGCAAAGAATTGTGGCGATGCCCGCGACGGTGGAGACGATAAGGAGTGCCGGCATCCATTCGGCGCACCATTGCTGCGCCGCGCACAACAGCAGAATCCATCCCGCGTAGGCGGCCCGCGACGCATTGAATCGCCAAGCCGCCGCCATCGCCGCCACCGTGTACACGCCAAACACCCATGCGGCGGCACTGAAGCCCGCGTCGGTGAAGTAGGCAAAATGCGCGACCAATGCCAAACTGAAGATCGCGGAAATCGCGGCTACCGCCGCCACAAATCGGGCATCCTCAGTCCGCTTGATGGAAAACAGCCACTGAGCTACCGCCATCAGAAGCACGAAATACGGGATCAGCGCCGTTGCGCTGTTGCCGGCGAAAATCGACTCGATCGTCTGATTGCCGCCACCGTTCCACGTGAGAGAACCCGATGCGAGATGGAAGCCCAGGAGATACGCCAACATGAGACACAGCCCTGCAGGCAGATGCGCCGCAGGCAACTCGAAGGCAACGGCAATGGCGGCCATGACAACGAAGTCGATCAGTGCTACGACGAACATGGATCCCGGGATAGGCCACGAGAGTACGATAGCGCCAAGCAGCAGCGCGGCACCGACAACGGCCACGCTGGTCCCGCCGGTTCGCATCGTCACCATGTTGAGGCTTTGCAGACGCCGCCAGAAAAGCAATCCGATGGCCAGAGGGGGCAGGCCCGCGAGACTCGCCAGCGGGCCTAACATCTGGAATGTCTGGGGAGTGACACCGCTCTTGTAGATCAGTAGTCCCAGCGGCAGAGCCGTGCAAAACGAGGCGATTCCGAGCATCCGGAGGATCGCGTGGCACTGGGTTGTTTCCAATTCCCCCCAGTGCCAGGCTCGGACCATCATCCACCCACCGGTCAGTTCATAAAAGAACAGCGCCAAAGCCCCGAGGATCAGCAATTGTACGCCGGCGATCGAGGCGCCTTTGGGCGCAACATAGTGAACGACCAGGATGACGATCGACGGCCCGAGCACGGCCGCGACCAACATGAGAGGATCGTGGGCCGCGATCACCCGGCCGCTGAACCAGAGGAGGAGTGCAAAGAGAACGATGGCGATAGCCTGACTGGCCATGGCGGTGGTCTGGTTCGTGTTGCCGCTTTCAGAGAATGCGGCCGAGGCCAGAAAAGTCAGCGGAACCAGCAGCGCGGCGGTGACCAGGATTCCCCGGCTGGTCAACGGAAGCCTCCAGCGATGATGGCTGTAGAGGCCCAAGCCAAATAGCGCGGCAGTGACGACATTGAAGATCAAGAATTTGAGAATCGGCTGGTGAGCGATTTGGGACCACAAGCTGACGACCAAGGCCGCGGAACAGCCAACGATGAGCAATCCGCCCACCAATTCGCCCCAGCGAATGTTCCCGGCTTCCATGAACGAGGCCATGATTTGCGTCAGCGGTTTGGAATGCGGCTTCGGCGGCGCTGGCGGGAGCGGCGGCGGTGGAGATTCCGCGGGAATTGGCGGAGGCGGTACGCCAATAGGAGGTTCCGGTTCCAACACTTGCGGAGCCGGCGGCAAAGGCGGCGGCACAAGGACCGGGCTAATCTCCCGCGTCGCCATTTCGGCCATGGGAATGGCCGTCGATGGTTCACCACTGCGGTCGGCAGAAATGGCCAAGAGAACTTGGCTGCACACCTCGACGTCAAGACGGCCATTCTTTTGTAATCGCTTGATCTGCTCTTGGGTGATCTGGAGAGGGTCGGGCATTGGCCCGGGCCAGCCACAAACTTGGCACTTTTTGCCCACTCGGCGCGTCTTGCAGCGCGGGCAACTTTGACTGGCAATTCGAAGAAGAGCCGCCGCCAGCACCCAAATACCGTGGCCAACTAGGCTGATGATCAGGAGGCCGATTCCTAAGACCGCGAAAATGATCAAGCCATCGGATATGTTTGTATATCCCAACACATACAGTAACCCTTTGCAAGAGTTGCGCGTTGCGATCGGGCATGCGGCAGCCGACGCAAAACTCGATGAATTCGGCCATGTCGATCCGCCGGCTTCCAGACTCGCTCCTGGCGATCCACCGTTGGCTTTGCCGAATCCGGTCGGCAAGCTGGCGTTAGGGTAAAAGGCGTCCTGCAACTACGCTCAGATCGCCGATTTTTGGTTGGCTATCGCCATTTCTTTTCATTAGCCCCTTCGGCGCTTCAGAAATTCCTTGAACGCGGTCGCCCAGTCCCCAAGTTCCGCCACATCCACCCTTCTCTCGGCCGTCTCGGAATTGTGAACCATCGTGTGGTTGATCCCCAAAGCCTTGGCCAAATCGCGCTGGGTCAGGTTCGCCCTTTCTCGTATTTCTCGCAGAAACGCCGGCAGCTGGCGGTAACGCTGTGCTTGCAAGGACTTCGCCATGCAGAGCACTTTCCGTCGCCAGGGGCTTGTTTCAGTTTTCTAAACAGATTAAAGTTGTTCAGAAAACAGAAACGGATGCTCAAGGTTTTGGCGTTTCACTGATCGGATGGCGCTGCTTGCCGCGTCACCGTCCAGAGCTTTTGGTCATAACTCTCGTGCTGTGCGGCCAAAGCAACGGATAATTGTGACAATAAACTTTAGTCAGGGTACCGGGTAATTCACGTCTTCCGGGAAGATTGCCAAACTCGATGAAGCCCGGTTTGACAGAGGAGAGACGAGTGTAAGGCTTGAAGAACGGATGGGGCCGGTCAGCATCGATCGCTTTGAGCGGAAATGGGCTGAAGCTCGACTGCGGCTCGATAACTTGCGCCGCCTGAACGAGTTTGACGCAGAGACCAACGCGGCTCGGGGTGAAGGCATAGGCATCCTTCGGAGTGGTGGGGATGACGCCGCCAGCGCCGCGTTGACTCGCAATTCGGAATTCGCGGTTGGAAATGTTCTCCAGGATCCCGATATCCAAGCCAGGACTATCGACATTGGAGGCAGCTCAATCGCCCCATCGAATCTCAATCGTCCATTGAAGCGGCTGAATGAATGATTGGATGACCCGCTCCGCCTGCTCGCGCGCTTGCCCGGACAATTCCGGGCCTGCCGCAGCCGCGGCGGCAATCTCCTCCCCGCGCCGGTAGGCCAGATCGCTGATGGCGGCATCAGCGTCATCGCCGTCCGGCACGATCAGCCACAGGCCCTTGGTGCTCAGGCCGATCAGCTTGGTTTTCTGATGGTCCAGTTTCACCGATTGCACCCGCGGCGGAGGCAATACCAGGATGGCCCGCCGATCCGCTTCATTCACGGCGTGGAATTTGGCTTGGGACAGGTCCACGGCCAACGTCGCCTCCCCACGCACGACAAGGACCCCTACAATTCCTCCCGTTCTGCCGCGTAATTCCATCGTCATCGCATCGGCCACGTCAACGCGCAGCGTCGTCAGCGATGAGAGCGTGTGGATCCGCTCCAGGATCGGGCCCACGTCGCTGGTGCGCGTGGGTTCCGGTCGATCCGTCGTCATTTCCCCGTGCATGAACCAGCCCACAATCCCCGCGCCCAACACCAGCCCCAACATCACGAGCATTTTTAGAATTGTCCTCATGAACCTCCCTTGCGCCGGCGTCGCGGATTGTCTGATCCCGATCCCAGCAGGCCTCGGCGCCGACGTCATCCCGCTTGCCCAAGTAAACCGGCTGATAGAGGCTTCCGCCGGGATAGGCGTAGAGATAGCGGACCTCGACGATCTGGTTCACCGCGGGTATCGGGTGATTGGGCGGAATCGTGACGTTGCCGACGCCGATGCGACGGGAACCGTCCAGCAGTTCCAGCTTCACGCTCCGCCGGCTGCCGTTGGCGCCGGCAACGATTGCCGAGGCGGTGGCCGTGAACTTCAGTTTGAATTGATCGCCGCCGCTGGCGGGACGGCCGGGGATGTACGAGGCGCTGTGGCGCTTGAAGACGATGCCTTCCTTGCGCTCTTTCCGCAGCCGGTCAAGCATCGTGAGCTTTTGTGCCCTGGTGGTCGCGGTCTGGGCATAGCGGATGGAATCGGACGGTGTGCTGTCCACCAGATCGACCAGATGAGCGTAGCGGACTTGGTAAGGCTTTGCGGCCAATTCAAGCGTCGCCTCCTGGAGCAGATCAAAGGCGATGAACGTATCACCCACCGCTTCGCCATCCAGCAAACATCGGCGGGTATCCAGGCGCTGCACCGCCTTAACGATTGGGACCGGCAGGTCGATCACTAAACCCTGGCGGTTGATGCCTGTGACTTTGTTATCTTCCTTGCAGATCAGGACCCGTTTGCCGTCGAACTTTTCCTGCGCCCACCAGGCATCATCCTTGATGAGCCGATCGGCCTCCGATTCGTCGATTGGGTTCAGAAGCTGGGGAAGAATCCCCGTGGATCGTTCGGCGTTGCCGGTCTGCTGATAGGGCGTGCCGTCCTCGCCGGGCGTGTAACCCTTGGCGGTCTTCTCCTTCACCAGCTTGTCGAAGATCTTTTTCGCCTGGGGATAATCCACGGGCGCGGCGGTCTTGGCGCCGGTTTGCAGGGTGCTACCGCGGCGTCCGAAGGCGAAGGTGACGACGAAACCCTCTCCACTGGGCTCTATGGCGACGTGATAGACCTTGTCGCTGGCACCCTGGCGGTAATAGAGTGTGACCTTTTCCGTTTCAGTGACGGTTTGCATGGGATCTCCTTTTGTTGTGCAGATGGAA
>JBEKKC010000096.1:0-17241 GCA_050010915.1 Tepidisphaeraceae bacterium | reverse complement strand
GTGAACGGCGTCGACCCCGATCTCGCCAGCAACTGCCCGCCCGGAGGCAGGGAGGAACTGACGTCGGCAGAACTGCAACCAACGGTCATGACCCCCATCAGGGAAAGCAACGGGATGATGCAATGAAAGATTGTCTTTCGTCGCGCCGTCACCATGAAGGAAAGATTACTCACGGCAATATTGGCTGCTGCGGTACGGCTGAGCCGTTGGGGCTTTTGAGCCGCGGGAGTTCGACAAGGGTGAAGCCAAGGCGGATTCGGAATTTGTTTCTCGACGCCAAATCGCGCCGATGCCGTGACATGAAAGCATCCTTTCCTAACCGCCGCCTAACCGCCATGCCCTTGCATGCCCTCCAACATTGCCATTTCGCGTAAAAGTAACCGATTACTAGCTATACTCCGGCGATAGTTGTTGTCAAGGGTAATTTAGCGAAAAGCCGGTGTGCTGGCACCAATAAGAGCACTTCATTCGGCCGATCCATTTCCCGCCGAGTCGCTTGCCATTTGGGTCAAAATCCGCAAATACTGCTCGTCGGTTTGGGGCTACGGTGGAGACGGCTTGGCCGATCAGAACTCCGAAAGCAGCTACCTCAACGGCTTCCAGCTCGCGACAGCGGCAGTGCCGGAGCCGGCGAGCATTGGATTACTTGCCGCGGCAACGATCGGACTGATAGTCCGGCGGCGCCGCATCGCCTGAAACGTCGATTTGCCCTAAGCCTCCAACGGGCAAAATCCTTCCTATGGAACCCCTGCTTGACGAGCAGGGGGGTTTTTGGACTTTTTCTCAGTAAGCGGTTACGTTGATTCGCTGCGGAGTCGATTCGTCTAATGGGACGCTGCATCCTGATTCTCGTCCAAGCTTTTCTCCACGGCGCTTTTGCGTTGTTTCCCATGCCGCTATATTTGCGGCTCACTCGCCCTTCCACAAAATGAGAACCACCCAATGTCCGAGCAGATAATCTCCGAGCAGAAACCGTCCGAGCAGATCAAGAAGCTCTCCTTTGGCGAGAAGGCGGGCTACAGCCTTGGCGATGGCGCGGCGAACTTCGTCTTTCAGACGATGATCCTGTTCCAGTTGAATTTCTATACCGACACGTTGGGGATTGCCGCGGCCGCCGCGGGTTCGCTGTTGCTCGTGGGTCGTCTGTGGGACGCGTTTTTCGATCCCATGATGGGCCTCATGGCTGACCGCACCAACACCCGCTGGGGCAAGTTCCGTCCCTGGGTGCTGTGGACCTCGCTCCCGTGGGCCGCGGCCATGGTCCTCGCCTACACCAGTCCCAACCTTTCAACCACCGGCAAAGTCTTCTATGCCTGCGCCACCAACATCATGCTGATGACGCTGTATTCGGCCAACAATACGCCGTATTCGGCGCTCACCGGCGTCATGACCGGCGATGTCAACGAGCGCACCAGCCTCTCGTCGTTCCGCTTCGTGGCGGCGATGATCGCGCAACTGCTCGTGGGCGGATTCACGCTGCCCCTGGTGGCGCGATTCGGACACGGCAACAACGCCAAGGGCTGGCAGATGACCATGGCGCTCTGGGCCACCATCTGCGTCGTCTGTTTTGTGATCACGTTCCTGAGCGTGCGCGAGCGAATCCAGCCCGACCCCAAACAGAAATCCTCCGCCCGCGACGACTTCCGAAACCTCGTGCGCCTCGGACCCTGGATCGCCATGTTCGTCCTCACCATCACGCATTTCACCGTGCTGGCCATGCGCGGCGGCACCATGTTCTATTATTTCCGGTACTACGTGGACAATGACAGGCTATTCGCACTTTTGCGGAACCTCGGCCTGGCCCAATCCGGCGGCACCGGAATCTGGCACTCAATCCTCGACAAATTCGGCCTGATCGTCGATCCCGCTCATTCCAACGTCGCGGCCGTCGGATTCAGTCTGTTTAACATGTCCAGCCAGTTCGTAACCGTGATCGGCGTATTGTGCTCCGTGTGGCTTTCCATCCGCTTCGGGAAGAAGGCGGTTGCCATTGCGGGATTTTCAATAACCACGGTTCTTATGGCTGGCTTTATTTTGTTGCCGGCCAACGCCGTTGGCGCCACCTTCGCTCTCGAGTACGTCCGCGCCCTGAGTTACGGCCCGACGATTCCGCTGCTCTGGGCGATGTTTGCCGATGTGGCGGACTATGCCGAATGGAAAACCGGTCGGCGCACCACCGGCGTCGTTTACGCCACCATTCTGTTCGGCCTCAAGGGCGGCTTAAGCCTTGGCGGCGCTATCGCGGGGTGGTTGCTTTCCGGTTACGGATATGTCGCCAACGCCGTCCAGACTCCCCAGTCGCTGCGCGGCATACGGATGACCGTAAGTATCTATCCCTCTATCCTCTTCTGCGTCGTAATCATCTGCCTCGTTTGTTACAGGATCAATAAGAAGCTCAACCTGCAAATACAGGACGAACTGGCCGAACGCAGGAAACACTTCGCCACCGCGTGATAGGAATGACTATGTCAGCAAAGCTGGCGGCCCTGGCCGCGAAATTGACGGCCCTCACCGCGCTGCTGACAAGCGGATGTATGGCCCAGACGCCAGCGCTGAAGGACGCATTCAAGGATTGTTTCCGCGTCGGCGTGGCGCTTAATCAGAGCCAGTTCGGCGAAGAGAACGCCGCGATAACCAAACTGATAAAGACGCAGTTCAATTCCATTTCGCCGGAGAACGTGTTGAAGTGGGAGGCCGTCCACCCGGAACCGGCCATTTACGATTTTGCTTTGGCCGACGCCTACGTCGCCTTCGGCCAAGCAAATCACATGTGGATCGTCGGCCACAACCTTGTGTGGCATTCGCAAACGCCGAATTGGGTTTTTCAGGACAACCAGGGGAAACCTCTCGGACGCGATGCGCTGCTGGCGCGGATGCGAGATCACATCAGCACCGTCGTGGGCCGCTACAAGGGCCGCATCAATAGCTGGGACGTTGTAAATGAGGCCCTGGAAGAAGATGGCAAGCTACGCCAGGACTCGTGGATGAAGATCATCGGCCCCGATTATATCGCCAAGGCGTTCGAGTTCGCGCACGAGGCCGATCCCGATGCCGAGTTGTGTTACAACGACTTTTCGATGGAAAACGAGCCCAAGCGCAACGGCGCTCTGGCGCTCATAAAGAAACTGAAGGATCAGGGCGCTCCGGTGACCGCCGTGGGTTTACAGGGACACATAAAGATGGACTGGCCCACGATGGCTCAACTCGATGCAACCATTGATTCCTTCGCTGCTCTGGGCGTCAAAGTGAATATCACGGAACTCGACGTCGACGTGCTGCCTAAGGCCGTTGCGGGCAACACTGCTGAAGTCTCCCTCACGGCGCAGGCGCGGCCGGAACTGAATCCTTATCCGAACGGTCTGCCGCCTGCGGTGCAGAAGGCGCTGGCCAAGCGATACGCGGATTTGTTCGCCACCTACGTGAAGCACCGTGGAACAATCACTCGCGTGACGTTCTGGGGCGTTACAAACGCGGATTCCTGGCTGAATGACTGGCCCGTCATGGGCAGAACCAGTTATCCGCTGCTGTTCGATCGCGAAGGCAAGCCCACCCCGGCATTCGATGCGGTCATCAAAACCGCACCGAATCAGTAAGTGCATACATCAAAAAGGGGCCACGTTCGCTTATGGGCGGGCCGGGCCCAATGTCCCCGTCAAATCAGGTAATTTTCGACCAGAGCCCTTTCGGAGGGAATTTCCTTTTTTTGGCACGAACTATGGGTACAATATATGTGTCAAGTAAGCGATTACCCAAAATGAGGGTCTTTGTGATTAGCAAACTTGTGCCACTCACTGGCAACATTAACTTCAACGCTCAGCACTCGCCCATCGGGGCGTTTATGAGTTTCACTTGCGGCCATTTCAATACCAGCGGCGGGATCGGAGTCGAAATTGGAAGGCCCGCCAGCCAGAATCTTTACATCGGAGTCAAGGACGGTCCCCGGAAATCCGACCAGCCAATCCGTTGCCTGCCGTTTTTCAAGGTGGGGGCCTCGGTTCACGATCCCGCCTCCTCCTACGAAGCGGATGAGCACGTTGCTCCCCCGGTCCATCAGTCGCTGCGGCCCTATGCGCCAAATGAGATCACCCGGTATTTCGGCTGGTCATCCGACATCTGGCAGACCCCGGATTTCAAGTTCGCAGTCTACACTCCCTTTTCTTCCATCCCCGAACCGAACGGCGATTCCGAAGCCATGAAGTCCTGCCTGCTGCCGGCAGTCGTGGCCACTCTGGAAGTTGACAACACCCAGGGCGATCAGACTAAAACCGCCGTGTTCGCCATCGACTTCGTCAATCCCGGCGCCCGAATCCTCGAAATCGAGTCGTCCAGCACGGACCCGGCCAAGCTTGGATTTGCCTGGCGCCGAACCATTGGCGTTCTGGGTCGAGTCGATTCCGACTCCGACCAGAGCGCCGGCGAGTTCCTCGCGCTCCAGCGATGGCTGGTCGCCGAGGGATTGACCGACGTCAACCCCGTTCATGCTCTGGGCACCTGTGCCGGGCTGGCGATGGAAGTTCCCGCCGGCGAGAAGAAAACGCTTGTGCTGGCGATCGGCGCGCACCTTCATGGCGTCGTCACCACCGGCCTCGAGGGCCAATACTACTACACGCGCTATTACACCGGCCTGGACGAAGTCCTTATCGCCGCCCTTGATCGCGCCAACGAGCTGCGCTCCGCCGCCGCCGCGCAGGACGCCCAGTTGCTCGATTCAGGATTGTCAGCCGATCAACAGTTCCAGATCGCCCATGGCACCCGCGGGTATTACGGAAACACGCAGCTTCTCGACGTGGGCGGAGAACCCCTCTGGATCGTCAATGAGGGCGAATACTGCATGATGAACACGCTCGATCTGTCCGTGGATCAGGCGTTCTGGGAATTGAAATATAATCCCTGGGTCGTCCGCAACGTCCTGTCGCTTGCCGCCAGACGCTACAGCTATCACGACCAGGTCAAGGCGCGCGCCTCGCAGTTGCTGCCCGGCGGAATTTCCTTCTGCCACGACATGGGGATCAACAATAATTTCTCCAGTCCCGGAAACAGCAGCTATGAATTACCCCATCTCAAGGGATGCTTTTCCTACATGACCCAGGAGCAACTGTGCAACTGGGTGCTCATGGCCGCCAGCTACGTCGTCGCCACCCGCGACATCGACTGGCTGCTGGCCAACAAACACCTGCTCGACGCCTGCGCCCAAAGCATGGCCGCTCGCGCCAATCCCCGCACCGGCCTGATGATCTACGACAGCGCCCGCTGTGCCGACGGCAGGGAGATCACCACCTACGACTCCCTCGACGAATCCCTCGGCCACGCCAGGGCCAATACCTATTTGGCCGGCAAATGCTGGGCAACCTGGCTCGGGCTGGATCTCATGTCGCGCCTGCGCATCGTGGCCGGCGACATGCCGACCGAACCGTTGGCCAGCCTCGCCGAACCCTTGGCGACAACGCTCATCAACTCCGCCGCCGATGGGATCATTCCCGCGGTGCTGGAGAGAAATAACCCCGGCCATGAATCGCGCATCCTGCCTCTGGTCGAAGCGTTGGTTTATCCCGCATTCTGGCTCGGTCTCATCGGAAGCTGGCCGTCCCAGGCCGCTGGCGACGCCCAGGAAATGCTCTCCGCGCAGCTTCAGGGTCCGCTGGTGCGGGCATTTCGCCAGCACGCGTTGAAGCTTCTGACCGATCGCGAAACCGGCAACCTCTTCCCCGACGGCGGGATCAAGTTGTCCTCCACGTCCAACAATTCCTGGATGAGCAAAATCGCGATTTTCCAATACGTCGCCCGCCGCATTCTCCGGCTGGAACAGGCCGACCCCCGCGTCGCCCAGATCCTTCGCAAGGCCGATTCCGCTCACGTTCGCTGGCAAACCGACGGCAGCGGCTACTGGGCCTGCTCCGATCAATTCGTCAACGGCGAAGCCAAGGGCAGCCGCTATTATCCGCGAATCATCACCTCAGCCTTGTGGCTGGAAGAGTCTAGCCGCACCT
Organism: Tepidisphaeraceae bacterium; assembly: GCA_050010915.1. Lineage (GTDB taxonomy): Bacteria > Planctomycetota > Phycisphaerae > Tepidisphaerales > Tepidisphaeraceae > PALSA-1353. Next base: position 11,254 of record JBEKKC010000096.1, on the reverse strand, counting down.
GGCTGAACACCAAGTCCCCCGAAGGCGTGGCGTCGCTGCTGAAGCCCGTCTGATCGGTTGCCCGGCGAAGCTCCGCTCGCGTCCGAACCCAAAACCAGCTAATCTCTCCCATTTGAAATGGCGTACGAATCAAGCGGGGAACCGCGAACTCTGTTTCAACTGGACGGAGTAACCAAGACCTACGGCGCCGTAACGGCGCTGGACGATCTCTCGGTGACCGTTCCGTCGGGTGCGATCGGGCTGCTGGGACCCAACGGGTCCGGCAAGACAACCATGATCCGCACGCTGCTGGGGCTTATTCCCGTGGATGCCGGTTCCGGGCAAGTCCTGGGCATGGATTTCCTTCATCGTCAACTGAACATCCGGCGCGAGGTGGGATTTGCCCCAGAAAACGAATGCCTTTTCCCCGCCGTGGAAGGAGTTCAGTTCGTCGCCTATGCCGGCGAACTGGTCGGCATGCGCTCAAAGGATGCCATGCAGCGAGCGCACGAGGTCCTGGATTACGTCGGGCTGGGCGAAGCGCGATATCGCAAGGTGGAATCCTACTCGACGGGCATGAAGCAGCGCCTGAAGCTGGCGTCGGCCATCGTGCACGATCCCAAGCTGCTCATCCTGGATGAGCCGACCAACGGCATGGACCCCGATGGCCGGGAAGAGGTCCTCCAGCTCTGCCGCGATCTGGCTCGCAACAAGGGAATGAGCCTGCTGTTTTCGAGCCACCTTTTGCCGGACGTCGAGGCGGTTTGCGATTACATTATCGTCCTGGGCAACGGAAAGCTTCTGGCACAAGGCAATATCCAGCAGCTCAAACAAGTGCACAATCAGTGCTTCGAAGTGCGCGTCAAGGCCGGCTCGGAGACCTTTGCGCAGGGGCTTTCAGCACTCGGTTGCGTGATTGAAGCCAGGGACGACGTCTTGCTCGTGCAGATTCCCAAGGGCGAATCGCCGCGGATGCTTTGGCGGGCGGCTGCCGAGCAGAATCAGCAAATCCGCTATTTGCGCTCGCAGCGCAGCACGCTTGAAGAGGTTTTCCTCAAGGCCCTGGAGCAGAAGTAATGCCGATTTTCGATCAAGGCTATCAACACTGGTCCGGTCACCTGTCCGGACGCGCCTGGCGTTGGTTGGCCGTGACGCGCCAGGGGATTCGCGGCGGTCTGAAAAATCGCTTTTTGCGATATGTCTTGTTTGCCGCCTGGGTTCCCGCCCTGGCGCTGGTCTTGATGCTCTGCATGTGGGGATTGCTCGAACGCAGATCGAGCCTCGCATCCACCTTTATGCAATATTATATGGCCCTGCTGCAACCAGGCGTCGTGGCCGATCCGCAGCATTACAGGGCCGACATCTGGCGGCTTTCCTATGGCTATTTCCTTGAGATCGAACTTCGCTTTTCCATGGTCCTGATTCTCCTGGTGGGGCCGAACCTCATCAGCCAGGACCTCCGCTTCAACGCCTTGCCTCTCTACTTTTCCCGGCCGCTACGCCGCATCGACTATTTCCTCGGCAAGCTCGGGGTGATCCTGGCATTTCTCGGCATGGTGGTCATCGTGCCGTCGATCGTCGCCTATGTCCTCGGACTATTGTTCAGCCTCGACATCACCATCATCCGTGACACCTTCGGCATTCTGCTGGCCAGCGTCGCGTACGGACTGATCCTCACGTTCTCGGCTGGGATGTTGATCCTGGCCTTGTCGGCATTGTCGCGGAGTTCACGGTACGTCGCTCTTTGCTGGGTGGGGATTTGGTTGGTCAGCGGCATCGTCGCGACGGTGCTTCAAGCCGTGGACAGCCAGCAGCGCCGTTACGTCTATTACAATAAGATGACCGTGGCTCGGCCAAACGGGCGGGATTTCGATAACCTGTCGCGCGCCGAGCGCGACAAGCAATGGCGCGCCTACCGCCAGGCGCGAGAAAGAGCTGCCGAGGAATATCGCGTCGCCGAGCTGGGATTCTCCGCGCACGACTGGCGCCCGCTCGTTTCCTACACGGAGAATTTGTCGCGATTGGGCCAACAACTTCTGGGGACTGACCAGACCTGGAAAAGACTCAGCCTGCTCGATCCTGACCAGGACGCCCGCGATCAATTGTTGGCTACCTACATGGGTCCTCAATATCCCTGGTACTGGTCGGCCGGCGTGCTGACCGGCTTGTTCGGATTGTCCGCATGTGTTCTGAACCTTTCGGTGAAATCGCTGGACCGGCTGAAGTGAGGCCGATCGTCGCCTTCCACGAAGTTTCAAAGTGGTACGGCAACGTCATCGGCCTCAACAAGCTGACCATTCGCATCCCGGCCGGAGTTACCGGTCTGCTCGGCCCAAACGGAGCCGGCAAATCGACGCTGTTGCAACTGGCCACCGGACAGCTCTATCCAAGCCAGGGAACCGTTCACGTCCTGGGCCAACCGGTTTGGAACAATCCATCGCTCAATCGCCGCATCGGGCTTTGCCCGGAACAGGATGCGTTTTACGAATGGATGACCGGCTGGGATTTCGTGTACACCTCGGCGCGGCTTGGGGGACTGGGCCGGGCCGACGCACGCGACGCAACGGGTCGAACCCTTGATGCGGTCGGCATGACCCGGCACAAGGGCCGGGCGATCCGCGGTTACTCCAAGGGAATGCGCCAACGCATCAAAATGGCCCAGGCCCTGGTCCATGGACCCCACGTCCTTTTCCTTGACGAGCCCCTGGCCGGAACCGATCCCCTGGCGCGCCGCGCCCTGATGGACATCATCCAGCGGCTCGGCAGCGAAGGGAAAAGCGTCGTGGTCTCCAGCCACGTTCTGCACGAGGTCCAATCCCTGACGCCGAACATCATCCTGCTCAATCGTGGCCGGCTGCTGGCGGAGGGCCAGGTCAGGCAAATCCGCGACCTCATCGACAAGCATCCCCACCACATCGTCCTCGTTTGCGACGGCAGCAGAAAGCTCGCCAGCCGGCTCGTGGGCTGGGAGGACGTCGAAGGCATCCGAATGTTGCCGGGCGGCAAGGCCTTGATGGTCGAGACCCGATCCCCCGACGCGTTCTACGGCCGATTGCCGCAGCTTTCCTTGGAGGATGGGACCGAGATCAAGGAAGTCTATTCCGATGACGACAACCTCGAAGCCGTCTTCAAATATTTGGTGAACAAATGAACTCGGCGCCCGCTTTGGCACAGATCGAGCACTCCTCCGCCGGCCGCGGATTGAGCCTGACCGCGCTCTGGACGCTTTACACATTCAGCTTGCGTCAGCATCGCCACGGTAAGCGCTGGATCATCATGGCCGTCCTGATGCTGTTGCCGGCCGGCCTGGCGCTGCTCGTGCGCAATACGGCCCACGATGTTCCCGGCGTCGCCCTGGAATTCATTTTCGGCTTCATGCTTATTCCGCAGGCCCTGCTTCCCCTCGTGGCCCTCATCTACGCATCGGGCATCATCCAGGACGAACAGGAAGAGCAGACCATCACCTATCTGCTCATCCGCCCCATTCCCAAGTGGGCGCTTTACACCATGAAGTTGCTGGCGACGTTGACGGTTGCAGTTGGTTTGACCGTGGTCTTCACTTCCTTGACTTATGCGGTGATCTATTGGGGGGCCGATAGCCATGGCCAGAACGTCCTGCTCCGCTGCCTCAAGGCCTCCTCCATCCACGCCACCGCCGTCATCGCCTATTGCTGTCTTTTCGGTCTTATGAGCCTGCTTGCCAGGCGGATTCTTATCGTCGGCATCCTTTACATCGCGATCTTCGAGGGGCTGTTCGCCAACCTGGCCTTCGGCGTTCGCTTGCTCACCGTCATTTATTACACCCGGCTGATCGCCTATCGAACCTTGCCGTTTATCGTTTCAACCCCGTTTGGAAAGCAGGACTTCGCCGCCGAAGCCTGGCAACTGGACGTCCGAACCGATCCAAAGCTTTTGGAGCACCCGCAATTTGGAACCTGTCTGACTGTTCTATTTGTCGGCAGCTTGGTGCTCACGGCCCTGGCGGCGTTTCTCTGTTCCAGGCGGGAATTTTACGTTAAGACGGCGGAAAAAGCGTGATGCCTTTTGTATTCGCGTCCCATTCTAATGGGCGCGCCGTGGGATTCGAACAATCCGCAAAAGTGCCTGAAAAACAAGAGATGAGCACTTCCAGCGGCGCGGAATCCGGCGCACAAAAGCCCGAAATCGACCAAAACCATACCCGCGTCATTGCAGCTTGGACCAAGCTACCGAAATGGATAAAGGCCGGCATCATGGCAATGGTGAACTCGGCGAAATGAGTGCATGGATGTAGGCACCCTCGGCAATCTTACGGATACCGATACAACTTCACGTGCAGAATGGTTTTTTCACGCAGGACCAGATTCTCCCCCGAAGCGGTGTCGTCGCCCGCAAGCCGGCGGCCGGGAATCCAGCGACCGTCAACAAAAACACCTTCCTCCACGCCGGCCAAACCCACGTTCGATGGACCGGGCGTCAAAGGCTTAAAGGTAACCGTCACGCCGAAGCCGGCTACGTAATACTCATCGGCCCCGACGGCGATAGCAATGGCCGCCGTTGGAATGCCTGGCTGCTGCAACTGTTGAAGCTGCTGAACGATCTGGGCGAGTCGCGCTTCGATCTGCTGCGTTTGCTGCGCTTGTTGTTGTTGGGGATTTTGGGGCTCTTGCGGACGCGAAATGGGCGCTGGGGAGGGAGCCGTGTTACGCGGCGCCATATAATGGAATTCCAAGCGGTAGTCGCCAACGCGAATTCGTTCGACCTCTCCGTCCAAAGACAGTGCGACAGCACCGATTGTGTTCCTGCCCTGGTTCTGAAGGATCAGAGGCGAAAGCTGCTGAAGCAGGTCATAGGAGCGCGCCAACTCAAGGTTGCCGTCGGGCGCCCCGGATACGTCGACGCCACGCAAACCGGCGCGGTCGATCGCGAACGGCGAAAAGCCCATCGCGTTGTACCGGCCCACGGCCAAGATCACATCGGCCGCGCCGGCCAGTTGGCCCCGTGTCTCGGGTATAAACAAAGGATTGCCGCCCCGCGTGTACCGGGCGCAGGTCTCGTCAAATTGCGGCACATACAGGTCGGGCGAAAACATGTCGATCGACGGCGCGCCCGCTCGCCAAATATCCATCACCTGCGGCAACGGGCCGCCGCTCGGATACACCCCCGGCCATGCAAAATCGGGCTGCTGTAGCCAGGCGTTCACGTACATCGGGATGTCATACTCGGATTTGCCCGCCTGAGCGATCGCGTTGACGCACTTCGCATATTGCCAAGCCATGAAGAATTCGTCCGCCGCCCAGTGGAGCCTTCGCCATCCGAATTGGTGTTCATCATCCCCCATCGGTGGGCTCAGCGTGCGGCCGGGAATTTCCACGTCATCACTTTTGCCCGGCCCAAACAGCTCTTCCCACGAGCCTGCCGCTTTGGCGCCGTTGGATTCCCAGCATTCGCGAAGCCACGGGTCCAGCGATTCTTTGTGTTGCACGAGATAGTCAACGAGTTCCTGGGGCACCGGCTTGGCGAAAGCCTGATCGGCTGCCGGGCAGCGATCGCGCGTATCGCGCAGGACGCCCACCTCGTTTTCCACCTGCATCATCAGGACCGTGTGTTGTTGTCCGTCGATTTCCTTGATGTGACGCATCAGCGCCGCAAATGCCTTTGCATCGGCATTTCGAGTTGCATCGGAAAACGTACTGAGCAACTCAATGGTATTTCCGCCTTCGATTTGAATGCGGGGAAAGCGGGCTGAATCTTCCTTCACCCAATCCGGTGCGTAACTGGACAGTCCATTTTTCCAGGCCCCAAACCACAGCATGACCAGATGAAGATGGTGGCTTCGAGCGCCTTCAACCAGGCTGTCAACGAGCGAGAAATCATATTGGCCTTCCCGTGGCTCAACCAAGGCCCAGGAGAGCGCCGCCAGAACGGTATTGAGCTTCATCTCCACGAGGCCAGGCCAAATGGGTTTCATGAACCGCGGATCGGTCGCACTATTATTCAGGAGTTCTCCGCTGAGCATGAGCAGTGGTTTGCCGTCGACAATCAACTGGATCGCGGCGCCCTGTCTGGCCAGATGTGGAATTCCCGTCTCCGCAGTTGGCGGCGACTGCGCGCCAATGGGCTGCGCCCTGCACGCCGCGATCGATATCAAGAGCGGAATGAACGCAGATAACGCGAAATAGCGATGCATCATGACCGGAAACCTTACCGCTTAGAGAGTTCTATGTAAAATCCGACGGGCTCAACGTGCCTTCAGCAGGTGCGTGACACTTTCTGCGCAGAATTTCCCCCTCCCCTTGTACTCAGGACCCGAAGGCCCATGAGGCCGACACCCGGACTCACCGGCGCGCCGTTCTCACCGAGCGCGGTGTTGTATTTTCAGTCAAAGCACGAAACAGCCCGACCGCAAGAATCAATTCCGCTCCATAAGAACCGACGGATTGAATGCCGCGCGACCTTGCAGAAATTCTCTCAAAACCGCTCGCCTGCCGTAGACAAGCACCGGGCCGTCAGATAACACACGGGTGGCTTGAGCCTAACGAGGGTTGCCGGCCGATTCGGCAAAAGCCACCGGCCACGCCAATACGCCCACCTGCAGCGCATCCGCCATGATGTAGCGTGCGGAGCATCAATGATGGAATCGGCGATTGCCGATGATAGGAAACATGAAGAGGATCAAGAAAGCGAGCATCCTGGCATCGGCTATATTGGCGCTGTCGGATATCTCCTTCGGCCACGTCACGATTACTACCAGCCAGGTTGGTAATCCTGGAAATGCGCCTGACGCCGACGGTTTCGGCTCGGTTGGTTACGTCTACAGCATCGGCACGTACGATGTGACGGCCAGTCAATATTGCGCTTTTCTCAACGCCGTCGCGGCGAACGATGTCTTCGGCGCCTATAGCCCCTCGATGGCCGGCGCCACCGCCGGAAATCCTGGAATCGTTCAGAGCGGTTCCGATGGAAGTTACACGTATAGCGTCATCGATGGCCGGGGGAATTATCCCGTCACCGACGTCGATTTCTGGAATGCAACGCGGTTTGCCAACTGGCTCGACAACGGCCAGCCCAATGGACCCGAAGGCGCCGGCACCACGGAGACCGGCACCTACGACTTGCTTGCCACGACGATGGATGCCCAGTTGGAAGCGGGCACGATCAACAAGAACAACTTCTCCTCCAGCCAGGCGGATGACAATTCCGTCGTTCGCAGCGGCACCGCGGTCTGGGCGATCACAAGCGAAAACGAATGGTATAAGGCGGCGTACTACGACCCCAACCTCAATTCCGGCGCCGGCGGCTACTATTTTTTCCCCATCCAGAGCAATAACGCGAGCAATTCGCAGATGAACACCGACGGCGCCGACACAACGCCCGTCGGTTCGTATCCCTATCCCAGTTATTACGGAACCTACGACCAGGGCGGCAACGTCTATCAGTGGAATGAAACCATCACCAACGGTTATAATGTTCGCGGCATGCGCGGCGGCGACTTTGCTAATGGCGGCGATTATGGCCGAGCCAACTCCAGCGAATCCACCTACATTCAGCCGTTTGTTTCCTACAACACCGTGGGATTCCGCGTCACCTATCTCGGCCCGCAAAATCTCACCTGGGCCAACAGCACCGGCGCCGGCGATGGCAAGACCTGGGACATCGGCGCCAACGCCAATTGGAATAACGGCTCAGGCATCGTGACCTATTCCGACGGCGGCAACGTCGTATTCGATGACAGCAGCGCCAACACGCAGCCGGTTGTGCTGAATACCATCGTCAGCCCCAATTCGGTTACGGTCAACACGGTTCACAACTCCTACGCGATCACCGGCACAGGCTCCATCGCCGGCAGCGGTTCCCTCACGCTCGCCAGCACCAACTCCAGCGCCTTCACGTTGGAAACTTCCAACAGCTACACCGGCGGCACGTACGTCAATGGCGGCATGCTCGTCGCCGGCGTAAACAACGCAATTCCTCCAAACGGCAGTCTGACGATTGGTGCAAACGGCGCCGTCCAACTGGCAAACAACACGGGCCAGACGACCCTCTCTTCGCTGAGCATCACCGGCGGCGGAACGTTTGAAATCGGCAACAATAATGTGGTCATCAGCGACCCCGGCGGAAGCATCGATTCCACGATCAGATCGTATCTGGCCTCCGGCTACAACGGCGGACGCTGGAACGGAGCGGGAATCGACACCACCGCGCCCACCGGCGCCAGGTACGGTATCGGCTGGGCCGACGGCGCCGTTGGCGGAATCAGCGGAATCACTTCGGGCCAACTCGAAATCAAATACACGCTACTGGGCGACGCCAATCTCGACGGCGCGGTCAACGGCGCGGACTTCAACATTCTGGCAGCGAACTTCAACCAGAGCATCACCGGCTGGGACCAGGGCGCTTTCAACTACGACGGCCTGGTCAACGCGACCGACTTCCTCGAGTTGGCGGCGAACTTCAACCAGGGCGTCAGCGGCGGAGCCTCGGCCGGCGACGTTGCGGCCTTGGACGCCTTCGCGGCGGCCAACGGACTGTTCTTGCCGACGTCCAACGTGCCGGAGCCGGCGAGCGCGGGGATGATGGTGATGGCTGCATCGGGAATTCTCCGCCGGCGGCGACGATCGTCGTGCCACGCCAACGCGAACGCCTTTCGTGCTAGCCGCCATGGAATCGAGCGGCAGCACTATCTGACGTAACCTGGGGTGCAGTCGGTACAGCGCTCACTAAACAACCGTATCTCCTGGCGACCTGAATCAGTGGCGATGGGAACGTAAGACCACCAAGGGCGGCATCGGACATACGCTGCCGTTTCTGATCCCCAGTTTCCATGTCGCGTCTTTCGTGGCCGTGGCGGTTGTCGCCGTTGAATTGATGACGATTTCCCGGATTCGATACCGCTATATGGGCACGCCGCTTCTCTCCACCGCGTTCCAGGTCATCGTCGGCGGCGTGCTGGTGTTTATTACCGGAATCCTGATCGGCATATCTTGAAGTCGCGCGGATAGTTCACACTGCGCCATTGATCGCCTCCGTCATTCCCAAAATGCGAAACTGATTGATTGCTTTTGCGGCTGCACCAAACCCACGCCAATACCCCGGATTTCGCAACAGAGCAGCGGCCGGCGCGCCGATCCAACAAAAATATTGATTTTTGCGTTCTGTATTGTATATTCATTTTAACCTGTGTATCCGGGCTGTCTTGACTTGGCAAAAGTGGTAGCAAAACGGGAAGGAGAGAATTCATGCGGAAAAGCGACCGCGCGCACGTTGCGAATGCTGGGCAACTAACTCAGCCGTCACCCCTGCGGACACCGTTCGACCGACACGGAAGAAGAGTTTCGGTATTCGCGGGAATTCTGGCTGCTCTGGCGGCCCTATGCGGGAACCAGCAGCGAGCCAATGCGGACGCCAAGCTTATCCTGGCCCAACCGGTTCAGCTTGTGAATGTCGGAGGCAATCCCACGTGGGTTGGGGTCGGAACGGGTCCATTTACAAAAATGTATCCAAACGGTATCGACGCGAGTGGCAATGTCGCGGTGCAGATGCCTGGCAAGCCGGCGCCAGATACAAGCCTGACTCAGGGCCGAATCCCGATGACGGCGGTTGGCAAAACCCTGGAGTTTGGATCGATTGGCGCGGCTCAGGGGTCGATCATAAAGAACAGCACCGGCGGTGTGGTGAATGCAATCACAATCTCCACGCAGGGCACAGACGGGACAGGTGCGGCCAATACGATTGATCCCAACTCTGGCGACGGCAGCGATTTTCCGGCAACCATCGCCGGCAACACGATCACTTTTACCGCCGCAAACGGCAAGCAACTCAACAACAACCAATACATCTGGATGATGATTCCCCAGGGACCGCAGCCGGGCATGCCCGGCGCCAAGATATATAAGGGAGGCGTTACCACCCCCCCGCCAGCCGCTCCACCACCACCGAAAAAGGATACCGGGATGCTGCCTGCGACGGGCAACAACACGGGAACCGCCAGCGTGCAATATGACAGCTCTACTCAGACTTTGTCATTCAACCCCGGCAACACCAACTTCGTCGATTATTTCGATGGGACCACTGCGAATGTCAATGGACCAAGTGAGAACTCCATCGGTAGCCAGATCCAGCTTGGCGACATGCAAATCCTCGGGCCATCGTCGGATGTTCCCGGCGCTTATGACCTGTCCGATTCCGGCGTTGCGCTGGTGCAAGACGGGCAAACGATTCTCCAGGCGGAGTTGACGAACGATCTGCTCATTCCCGATCCTTCGAATCCGGACTATGCCGAGGTTCAAGGCTCGCTGACTTTCCTCGAGGAGGGCGAATCATTGGGTTCACAATATGTGGATGAGTATTTTGGGGATTCCAGCGCTTCGGATGTGTTCTTTTATACGAACATCCTCTCGGCGACGGATAATTTGACGCTGGACGGCCAGGCATACGGCAACGTCAGTATTTCCAGCGTCGCCCCGGTTCCCGAGCCGGGTTCCCTGGGCCTATTAGCGCCGGCACTGCTCATGCTGATACGGCGGAACCGATCGACCGCATCAAGGATCGGATGATTGCAAGCACGGTCACTTTGCTCATGATCCGTTAAAACTAATGGGGCCGTCCGATCGGTTACGAAGAAACAGAATGCCGTTTAGACACCTTGAGGGGACCCGGCGCATGGCAGACTCCTGATCGGCGAACTGCCGGCGATCCGCAATCGTCCAGACATCCGGTTAAGGGCGAAGACACCTGCCTCAAAATTTTCCTGATCGCTGTTGTCGCGAGTCACCATACGATTGCCGCAAGTCTACCGCGGAAAAGGGTGTAGTTCATGGCCGGACGATCCCCGGCGATGGCACATCGTCCAGTCAATCGAAATTGAGCTAATTGAGGCGAGAAACCAGCACTTTGACGTGCTGCGGCAATCCCTTCTTATCGCCTTTGTAACCGAACAATCGACTCAGTTGCGAATCGTTCAGCCCAAGGCTGCGCAAACGCCGCAGCGACGCCTGCACATCCGCGAGCTTGGCGTTGTGGCGGATGATGGTTTCATTCCTCCCCTCATCGCCGCGCACCGCCAATGCCTTTCCTGAACCGGACTCCTGATTATCGATCGATGACAACGAGCCCCAGACGGCCTGATACCACACGCCACTCACTTCAACTGAGCCAACCACACGCATTAAACGCCCCATAAAAACCAGATGGCCCACGAAGTGACTCGCGACGTCACCGCATGGGCCCTTCATCAGCTTTCGCCGACAATTCTGGCATCGGACCGATTCTGAAGGCAACCTGCTCCCGGACCTGG
>JBEKKC010000095.1:0-17273 GCA_050010915.1 Tepidisphaeraceae bacterium | reverse complement strand
AGAGCGCATCTGGCTGTTTTTCGCGCCGGTTGGACTATTGGCGGCTGCGTCGTGGATCGGTCGCGCCGGGAGCATGCAGCGGCGATTGCTCGAATGGACGATGGCGCTGACGTTCATGCAAACCTGGCTGATGCAATTGCTGCTGTTCACGATTTGGTGAATTGACCGGATTACCAAATCTTCATCCAGCGCGCGTATCGCCGGATGGAGGTTTGGATGCGGCGTTTGAGACCGATGACGTGGAGACGGAATTCCAGGCGTTGCAGGGCGATATCGCGGGAATCGCGGCGGCGGGCCTGGCGGACCCATTCCATGGCGGCGCTATGCCGGCCTAGGCGCTCGTGCGCCAGCCCCAGGTTGTACATCGCTGTGACGTTTCCGGGATCTTTCGCCAGCGCGGTCATGCAACTATGGATTCCTTCGCTGTAATGTCCACGAGTGAATTGTGCGACCGCGAGGTTCAGCCAGCCGCTCACTTCGCGCGGGTTCATCGCCACCAGCCACTTGAGGCAAGCCAGTGCGGCGCGGCTTTCGCCCGTGTCCAGCAGCAGGTTGGCCAGTTCCAAAAGGAGCTTGGGCTGATCGGGGCGAAGCTGAAGCTCGGCGCGGAATCGGCTTCGGGCGGCGCCCATGTCGCCGCGGCGCAAGCTGATCCGCCCCAATCCCAGGTGCGCCCCGGGAAAAGTGGGATCGAGCCGCAAAGCGGTGGAAAACGCGCTGGCGGCGTCATCCTCCCGATTCATGCGCAACAGCAGCCGCCCGTGATGGTAATAGCCTCCGGGTTCATTGGGCGCCAGTTCAATGGCCCGGCGGAATTTTTCATCGGCTTCGGGCAGCCACCCCATGGTCACAAGCAATTCACCCAAATCGAGCAGGGTTTGGGTCCGGCCGGGATTCAACCGCAAATCGGTCAGGAGATGCCGCCGGGCGCGTTCGAGATCGCCCTTTTTGCGATACGCGTGTCCGATGCGGACATGGACGTCGCCCTGGGCGCCCTGGAGGTCCAGAGAGCGCATCCAGCAGTGGATGGCCTTGTCGTAAAGGCCGCGCAGGTCGAGGCTGCATCCCATGTTGTAATAGCAGTGGGGACAATTCTCCTTGTAGAGGCGGGCGGTGTAGAACATTTCCTCGGCCAACTCGTGGTCGCCCCGCTGGGCATAGGCGATGATGCGATTGCAGTAAGATGGCTCGAAGGAGGGGTCGATGCGCTCGATCTGGACAAAAGTTTCTATCGCCTTGTCGAGCCGGCCCGTGCGGAACAGGTCAACGCCGATATGATTGAGGGTATGCAGGTCGTTGGGATCGATGGCGTCGGCCTGGCGGTATGCGTCGAGGGCCTCCTCAAACCGGCCCAATTCGTCCAGAATAAGGCCCATATTGAAGAACCAAATGGAATTGTAGGGATTGATGTTGGTAGCCAGCCGAATCTCGCGCAGCGCCTCCGACCACTTGCGCTGCTCGAAAAACTGCTGGGCCTTTTCGACTCGACGTTCGGCATCGCTCCAGTCGTTCATATCCCACCCAACCCTGGAACAAGGAGGTTCCCGGCGGTCAAGTGGCTAATTTAGCAGGCAATTTGATTTCCTGGCAAGATGCCGGGCAGGATTTTTCAGGTAATTTTTGTTGTTCATATCGTTTGGCAATCGACTTTGCGGCGGGTGGTAAATACGGTAACTTCGCGGGGATCGACGATAAGGGCTAGAGTGATTCATCATCGGTGGATCAGGGCGGTATGGTTGTCGGCCGCGACCGCGGCGTTCGCGCCGTTTGCGGGCGTTGGACAAACCCTCCCCACGCAAGCAGATTCGTCCGCCGTTGGGACCGGCGATGTCCCGTCCCCGGATGCCCGGGCGGTGCTTGAGGACCCGAATGTTTCGCAGAATACGGCCGACCTGGCGGCCATGCGGGTCGTGGCTCAGCACGATGAGCAGACCCATGCGTTGGTTGTGACGCTTCTAAGAACCGGCCCGGATTCCGCTAAGATCGCCCTGGCCAGGGCTTTAGGGCTGGTCGGGTGGCCCGATGCGGATTTCGTCGATCCGCTGATCGAGATGCTGCGGGGCCGCCAACTGGCTGCCGCCGCCGCCGCTCCGCAGGCCCTGACGCAGTACCCGGACAACCCTTTGGTTTTGCAGGCACTGGTCGCCCAGGCCAAATCCGACCGCACAGACCTTCGCCAGCCCGTGATTCGGGCATTGGGAATCTTCAGCCAGAAGCTGGCTGCGCAAACCCTGCTCGATCTGCTGCATGACGATCAGGACCAGATCAGTGAAGCGGCGGGCGATGCGCTGATCGAAATGACAGGCCGCACCGATTTCGACCACGATTCGGATAAATGGGAAAGGTGGTTTGGGCAATACTCCAATCGCTCGGACGCGGATTTCCGGGAGGCGATCATCCACGGGCGGGGCGAGGCATTCGAAAGCCAATTGGCGGACCACAGGACGTTTCAGACCGCGGCGGACAGATTTCTTCGCGATGATTTCTGGAATGCCGCGCCGGCCAGCCGCGCCGGCATTCTGCTCGCGTATTTGCGATCGCCGGCGCCGGAGATACGGGAGTTGGGTGCCGAACTGGTCTATTCCAGCGCGACGGCGACCGGGGCGCCGCCGGGGACCATCCAAGAGACACGCCTCCTGCTGTCCGACCCGTCGCCGGCGGTTCGCGCCGCGGCGGCGACGGCATTGTCGGCGGATGTCGGCTCCGCGGACGCCCTGGTGGCGCAACTCGAGCACGAGCAGGATGATTTCGTGCGAGTGCGGCTGATTGCGTCGCTGGCGCCGTTTGGCGACCTTCACGCCATCGAGCTGATGCTCAAGCTGGTGGCCCAGGGACCGTCCAGTTCCGTCCAAATCGCGGCCGCGGACGCTATCCGCCAGGGGGGCGAAACCATCAACAAGAACGAGGCGCTGAAGGCCCTGGCCATCGAGGCGCTCAAAGCCGCGCTGGCGGGGACCGACGCTCCCGACCAGCAAGGGCTTCGCAAGGCGATCGTGGGAGCGCTGGCCGCGATTCACGACAACTCGCTGTCGGACATTTTCCAACGGCTGCTGTTGCCGCAGGAAACGCTGGACGTTCGCGCCAACGCTCTCGTTGGGCTGGGGAACATGCCGGATGCCGCTCCCTTTGCGCCGGCGATTGCTCGCCACCTTCATGACGACGAGTATCAAATGCGTCTGGCGGCGGTGAAGGCGCTGCGTCCTGGGCCGAACCCCATGCCCTATATCACCGCGTTGCTGTACACAATGAACAACGACCCCAACGACCAGGTCAAGGACGCGGCGTGGAACGTGCTGAAATCCTGGTCCCAGTTGCCCGACATCGACGAGCAGAGTCTGATTGGACTTGCCGACGGTTTGAGGTCCCAGCCGGCCAAGGAACTGTTGGTGCGCCAGAAATTGTGCGAACGACTCGCGCAGGACGTCAAGAACGCCGCCAACGATTCGGACCGCCGTTCGGCTAGGCAGGAACTTGCCGAGGAGCAGCAAAATGTGGGGTCCCTGCTGATGAACCCGGCAATCGACCGTCCGCTCCAGGCCGCCGACGAATTTCGCTCGGCGCTGGATTACTGGAAGGCCAACCGCGGCACGGCGGGCGTCGTCATCAACACCCTGTGCAAGGAGATTGTCGATGCCCTGTTGGCCGCGAAGCATTGGGACGATGCGGCCACCTTTGCGTCGAGCATCATCAAGGAATACGGCAACGATCCGGCATTGAAGGTGACGTCGCAGACCGTGGCCAGGGAGTTCGTGGTAGCGGCGGGAAACATGCAGGACGCCAACTCGTACGCCGATGCGATGGAATTCTTTGATGCGGTGCAGAAGATGGACCCGCCGCTGCCGCCGGATTACCCCGACCAGCTCGCCAACAAGCGGCAACTCATTGGGGCCAAACACGCCGCTTCTTCACAACCCAGACCCTGATCGGCGCCCGCGGCGTTGCGCGTGGATCAACTGGATTCGAAATGCCTGTTTAACCCTGCGGGCTTTTTTGCGGGGCGATCAGCGGCTCAATTCTTTCCAGTTCGAACCTGGCCCATTGAATTTCGCGTTCCGTGTGCAGGCGGGCGAGGGCGCGCAGCAGAAGCTGCCGGGCGCGATCGTAGCGATGCAAATACCGCGCATAGATCACCCCCAGCATCAATTCCACCTGTTCGATCTGCTCGAAATTGGGATAGTGGCTCAGAAATTGCTCGTAAGCGTCGGCGGCCTGTTCGAAGAACTGCTGGCTGGCCAACTGGTTCGCGACGTCCAATTGCGCCTGCCTGGAGAGTATCTGCGTTGGATCGAGTTTTTTCAGTTCGAGGAACAGGTACGCGGCGTGCGGGAGATTGTGATGGGCGATCGCTTCGCTGATCTCGGCTCGCATTTCGAGCATTCGCAACGTTCGCGCATCAAGCTCCTGGGGGCGCACGTCCACCGGCTGCGGCGGAACGTAGCCGAATGGGTTGTACCCCTGACTGACCATGCTGCGGTACTGACGGCGGCGGTTCCACCGGGCCAGCAGCGCCAGCATGTCGTATTGATCGTGCGGGAGCAATCGCAGGCCAAGAAGCAGCAGACAGAGCACGGCGCCGAAGACGGTCCCGGTGATGTGGGCCATGTGGGCCACGGATTCCGACGCCCGGCCGCCGAACAGTTCGGGTCGCACCTCCCCGATCACGTCCTGAAGGAAAGTGAACAGCACGAACCACAGGCTGGAGATTTCCAAGGGTCCGATGTAAATGAAGAAGAACAACAGCGTGATATTCGATCGCGGCAGGAGAATGAGATAAGCGCCGGTGACGGCGGCGACGGCGCCGCTGGCGCCGATGACCGGCGAAGAATCGAAGGCGGCATAACCGACCCCGGCCATGACGCCGCCGGCAAGGTAAAATCCCAGGTATCCAAAGTGCCCCATGCGGTCGTTGATGTTGTTGCCGAAGATATACAGGAACAGCATGTTCCCCAGAACGTGGAGCCAGCTCTCGTGCATGAATTGGTACGTGAAATATTGCCAAAGCGCGGGGTTCTGCGGATCGAGGGCGAGCAGGTCGCGCACCGCCTGTCCGTGGTACAGGGCCAGCGGCCCATGGGCGTCGTGATCGCCGGAGATGCTGGTGGCCATGAAGATGCCCAGGTTCAGCGCGATCAGCGCCCAATTCATCCAGGGAACGCGTCGCAGGGGACAGTCAGTGTGCAGCGGGATCAGCATGACGTTGGATGATTGTAGCGTCTTCCCACCATCCGGCGCGCAGGCTTCGCCTTCTGTGGGAAAGCGGGCATTGCGGAGGGTTCAGGCCCTGGGAATAACGTCGGGCTCATTTCGCTTGACCATGCGCACGCGGCGGCCGCCACGGCTCCATTCAACCTTGTTCATGTAGGCTTCCATCAGATGGATTCCCCTCCCCCCGCATTTTTCGAGGTTCTCCGGGAGCGTTGGATCGGGCACCGTGCCGCGCTTGAATCCCGCGCCCTCGTCTTCGATCACGATTTCCGCTTCGCGCGGCGTCACCGTGGCCTCGACGTAAACCTTCTTTTTCGGATCGCGGCGATTCCCGTGCTTCTCCGCGTTGATCATCGCTTCCACCAAGGCCAGCTTGATGGCAAAAACGCATTGGTTGTTAAACCCGCGGCGATGGACCTCGTCGAGGATTTTTTTCTGCGCGGCGCGCGAGGCCGCATCGTCGTTGGACGGAATCGTGAATTCAAACCACGCGGCGCCGTTGGCATCCGGCCGGGACGATCCCGACCGTCTGTCCGGGCCTCGATCTTTCGACCCCGCCTCGTCCATAACATTCGTTCCGACCGGCCAAGCAAAAAAACTACTGGGCAAAACTATTCAATGCATCGGATCGTGTCGGCAGGATTCGGAAAAGCTTGTTCAGCTTGGTGATAACAAACACCTCAAATATTTGCGGCTTTATATTCGCCAGGCGAAGCTGGCCGTCCTTTTGCCTGATTTTGTTATTCACCGAGATCAACATCCCCAACGCCGCCGAGGAAAGGTGTTCCACGTTCGCGAAATCCAGAAGCAGCTTGGGCTGGGCGGCCTCGTCGATCAACGTTCCCAGCGTCGTTCCGATATTGCTGATATTTCCTTCGTCCAAAATCTTGTTGTTCGTGAATTCAACAATGCGAATGTCCTTCTGACTGGTCACGGAGACCGGAGGAATTGACTCGGCCATGGAGGGCAAAGTACGGCCGGGCGAAAAACCTGTCAAGATTGGAAGCCTTTGCCCCATGCCCGCTTGGGTGACTTCCAGGCAACGGCCGACAGGCAAATCAGGCCCAATGCGGCCAAAAACAACGGCGCGGCCAAAGGTTTGGCGGGTGTCTGGGCCTCGGCGAGCGGTCTTGTTGCCGCGGGCAAGGGGGATGCAATCGTTTCGTAGCTCCGCCCGCCATCTCCAAGCCAATCAAATACGTTGCTCCAGAAGACCACGAAATCCGCACGACGCGGGAATTCATCCGATTGAAATCCGACCCAGACTTGCTTGACGGGCTGTTGACGGATGGCGACCACCGTCACATTCCCGGCGGCGACGATCGGCTGCCAATCCCCGGGCGGCGGCGATGAAACTCTGGCCCGGCTGAGAATTTTGTCCCAGTCAACGGATTTGGTCAGCGGACTATCCACCACCGCCAGCGGTTCAAGATTCGAGAGCACGGTGGCGGCGGAATCGTCCGCGACGATCGCGGCCGGCTCCTCCTCGGGCGCGACCGCGGAGGCGCTGAGCACGGCGATGCGCTTGGATCCGTCACCCGGTGGCCGACGGCGGCCGTAGACCTCGATCATTCGCCGCAACTCCGCGCGCAGCGGGCTTGTGGCTTCGACAATCGGCCAAGCCGCCCGACGCACGGCTCGGGCGCGATGATCGATTCTCGTCGCCCCATCGCATTCAACTTCGGCTTCGACGGCCGAGGCGCCGGCGGGAACAACCAGAAAATAATTGCGCATCTCGCCTCGCGCGGGCAACGTGACCTGATCGGTGCCTAGAATTTTCCCATCGGCACGGATCGTCAGCTTCGCGGTGGAGAGATCGCTCTGGTTCAGCAGGCGGACCATCGCCTGCGTCGCCGGTCCGGCGCGCACCGCAAGGCATTCGATTTTCACGTCGGAAGGTTCCGCCGGGATCGCCGGGGGATTGACTCCGATCCGAACCATCGGCCCGGCGGCGCCGCCGATCGCCAGGAACATCGCCGCCAGCAGCGCCATCAGCGCCAACGGCGGTTTGTTCCAGGCGCGGCTGGGCTTGCGATGATGGGCTGATTCATCCCGCCACAATTTCAGAAATGGAACGCCCCGCCGATCCAACTGTCCCCACAGCAGCCATAACGTCAGCCCGCCCCACGGCGCCAGCAAGACCAGCCAAATCGGCGAAACAAGGAACATTTAGAATTGCCGATCCGAATCGGCCATGACCACGACCTTTTGCAGCAGAATGTAATTGCGTCCGCGGTATTCGGTGACCATGCCGGTCACGCGAAACCGCGTGTCGTGATGGTCGCCCGCGGCGCTTTCCAAGGCCGTCAACTTGAGATTGGGCAGCACGATAAGCGGTGGATCCTGGAGCGCCGCGCCATCGGCCTCAAGAGTCAACTGCTCCTGCTGGGGGTCGCCCGTGGAGGCGACGCCTTCCGCGCCAAGACTCAACCGGCATACGCGATCGAAGATTTGGGACTGCTCGGGCAACGTGGCAAGGAGCGGCGCTTTGGGCGGCAGGGCGCCCGAGCCGCTGGTGAGATCATTTTGCGGGCGCGTGGACGGCGGCGGTGCCGAAGGCGACGGGCCGTCCGCGGCGAGCATCGCGCTCAGCATTTGCTCGGCCGGCGCCGGGCCGTGCGCGCCCGCGGGTACGAAGCTGCTCGAGGGCGTCTGCCGGCTGATGTCCTCCGGCCCGGGCTCCAGCAATATGTAGTTCCTTCCTTTGTATTCGGTGACGATTCCCGACACGGTGAATTTGAGGTTCTTGCGGGTCGCCGACGCCGCATCTTCCATCGACATGAGTTGCAAGTTCGGAAGAACCGACATCGGTTGAATTGCGGACTCGTTCGGTTGGTTGTCGAAGACAAAAAGGGGATAGGTCCCGTCGGCGGATTTTTTCAGGTGACCGGACCGGGCGATGACGTCGGTGCCTTCACGGAGCAACTGGGAATTGGCAGCCTTGGGCACGTAGCCGGTAGGTTCCAACACGGGTGCCGGGCCGGGCCGGGTCGTGGGCGGCGCCGCGGGCGCCGGGTTGAGCATCTCGTTGAGCATCCGCTCGGCCGGCGACGGTACGGTTTGAGCCTGGACCGCCGCGCCTGTGGTGGCCAAGCCTTCCACGGCCCATAAGAGCATCACACACCCGACGAACCCATGCCGCATCCCGTGAACTCCCTGGCTTGTATTGCCTGCGCCCGCAGCAAACTATCGGCCTACCAGCTCGCCTCGGCCAAAATCTTGGCACGATTTGGCGGTCAGTTCATTGCCACGGCCAGGTTATTGGACGTTCGTTCGCTACGGCTTGATTTTATTATAGCCGGGACTGGCCGCCCAGTTCAGTTTTGCCGCCAGCGTGTGCCACTCCTGCGATTCGGGGTTCTCAACCAGCAAGACCGGTTCGGGGCTTCGGCGAATGACGATTCGCTCGCCGGCCACAAGGTTTGTGCTCTCCTGGCCATCGCAAAACACCGTGGTTCCCTCGTTGACCCGAATCGCCGTGATGACCACGGTGGAGTTGGATGAGATCACCACCGGGCGGAACGAAAGGCTATGAGGGCATATTGGCGTCACGCAAAAGGCATCGACGTTGGGGCTGATGATGGGCCCGCCGGCCGAAACGTTGTAGGCGGTGCTTCCGCTGGTCGTCGCGACGATGACCCCGTCGCCGAAATATCCAATGCCCGCCCATTCGCCGTCGCCCGGGTTTGGACCGTTGGCGGCGATCTCCAGTTCGATCATGTGAAAGGGAGCGCCGGCCGTGACGACCGCATCGTTCAGCGCCGTTGACACGAACCTTCGGCGCTGGGCAACGTCGGCGCAATCCCCGAATCGGCAATGGATTTCCGCCGGAAGCACCGACGTTTCCAGCGCGAGCCGAGCCGTGATCGGCAGTTTCCCCGCCACGAAATCGGGGAAATGCTGATCGAACTGTTTTGGGGTGAAGCTGGCGAGAAATCCGAGCCGGCCGAAATTGACGCCAAGCAGTGGAATCTGCCGGCCGCGCAACCGGCGCGCTGCCGAGAGGAGCGTGCCGTCGCCGCCGAGAACGAGAATGACATCCGCGTCGGCGACGATCGCGTCGGTCTGAGTTTCGGTGTCGATGCCGACGAGTTGACCGGCCTTTGCGATGGTGGGAACGATACGTTCCAGCGCGGCGGCGACGGGGGGCTTGGATTTATTGGCGACGATCAGGACTCGCATCGGCCAGCCATCTTAACCACGGGTGTGCGGCGAAAGCGAACACCGCCAGAGAGGCGGAGCCTTTCCGAGAGAGGCGAAACCTTCCCGATGGACGAGATGAAGAACGGCCTGAAAATGGAGCGCCTGAAGTGTCATGGCTTGCGGAGGCGAAGCGTACCGCGCATGGCCAACTTTTTGCGCCTCTTGCCACACACTGTCGCCGCGAAACGATCACGACTGACGCGCCAGTCAGAATTTATCAAAATTTGCCTTTATTTGCATAATCGCGAAAAACGTCGTCGTCCACACAAAATGCGTCACCACTGCCGGTTTAATTCTGCATTTGTGGGTTTTGGTTGGGCCACAAGATCCCGCGTAGGCGAATTGAACCAAAATTCCTATCTTTATTTTGTTGACAATGGAGGTCGCGAGTCTAACTTGGGATTCACAAGGACTGGAGTAGATGCTGACTATTTTGACCATTCGGCACAACTGTTATCGCAGCGGAGGAGTTTAAAATGTTTGCCATTGGCGGGATCAGAGCGGCGGCGGTTGGGTGTGCGTTCGCATTGGGAATTTGGAGTTTCAGCGGCCCAGCGGTGTCGGCGGCGGTGCTGACTCCAGGCGGTGGGCCCACCCCTGTCGCCGGAACATATTCCGTTGCCGGCGAGGGCCTTCCTGTGGCCACCTATACTCAAAGCCTAAATGAGACCAGGCATGGCTTGGTATTTGATTTTTCGTTGACCGCGAAGGTGTACCTCAATCCGACGACCCACGGGGATGATTTCGTATATCAATTGACCAACACGGGTCCGAACGATGCCAATTCCGACTCGTTCAACCGTATGACGGTGTCCAGCTTTTCGGGGTATTCCGTGGACGCGGACTATGGATCCAACACGGGGGTGGTGCAACTGGATAGTCCGAATCCGTCGGACAATTCGAGCACGACGCCGGGGAACGTGGCGCCCGACGAAGTGGACCTTTCGGCCAACGGCGCGGTGGTGGGCTACGGTTTCGCGCTGGATGATCTGGTGGGTCCCCAAGAGGTGACGGATGAATTGATTGTCCGGACGAACTCGACGACGTACACGATGGGCAACGCCGAGGTGCTCGATAACGAAAACGGAATGGTCAACACGTCGGTGCCCTTTGGTGCGGTGGTGGTGCCAGAGCCCACATCGCTGGCACTGATCGTGGTGTCGCTGGGCATGCTGGCTCGGCCGCGGCGTTCGGGATATTGAGGAGTTGCTCGGCACGATATGGAATCTCTCGGAGGCAGGAAATGGTCGCCCGAATTAAAAATATTTCCGCTGGCATTTCTTTGAGCGCGGTGCTCTTGGGCATATTGGCATTCACGGGCTCGCCAGCCGCGGGAGCGATTCTGGTTCCCGGAACGCCGGTTTCCACGCCCGGCACGGTGACGTTGGCGGGTCTGGATCCCGTGTATTCGGAGCTCGTTCCGTTTGTTTCTGACAACGGCGGCTTCGGAGGCACTCTGATCTCCAGCGTGTATTCCGACCCCAGTACGGGCGGCATGGACTTCACCTACCAGATCGAGGCCGCTACCGGCTATACGGATTCCATTCACAGTGTATCGGTGGACTTCTACTTCGGTTATTCGACCAACCTGGATTACGTGAGTGGTTCGGGCGTCGTGACCTATGACTCGGCGGTCCTGTCGTTGGCAGGCCCTGGGGACTATATTACGCTGGATTATTCGACGGCCGGCATCGCGCCCGGGGACACAAGCGACACCATCGTGGTAAAGACCAACGCCACGCAGTACGACCAAGAGGGAGACACAGCCTTCATCGATGGCGGCGGCGTGACGGTGAACAGCCTCGAACCTGCTGGGCCGGTGGTGGTGCCGGAGCCGATGTCGCTCGGCCTGCTGGCCGCTGGCGGAGTAATTTGTGCCGCCCGCCGATCGCGCCGGCCAATTTAAGACGCGGCGTTCCATTTGGCCGCTCCGTTTCCAACCGGGCGTGGGTGGGTGTGTCAGTGGGTCATCGGACACGGCATTGCATCGGTGCCGCCATCTCCGAAACGTTGAGTGGGAAGTGGATGCCAAAGACTGATGGAAAATGCGTTGATGAGACCGCGATGGCGGAGGAGCCGTTGATCGGTGCTTCGCCGGCGATGGACTGGATGAAGGAGATCGCCGCCCGAGCGGCCAAGCGGCCCTCCACTATCATGATTCTGGGGGAGACCGGCAGCGGCAAGGAGATGCTGGCCCGGTACATTCACCATCGTTCGCCACGCGCGGACAAACCGTTTGTGCCCGTTGATTGCAGCGGATTTTCCGAAACGCTCTTCGAAAGCCAGTTGTTCGGGCATGTCCGCGGCGCGTTCACCGGCGCGGTGCGGGACACGCTGGGATTTGTCCGCGCAGCCGATACCGGAACCCTGTTCCTCGACGAAATCGGAGAATTGTCGCCGGCGCTACAGGCGAAAATGCTCCGGGTGCTCCAGGATCGGCGCGTCGTTCCCGTTGGCGACAGTCGTTCCTATCCCGTGAATATCCGCGTAATCAGCGCAACCCACCGCGATCTGGACGCGATGGTCGCCGCCGGCCAATTTCGGCAGGACCTGCTGTTTCGCCTTCAGGTCATCGCGATCAATGTTCCATCATTGCGAGAGCGGGGAGCGGATATTCGGGCGCTTGCGGAGGACTTCCTGACTCGACAGGCCCAGATCAATGCGGAAACCTTCAAGCCGCTCAGCCCCTCGGCATTGGCGGCGTTGGAGAGTTACTCCTGGCCGGGCAATGTCCGTGAACTTTTCAATGCCCTCGAGCAGGCCAGCGTGCTGGCCGACGGCAATGAGATCACCTTCGAGAATTTGCCGGCGCCTATTCGGGCTCCCATCCGACGTCCTTCGGCCTCCGACATGAACCTGGACGAAATGATCCGCCGGCAAATCACCGAAGCGCTGACGCGAAGCCGATATCGCCGCGCGTCCGCCGCGTCCTTGCTCGGAATCGAGCGCCGCCGGCTCAATCGCTTCATCAAGAAGTTCAGAATCCCTTTTTCCTCGCCAGAAAGCGCAGCTTGGCTGCGCCCAAACAAGACTTTGTAGCCGACCTCAATCAATCACCTGTTGCTTGCCGGCGAGGAAGTTCGCCGAAGCGCGACGCCGCTTTTTCGTTGGTCGAATGGCGCGACCAAAATGGTCGCAAAGCGGCCGCAATGGTCGCGCCCCACCTAAGCGCCGAAGTCAATTCCGTTTATCGCCCGCGGCATCAACGTCAGTGATCCAAAATGGTCGCGCGGCAGCGGCAGCGCGTGCAGCCGTCCAAACTCCACAACTGTTTTGTGGCGATTCAGTTGCGATCAATCCGCGCGCCCTCCGGCCAGTTGGCATCCGGTTCGTTATACGACCGGCATGACAGTTTCATCGCAACAACGCACGTGGATCGAGGATCGCAGCGCATCAGTCGCGGACGTTTTGCTGGTGCGAGTATCGCCGGCCGCGATCGTCGCGCTGCAACCCGATTCCTTCAGCCAGGCCCACAGCGGGGCTGAAGCGCTGGGAATGCTCAGGCTATTGCGCTTCCAACTGCTGGTGGCGAGCCTGGACGTCCCGGACATGCGGCCGTGGGAATTGTTTCTCAAAGCGCGGCGTGCGCAGGCGCGGTTGCAGTGCGTTCTGCTCGACGAGCGCATGACGCACCAAGACGAGCGGCGCGTTCGGCAAGTGGGCGCCGGCGCATTTGCGTCCAGCGACCCGGCCATTTGTGCGGCCCTGGTGCGGTCCTCGCCGCGAATCATCCGGGCAAAAGCCGCCGGCTCCGACAGAGACGTCAATTCATCAACTCAAAAAGGGCCAGCCCGGGCGCCGCCTTAGCAAATGATCGCCCCCGCGCCGGCGCAGCCCGCGCCCGGGCATCCGCGAATAGGAAAATTCCAGTCGAGTCAATCAACAAGAGTCCGTTTACTGCGAGGTAATCATGAGCAAGCGTCAAGCCATATTGGAATCCCTTCTGGGAGCGGCGGAACTGAAGGGCAATCAGATGATCGCCGACAGCATCCGCAACGAAATCTCAAAAATGACCAACGCGCGGGAAGCCGACGGATACCAGCGGCTCGCCCTGGCAGCTTCCGAGCCGAGGCGCCCCCGTTGTCTGGCCGCCTAACTCAAGCTGTCGTCTGAGCGGCTGTTTGCCGCGGCGGCGCAGCGGATCGCGTTCTGAAGAACGGGGATTTGACGGTCGTCTTTCGGACCGATCGCATCGGCCTCGACTGCCGAGCGAAAACCGGAACCGTCAATTCCCGCAAGGAGAGGTGAAATATACGAAATAGCGCATGAAGTCGTGAATGTCACAGGCCTACTCATTGATGTCAATTATGCGGCCGACGCGCGTCTGTCGGAGGAGAGTCGGAGCCGACCTTAAACGCGCTCCGGAAGGAAACTGATTTATGAAACACAAGACCCTATTAACCTTGGCCGCCGTTGGGATGTCCTGGCCACTCTGGTCCATTCCCGCCATGGCGGACCCGTTCATGAACATCACGTTTGACGGCGATACGGTCGGTCAGGCGCCGGCGACCAACGCCAGCACCTCCCTGCCGATCACCCAGCCGTATTCGATCGGCGGCTACAGCGACAGCACGACGAATCCTTATGGCGATTCACCGCCAACCGCGGACGATGGGACCGTGCTGGTAGGCAATCCCGATGGAATGTCCAAGGCCGCCGTGCTCACCTCCAATAGCAGCAACGATCAGGAGGGAGCGGTTTACCTGGACACCGAATACAGCGTCACAACGCAATCCCTACAAGTCTCGTTCGACGTGGACGTCTTGAACGCCCCGCCGGCGGCCACGATTCAGACCAAGGTGCTCAACGGCGGTCCGTCGAGCGTCGGGATTCTA
Organism: Tepidisphaeraceae bacterium; assembly: GCA_050010915.1. Classification (GTDB taxonomy): domain Bacteria; phylum Planctomycetota; class Phycisphaerae; order Tepidisphaerales; family Tepidisphaeraceae; genus PALSA-1353. The sequence goes on along the minus strand of JBEKKC010000095.1, from coordinate 3,030 downwards.
TTGGGCGTAAACAACTTTCAGGGCGGTAATTCAGGGTTTGATTTTGCAATCGCGCCAACGAGCGGCACAGGCGGGATCTTCGGCATCCGCACCGCCGACAACACCGGCCTGACCAGCTTCTTCAGCTACACCGACAACTCGGTCAACCACGTGGAACTGGATGCAAATTATTCCACCGGCACCGTCGATGCGTACGTCAACGGAACGCTTGAGGAAAGCGGCGACCCCATGCAGTGCGGGATCGTTCCGGACGCCAATCCGGATGAGACCTTCATCTACCTCAACGCCGAGCCGGGGTACGCAAACTCCGTCGCGATCGACAACATCCAGGCATCGGTCCCCGAGCCGGCCAGTTTCAGTCTTCTTGGCGTCGGTGCCCTGGCTCTGCTGCGCCGCAGACGGCGAGCGCCGCAATGAACGGCGAAATCCCTCGCAGCCGCCCGGCCTCTGCCCGTGTGCCCACGGGCAGAGGCCGGGGGGAGGGGATAAATCCCCGAACATGCAATTGGCAATGATGATCGATGTTTTATTTTTTTAGAGGCAATGAGCTTCCGTTCCAAACTTTTTTCCAAAGTGAAAGAGAGAGAGCCAATGAAAACTTCTAAAACCAATTTCCGATTCCTCGCGGCTTCAATGGGAATCGCAGCGCCGCTATTGATGTTTGTACCCGGACTCGAAGGTCTTTCCAGAGCAGGTACCGTTGTCGTTACTCCAAGCAACATGGACAACTGGACATTGAATACGTTCGATGACTACGGGAACATCCTCGCCACCGGCGGCACTGCCCAAATAACGTCGGACCCGGGAGGCGCCAGCCCACTTTTTCCGGGCAATACGGGCAGCGTGCAATTGGAGACTCCCTACGTCCCCAATCCCCTTAATCCCCCACCCGAGGGTTATGGCGGCGACGGCGCTGCGGCGCTCGCCACTGAGCAATTTGACGGAACGCTCCTCAGTTCAATCACTTCGCTGAGCTATTCGGCGTTCGATGTCACCAACAATGGGCAGCAATTCCCCTACCTCGCTATATCCATCAACACCGGCAACGTTGACAACTCCGGCGACGCCGGCGCCCTCGCGAATACCTTGGATACGCTTTTCTTCGAGCCGCCGTATCAGCAGGGTTCGTCGGACGGCAATGGAAGCTTGCCCACGCAGGAAGCTACGGCCCAGAATCAGTGGCAGAGCTGGAACGCCTTCGAGGGCGGGTTTTGGGATAACGATAGCATCGCTGGTCCAGGCACGGGCGTGATGCCCCTCTCCACGTTCCTGACGGACTTTCCCGATGCCACGATTGAAAACGGTGGCTTGCCCGAGCTCGGCGGCATCGCGCTGCAGGTGGGCTTCGGCAGCTCAACTGATAACTACGACGGATACGTCGACCAGTTCACGCTCGGCACCGCCAGCGGAAGCACGACCTACGACTTTGAACCCGCCGCCGTCCCCGAACCGGCCAGCTTCAGTCTTCTTGGCATCGGCGCCCTGGCGTTACTGCGTCGCCGGCGCCGGGCGCCGCAATGAACGGCGGAATCCCTCGCCAGCCGCCCGGCCTCTCCCCGTGTGCACGGGCAGAGGCCGGGGGGAGGGGATAAATCCCCGAACGTGCAATTGGCAATGATGATCGATGTTTTGCTTTTTCGAGTAGATCGACTTTCCGTTCCAAACTTTTTTCCAAACAGAAAGAGACAGAAATCCAATGAAAACGTCTAAAACCAATTCCCGATTCCTCGCGGTCTCGCTGGGAATCACCGCGCCCCTGTGGATCGCGTCCGCTTCCAACGCCCAGACCTACAACGTCACTGACCTGGGCAACCTTGGCGGCGCCAGCTACGCCGACGGGATCAACAACGCCGGGCAGATCGCCGGCTATTCGTTCCTGGCCAACGGCACATATCACGCGTTCGAATACCAAGGCGGTGCAATGACCGACCTCAACCCCATCCTCGGCGGGACGAACAGCGCTGCCTACGCCATCAACGCCTCCGGGCAGATCGTCGGCAATTCCTACAGCCCCACTATGACTGACCCCATCGGTTATTCCAACATGACCTCGTTCATCGACACGGGTGGCTCGGTCACCGCCATAGCCACGCTGCCCGGTGGCTATACGGGTGGTTTTGCCACCGCCATTAATAGCTCCGGGCAGGTTGCTGGCGAGGCCTTTACCTATTCGGGCGGACAATTGTATCCCTACGAAGCGTACCTCTACTCCCCCGGCGGAGGTGGCACCTTGACCGACCTGGGGAATCTCGATCCCGGTGTGGGAAACAGTTCGGCCGCCGGCATTAATGACAGCGGACAAGTCGTCGGAAACTCCTGGACGACCGATGGATCCGACCGCGCGTTCCTGTATTCCGGCGGAACCATGACCGACCTGGGCCAGATCGGCGGCCCCGGCGGCGCCAGCTACGCCTACGCCATCAACAACCAAGGTCTGATCACCGGCCAAGCCTCCGGTGGGATCGGCGGTAACTACGACGCCTTCCTTTACTCCGGCAGCGGGCCAATGACCGATCTGGGCGACCTCGGCGGCTCCAGCGAGGCCTGGGCAATCAACAACGCGGGGCAGATCGTCGGCGATTCGTACCTATCCGACGGCATAACCGATGACGCGTTTCTGTATTCCGGCGGCGATCCGATCACCGACCTGGGCGGAACCATGACCGACCTCAATTCGCTCATCCCCGCCGGCTCCGGCTGGCAGTTGGTAGCAGCCTATGGCATTAACGACAACGGCGACATCGTTGGCTACGGCATTTACGACGGACAAACCGAGGCCTTCGAACTCACTCCCGTGCCCGAGCCGGCCAGCTTCAGTCTTCTGGGCATCGGCGCCCTGGCGCTGCTTCGCCGGCGGCGGCGGGCGCAGCAATGAAGGCCGGAATCCTCGCAGCCGCCCGGCCTCTGCCCCTGTACTCACGGGCAGAGGCCGGGGTGAGGGGACAAATCCCCGAACATGCGATGGGCAGGGATGATCGATGTTTTACTTTTTTCGAGGCAATGAACTTTCGTTCCAAACCTTTTTTCCAA
>JBEKKC010000094.1:0-17304 GCA_050010915.1 Tepidisphaeraceae bacterium | reverse complement strand
CGTCTTCTCCTTCGGCGTGTCGTACATCGCCTACCGCGGCGTTGTCGGCGCAACGAGCGTGAACGTGGCGATCAACGTAATTCAGATCACGGCGCTGCTGATCTTTTCGTGCATGGCGATCACGCATCGCCTACACACCAAGGAAGGCGATACGGACTGGACGCTGGATTCCAACGGCACGGCCGTGCAATACGTTCAAGACAGCGTTCCAAACATGGTGCAGGATCCGAAGTTCCCAAACGATCCCACTAAGCAGATTCCCGATCCGGCCGGCACGACTACGCCAAAGCTGGATTCCGCAGGCAATTCCGTCCCCGTCTATTACGCCGCTGACGGCAAGGGCAACGTCATCAACGACGCCAAAGGTAACCCGATCGTGGTTCCGACGGACTCCACGGGCAAACTCGCCGCCCTTCCGTCGGGCGCTGCCAAGGCGATTCCCGAACCGGTCACCATTTCGTACCTGGGCGGCATGGTGCAGGACTCCAAGGGCGTCTGGCAGTTCAACTATCACGACAGCGCCAAGTCGGTGATCCACTGGCATAGCGGGCAGTACATCCTGATCCAGGGGTGCATCGCGATCCTGTGCCTGGTGGGATTCGAATCGGTCTCTTCCATGGGCGAAGAAGCGAAGAATCCCAAGAAGCACATACCGATCGCGATCGTCGCGTCGCTGCTGATTCAGGGTGGATTCTGTTACCTGTTTGAATACTTCGCCGCCAATTACTTCCAAAGCTCCTGCTATACCAATCAAACCGCCGCCGGATCGCCGGCGCCGATAGGCGACATGATGCAGCTTGTGGGCGCGTGGACGTGGGGCTCGGCCAAGGCGGGATGGTGGTTCATGTTCATCGAAGCCATCACCGTCTTCCTGGCGATGATCGGCACCACGCTGTCGTGCATCAACACCGGCGCTCGCGTGACGTATGCCATGGGCCGCGACGAGGAAGTTCCGAATCACTTCGGGCTGCTCCACGGCAAGAACAATACCCCGCACCGCTGCATCTGGACGCTGGCGACCATATCCGTCGTCGTCGGCGTCTTCGGCGTGCTCTTCTACCTTTGCGGCCCCGCATCCAGCGCTTCGCTGGATACCAATCTGTCAACCGCCCAGTCCGGCAGCATCTGGTACAAGGGCGTCTTCAGCTACGCCACGGCCCAGAAATTCCCGTGCAGCCTGCTGATCATCACCCTGATCAGCAACTTCGGCACGTTCCTGCTCTACATGATGAGTTGCATCGTGGCGATGGTCGCTTTCCACGAGCACCACATGCACAACTTCCTGAAGCACAAATTGATCCCGGCGTTCGGCCTGGTGGCGAACCTGGGGTGCATGTTGTTCTACGTGATCGGTCCCTTCAGCGTGCCGGGCATGAGCGCCAAGGAGCCGTTCTACGCCCTTGGGTTCTGTGCCCTCTGGGGCGTCTACGGCGCCATCTACTTCCTCAGGCGAAGCAAGAGGACGGGCAAGTCCGCCTTCATCGCGGCGCCCCCCGCGCCGGTAGTCAGCTGACGATGAGCCAGCGGCCGTCGAAAACCGTGGCGGCCGCCTGGCGACAACTAGAGTGAAAAGCAGACCGGCCCCGGCGATAACGCCGGGGCCGGTTTTGTTTTATAAGCCGTGCCGGACCTTCTCACGCGATGATCTTGTCACGCAGGCCGCCGTAGGCTATTCCGCGAACAAGCTCCTGGCGGTAAAAGTCGTGCGGAAAGCCGAGCGGGACGGCGCTGACCTCGTCGAGCAATCGAAGCTGCTCGCGATCAAGCTTCAAGTCCAGCGCGGCCAAGTTGTCGTGAAGCTGAGCGATCTTGCGGGTGCCGATGATGGGAATGATCGGCTGATCGCGATGCAAGAGCCACGCCAGAGCAACCTGCGGCGCGCTTCGTCCGACCTGCTGGGCCACCTGTTTGACGGCGGCGACGATTTTATCCGTGCGGTCTCCGGCCTGCATCATCGGTTTCATCATTTCCGAGTTGTAGCGCGCGTCCTTGGCTTGGGCGCCGCCCTGATATTTTCCGGAAAGCACGCCGCCGGCCAGCGGGGACCACGCGGTCACGCCGAGGCGCAGCGCCTTGGCCATCGGCAGCAATTCGCGCTCGACCGTGCGTTCGATCAGGCTGTATTCGATTTGCAGGCCGACGAATTTCCCCCAACCGCGGAATTCAGCCAGGGTGTTGGCCCGGGCGATCCACCATGCCGGCGCGTCCGACACGCCCGCATAAAGCACCTTGCCCGAGCGAATGAGGTCCTCGAAACCCCGCATGACCTCCTCGACCGGGGTGATCTGGTCCCAAATATGCAGCCAATAGAGGTCGATGTAATCGGTCTCCAGCCGCTTCAGGCTGGCCTCGATCGCCTGGAACATGTTTTTGCGATGATTTCCCGCGGCATTGGGATCATTGCCGGGCTGCGAATTGGTGTACTTGGTGGCCAGCACGACTTCGCCGCGATGATCGCGCGTGAATTCGCCGAGGAATTTCTCGCTGGTGCCCAGGGTGTAGAAGTTGGCGGTGTCGATGAAATTGCCGCCCGCCTGGCGGTAGGCGTCGTACATTTTGCGTGCCTCATCCTTGGCCGCGCCCCAGCCCCAGTCTTCACCGAAGGTCATCGTCCCCAGACAAATCTCCGACACCCGAAGCCCGCTATCGCCCAAGAGCCGGTATCGCATAGGCGCTCCTTCCAGACATGAAGCTGAAATTGTAAAACGTTGGCGTGGCCGCGGGTTTATATGGCCGTGAAAAGGTCAAAGTCAAACCGTCAATCCTGGCCCGGCAGGCCGGATTCATCGGCGGATCCGGACGCCCCGGGATCGCGCTGGGGAACGAGCGGCAGAATGCAGGCGACCATTTCGTCCAGCGACAGCTCGCCGGAATTCAGCGTCAGGGTGAAATTCTGCGGATCGAGAGATTTCCCCGGCCAGAACTGGCGATAGAAGAGGGTGCGAGCCCGGTCGATTTCCGCCAGGCGCTTGGCCGCGGCCGGAAGCGATAGCTTAAACGATTCGGCCGTGGTTTTGATGCGGTATTCCAGCGGGGCGACCAGGCGGAGATGAATGCCACCCGCCAGACCCTCGGTGATGAACCGCCCGCCGCGTCCGACGATGATCGCGTGTCCGGCGGTCGCCAATGCGCGGATCGTGCTCGCCACTTTCTTGAATACGCCCACGTCCGATGGTGTGACGTGCTGCGAGAAGCTGGTGACCAGGTCGTTCAGCCAGTTGTGGGGCCGCTCGTCGACCGTCTCGACGGCGCCCTTTTTCAGATGATATTCGGCCGAGACTTTCTCGACCAACTCCTGATCCCAGGCGGTCCAGTCGCCGGGGCCACGGGCGTTGAGCCGCTCGGCCAACCGCTGCGCCAGGGGAACGCCGCCGGCGCCGGGCTCGCGGCTGATGGTCAAGAAAGCCCTGGCCAGCTTTTCCGCCGCGTGCCGGCGTTCGGGATTGTTATAGGTGTGCAGGGCAACGTTCAACGCGCCGTGAACGGAATGAAAAGTGGACCCTGACCAAAACGGGAATTGAGCGGGCATAGCACCCTCGCTTTCAAAGTATTAATGTCATTTGTCATTGGTCATTTGTCATTGGCCATTTTCCCGTCAAGGCGAAGGAGATGTCAATCGGATGGCGACCGATTTGGGGCGTAGGAGCAATTAGTTATTACGGGGCCGCGATCATCTCGCGGTGGAAGCGCGATCCGGTGAACTGGTGAAATCGTACACGCCCGAGCCTGCGTGGAAAACGGCGGCGCCGCTCTCCATGCGCAGAAAAATTAATCCCACCGACCGAGTTGCGGGCACGCCGCTTTCCAGCACGGATGCCGCGTCGCGAGCGGGGACATAAATCGTCGCGCTTGTATTGGCCGGGATGACAACGTGCATCGAGAGAAGCCCATTTTGGTATTTCCACTGGCTGACGATACGGCCATGGAGCGAATCGTAATAGGCGTTGACCCATGTGAGGTTGCCGACGACGGCGGGTTTGATGATGATCTTCTTGAAGCCGGGGGCCGTGGGATCGGGCCGGATGCCGGCGAGGCCTTGATAGAACCACCCATCGAGAGAGTTGAAGCAGGCGTGGATGCGGGATGGGCCGCCGTTCCATTGTTCCCACCAAGTTGTCGCTCCCCGATCGAGCATGTATCCCCACCCGGGATAGGTGGTCTGCGTGACGATCGTCCAGAGCAAATCGTTTCGGCCGGTGTCCTGAAGATATTGAAGGAGGAAATAGGTGCCGAGCATGCCGGTGTCGAGATGACCCTTGTTTTTGACGAGGATGCCGTCTTGAAGATTGTTGGCCACCTCGGCGCGCAGATTCTCGGGCGTTACGCGGGTCAATAGAGGCATCAACTGATAGGCCTGCTCGTCGACGGCGTAGAATGTTTTCCCGGCATCGTAAAAGGCCGCTTGGATGCGCGGCCGCATCGCCTCGGCCTGGTCTTGATAGACCTTGGCTTGGTCGGGAAGTCCGAGCGCGGCGGCCATCTGGGCGAGTTGATCGACGAGATAGACGAGATAACAGTTGTTGAAGCATTCCGCCGCCGTGCGCGAGGGGAAGTTCCAGTCGTTGCCGTTCACCGGGCCGGGAGGCACCCAATCACCGATGAAATCCCACTGGCCTCCGTAGGCGTGGAGGATGCCGTCTTGAGCGCGGGATTCGATCCATTCGACGTACCGCCGACAGGCTTGGTAGTTTTCTTGCAGCGCCCTGCGATCGTCATAGTAAAGATTCAGACGCCAGGCGAGCGCCTGCAAACCCGCGCCCCAGGGCGGGCCGCCGCCGCCTTCGCCTTGCGGAGCGGTGTGGGGAATGTATCCGGTCAAGGGGTCTTGGACGTCGCGCCAATCCTTCGTCCATTGTTCGTAGAACGCCGGCATCCAGAAGTTGGATACGCAGCTTTCGATGGAAACCTGGCCGTCGCCGCCGTATCCCAGGCGTTCGCGGTGCGGACAGTCCGAGAGATATCCGCCCTGGCTCAGGCTCCGCAACGTCCAGAGGTCGACGTCATGCATGCGGTTGATGAGCGGGCTGGAGCACTGGAAACTTCCGCCAGGCTCCCAATCGGCGCCGATGGCCAGGGCCTGCGCGTCCCGGGGCTGTGGTGCGGAGGGCAGGCCTTGGATGGTTGCGTAGCGAAACCCGTGATAGTTGAACTTGTCGGTGAAAACCTCGCCGTCCTTGCCGGCGGAAATGAATCGGTCCTCCTGGTTGTGCGTTTCGAAGTCCTTGCGGGAGACGGACGTGTCGGAATAGTGGATGTTCACGACCTGCCCGGCTTGCAGGCGATGCAGGCGCAGGCTAAGCCAGCCCGCGAGGTTGGCGCCGAAGTCCAGCGCGTAAAGCCCGTCACCCAGATCGGCGCAGGAGACGGCGGGAATGGTCTTGACGACGCGGTCGGCGGGGGTTTGCTGGGCCTCGGCGGGAACGGGCGGCGCGGGGACCTCACTGACGGCGGCCCAATCCCAGGCCGGGAACTGGGGCGAACTCCACGCCGGCTCGTCCAACCGGGCATCGACCTGCTCGCCGCCAAAATGATCAAAACTCCATTGGCCCAGGATGCCGCGGCCGCTCGTTTTGCACTGCCAGTTCGCATCGGTCCCGATCATCCGCGGCTTGCCGTCCACGATCATGTCCAGTTGCAGGCGCGCGATCGGCTGATCGTAGTCCACGCCTCGCCGGCCCAGCCAATACCATCCGCGGCTCATCCACAGTCCGATGCAGTTGGGCCCTTGACGCAGGTAGGATTTGAGGTCGTAGGTCAGATAGAGCGAGCGCTTGGAATAATCGGTCACCGCGGGACCGATCACGTCCTGGCCGACCTTCACCCCGTTGACGTACAGCTCGAACCAGCCCATGACGTTGACGCGGACGATCGCCGATTGCGGCGCGGCATCAAGCGTGAAGAGGCGGCGCAGGTAAGGCTCTTCGAGCGGCTTGTCCCTGGCAGATGGAATGATCCACTTGGCCTTCCAATCCCCAGGCTTCAAAAGTCCCATTGTCCAGGTGCACGAATCGCTCCAATCGGTTGGCGTGACCTGCTGGTCCCATACGCGCACTTTCCATTGGTAGTCGGCTCCGGACGCCAGCGGCTCGCCGGCATATTCGACGTTGTCGGAGCGATCCGACTCAACCCGGCCGCTGTCCCAGACCGTGCGTCCGTCGCGGCTCACTTGGATTTGATAGGCGGTCTGGGATTCGCCGCGCCTGTCGGAGGCGATCGTCCAACTCAGGCGGGGTCGGGCGACATCCATGGCCACGGGGTCGCGGAGGAACTCGCAGCGCAGGTTTTCCACAACGGATACGCCGTGAGCGCTCGCGGTGATGGTTAGAAGCAGGCCGAATGCCAGGAGAGGGCGAGATTGCCAATTGCCGATTGCCAATTGCCTATTGAAAGAAAAGGAGGGCGATCTGCCGACACTCGCCACGAATAAGCGTGACACACGGTTCAAGCACCGGGGTATTCAAGCGGCTTTTGGGGGAAAACTCAAATCGCGTCATGGGGCTTTGACGAACTCGCCCAGGGCGTCGGCGATTTGGCGGATCGGGGTTTGCCAATCGCCCGGGCGGGGCTGGCGGAACAGACGCATCGTCGGATACCAAGGTGAATCGGATCGGTCCAGCATCCATCGCAAATCCGGATGGAACGGAAGAAGGGTCCATACCGGCTTGGCCAGGGCGCCGGCGAGATGGGCAACCGAGGTGTCGACGGCGATCACCAGGTCCAGATTGGCGATCAGGGCGGCGGTGTCGGCGTAATCGAAAATTTCGGCGGTGTGATCGATCAACTCAAACCCCGGCGTCGCAACCGGGTTGGCCGCATCGCTTTTCTGAAGGCTGATGAAAACAACGCCGGAGACTTCGGCCAGTTGAGCAAACGCGGGGAGCGGAATCGAGCGATTGTGGTCGTTGGAGTAATTGGGATTGCCGGCCCAGACCAGGCCGATCTTTTTTCGATTTCCCAGCGGCATCAGGCGCGTTCGCCAATGCTCGGCCGAATCGGGCTGGGGATGGAGGTAGGGCACGTGGGCCGGGATGGTTTGCAGGTTCAGGCCAAGGAGCAACGGCAAACTTAGCAGATAGCAGTGATAATCGAAATCGGGAACCGTTTGGGTGTTGGTGAGTAGATGCGAAATGCCGTCGAGAGTGCGAAGCAAGCGAAGCAACGTCGGCGGGCAAGCGAGGATCGTTTGCGCCCCGCGCCGCGCCAGAAGAGTGGCCAGACGGCAGAACTGAACGATGTCTCCCGCGCCCTGCTCGGCATGGAGAAAGACGCGTTTGCCGGCCAAATCCTGTCCCGTCCATCGCGGCTGTGGGAATCGGGTTTGGGCGGGGCCGAAGTCCGGTTTGAGCAGCCGCCATTCGTACTCGCGCCAACCATCGGCGAAATTGCCGGTGAGCAGGAGTACGCCGGAAAGGTGAAAGTGCGCGGCGGGGTCGTCGGGGCGGAGAGCGATCGCCTTTCGGAAGGCGGCGATGGCCTGGTCGAATTGGCGGCGGTCGCACAGAGCTTGTCCGTAGTTGAGCAGGGCCTCGAAGAAATCCGGCCGGAGCTTCAGCGCGCGGCGAAACAGATCGATGGCGCGATCGTCTTGATTCGCGGCCTTCAGGGCGGCGCCGAGGTTCATCAATGCCTCGGGATAATCCGGCCGGGCGGCCAGGGCTTGTTCAAATTCCCGGATCGCCTCATCGAAAAGGTGCTTCTTCAATAGCGCGTTGCCAAGATTGTTGCGGACCTCGGCAAAGCGGGGGTCGAGGCGAAGCGCCTCGTGATAGGAGGCGACGGCTTCGTCGATCCGCCCCAGGTCGGCAAGGGCGATGCCCAGGTTGTTGTGGGACTCGGCGAGCCGGGGATCCATCGCAATCGCCTGGCGGAAAATGGGCAGGGCGCGGTCGGATTTCCCGGCTTTGCGCAAGGCATCGGCATAGTTGTTGAGGACGTTGGGATCGCGGCTGCCGAGGGCCAGGGCCTTCTCGAAACATGCAATCGCTTCGTCGAGACGACCGAGACGGCTGAGGGCGAGGCCCAGGTTGCCGTGGTACATCGGCTGACGGGGATCGCGGGCGATGGCACGGCGAATGAGGTCGGCGGCGACATCTTCCCGGCCCTGCTGCGAAGAGAGGACGCCGAGCAGGTGCAGGGCGTCGGCATTGTCCGGATGGACGGCCAAGACCTGGCGATACCGCCGCTCGGCCTCCGAAAGCTGTCCGGCGCGATGGAGCTGGGCGGCGGCGTCGATGGTCTGCGCGACCGTTTGTCGGGAGGAGGGATTCATTCGGAGCGCCGCATTTCGCGGGCGGTTTTTCCGGTGTGTTTGCGAATCCACCGGCAGAAATAGGTGGCCTCGCGGAATCCGCATTTTTCCGCGACGGCGGCGACCTTGTCCGGAGTGTACCGCAAAAGGTTTTTCGCCTCCTGGAGACGGACGTGCGTCAAATATTCGATGATCGTGACACCGGTCTGTTTGTGAAAAAGCCGGCTGAGGGAGCCGCGATGATAGCTCAGGTCGGCGGCGATCCGCTCGGCGGAAAGATCGGGATCGGCGAATTCCTGCTCGATGAGATGGCGGGCGCGCTGCACGAGCGGGGCGACGCGCGGCGTGCGGATGGAATTGGCCATCTCGTAAAGCATCTCGATCGCCATAAGGCTTGCATGCCGGCGGCCCTGGATGGTGTGGTCCTTAAGACAGTCCATCAACCCATAAAGCTTTTCCAGCGTTGGGGGCTGGCAATGGAATACGCCGGCATTGAGGCCGAGTTGCAAAATGAACTCCTCGGCCAGAGGTCCGTCGAGGGTGAACCAGCAGAATTCGTTGACGGGCTTCAAGGCCCAGAATCGGTGGGGGAAGATTGGAAGATAAATCGCCACCATGCCGGATCCGAAATTCAATTGCTGGGAGCCGATTTTCATGGCTCCCATTCCGGAGATGACCCATTTGATCATGACGATGCGTCGGGACCAGGTTTGCCCGAAGCGCCCGCGGGAGACCTTGACGTGCTGGACGGTTCGCAGCGCCAGGGGAACGCCGGAGGGCGGGTCGCTACGCGGCCGCTCGATGGCCACACCGTCAATGCGGTGGGCGATCGGATCGTCCGGCTGTGCGTTTTCTACCATGGCGGTTGCAAAAGATTGATTATGGAAATAAATGGCAATTGGGCAAGAACCTCGATGCTGACGGCAAGGGCGGCTGGGCGAAATCCGGCGGCGATTGCGATTCACCCGGCGTAAAAGAAAGCCCGCGCCGATAAGCGCGGGCTTCCGCTTGATGCCGCCGGCAAGGGTGGTCGAGCCAAGGGTGAGGGTATTGCTCCGATCAGGGGGATTGGGCAATCAGCTTGATCGAACCGAGCAGGCCGGACGGAATTGGCTGGAACTGTTCGGCCGGGGCCGGGGTAAAACGTGAGCCGAACTGCGCCGTGACGCCCCGGTTGTCGTAATTGGGGAAGCCGTGAGCGGCCAAATAATTCACGGCGGTGTTGGCGACTTCAACGCGGAGATCGTTGTCGCCGGGCTTCAACAGGTCTGTTACGTCGAGACGATAGGGGGCGCACCAGACGGCGCCGGCTCGCGTGCCATTGACATAGACCACGGCCGCGTCGCGGACGGGGGCGTCAAGCTCGGCGTGGTAACCCTGGGGTCGCCTCTCAACCACGGTGGAAGGCGTGCCATCGCCAAAATCCATCGTCACCCGACGCGCCGCCAGCACATCGGCCGAGAGCGTGAAATGATTGCTATAGGTTGCCACGCCGGAGAACGATCGGGTCGCGGGGTCGTCCGTCCAGGAATGCAACTCGGAAACAGGGGCGGGCGGGGCGTCGGAACCGAAGGCAACCGACCATCCGGAGTTGAGATCGATTGGCGTCGGGGCAGGCGGCATGGGGGATGGCCGAGTCGCGGCCGGGGCAAAGTATAGGCGGTTGCTGAACAGCAGAATCGTCGAGGCGTAGGGAGCCAGATCGAGCTGCACGGAGGTGTAAGCCTCCGGGTGGTCGACGATTTGGGCCGGCGAGATTTTTCCGGTGACGGGGTCCAACTGCTGGGCCCACATGCTTTCGGTGCGGAAGTCGGCGGTTACGCTTTTGGGCTGATTGCTGGTGTTGGCCAGAAAATAGAGTGCGCCGCCGTCGGTGTTGCGGCGGACGAATCCGATCTGGGGCGCGGGTGGCGAGAACCGCACGTCGGGCCTGAATTTCTTGAGCGTCTCCATGGTCGCGGCAAACCGGCTTTCATCCGGGATGAAAATGCCGGGGGCGTCGGGGTCCTGAAAAAGTTGGCGGACGATGGTCTGGACGGCTTTCTGGTCGGCATCGGTGGCTTTGTATCCGGGCGCGATGGCGGGAAGGCGGCGGGTGGCGATGAGCACTCCGCCATGCGCGGCGAAATCCGCCAGCTTCTTCAACGTGGAAAGCGGCATGCGTTCGACGCCGGCGAGGACTACGACGTGGTATCGAATTCCGCCGGGGATCCCGCCCTCGCCGCGGGTGCTTTCGCCTCGGCTGCCCTGGCTGAAGAGCAGCGAGCCGTTGTCGGCCCTGCCGCGGGCATCCAATATGCCATCGTCAAAGAAATCGAGGTTGTATCCGGCGTCGAGGATTTCGCCCACGATTTTGTGGCCGATGCATTCGCCGACGAGGTCGGTGAGAGCGACTTTTCCGGGGGTGAACTTCGCCCAGGCGTCGTCGTTGGGCAAATAGAGAGCGATGTCGTTGGCGGGGGATCCCTGTCGCAGCATGAAGCTGACGCGCTGCAAATAGCGCGTGACGTCGGGCATGACGATGTACCAGGGGTTCTGATCGTCAAAAACGCCGGCGGCGTAAAAGCTCCAACCGGGGAAGGCCACTTGCGCGGGCGTGTACGGCCAGCCGTGGCAGATGACCTGGTTGACGCCCTGGAGGAAATGAAGATCGGCCTCGGCCTTGACGTCCAGCGGGGTGGCGCGAAAGACGGGCGAATGAATCCAGGTGAACGTCTCGGAAGAGCAGACGGGAACGCCGAGCAGATGGCAGGCGGAGGTTGCGTATCGGGTGGCTCGATAGTCGTGCCATTGGTATCCCTCGCCTTCGGGGAGGTTGGCGTTGACGTAGCTGTAAAGCGCCGCCGAGGGCATGCCGTAGGCCTGAATGCGGAATCGGGTGTGGTGCATGTCCGCGAAGGAGCGCAACTGCTTGACGAAATTGTCGTTGAAAAGCTCGGTGAGGGTTTTGCCCCAATCGTGCCGGATTTCGAGGGTTTTTGGGCCGATGTCGGTGACGAGGGCCGGCAGCAGGGGACGGAGGTCGTAGCCGCGGCGCTTCTGAAATTCGTCGAGAAAATGCTGGGTCCAGTCCTCGGCGTAGCTTTCCAGAGAATCGCAGAAGACGGCGTAGGGAGGATTGGAACCGCAGGCGGCGACTTCCGGCTCGGCGATGGATTGAAGAAAATCTCGCACGGCCGAGGCGGTTTGATGGTCGAGGACGTATCCCTCGGCGCCGAATGCCGGACGCTTCACCTTCATCCCGGTGTGGCTGGAGACGAAAAACGTGACTTGGTCGGGGGAAGGTTGAGTAGCTGGAAGCTGGGCGGCGCCGTCCTTCAACGGGATTTTCTGGAGTGAATCGCCGGCGAAGGCGGCGATGACCGCATCGCCATCCCGCAGTTGAAGCGGCTGGACGGATGACTCGCCGGCGGCGACGGGAACGCGTTGGAAGCGCAATCGCCCGGCGGCGTCGTCGATCGAAATCGTCGAGCCGCCATAGGGCCAGCCGCTGCCGAGCGTCAGGTCCATTCTGAGACCCATCTCTTTCGCCTTGGCCGCGACGAAGCTCACGGCGTCGAGAAATTCGGGGGAAAGGAATTTCAGATTGGCCACGCCGGGAATTTTGTCGTCGAGCGTCAGGGGATAGGTGGGCTGGACTTCAAAGCCGCCGAAGCCGCCTTGCTTCATCATCTCCATCTGGTGCTGAAGTTGCGGTTTGGTGACGGCGGGGCCGAACCACCACCAGCGGACCATCGGGCGCGCGTCATCGGGCGGGAGCGCGAATGCGGTCTGCAACTGATCCGGGTCCTCCAAAAGCGGGACCCGCAGGGCGACGGCGCCCTCCAAACCAGTGCCGGTGACGTTGCGCGTCGTCAAGAACGGCCCGGTGTATCCGGTCACCTGGATGTCGCTCAGGCTGACGTTGGCGGCGTTGGCAAGCGTGATCCCGCGGCGGCAATTGCCGGTAACGTTGGACAGGGACAGACCGTCAATGAAATTGCCTGGCGGCACGCGGGCGCCGTCGATCAGGGTTCCGCCATCGACCGTGACGTTGCTGAACGCGACGTTCCGAACGTGGGGGACGCCCTCCAGGCCGCTCACGGGATCGACGCCGATGATGCCGGCGTCGCGCAGGTTGAGGCCGAGGAAGACGCGGGTGGCGACTTTGAAGTTTTCGCCGGTGATGTTTTCAAAGAACCCGCCGCGGCCGATCCGGCTCTTGACGTAAATGGCGTTGACGCCGGCGGTGAAATTGCAATTTTCGATGCGCACGTTGCGGATGCCGCCGGACATTTCCGAGCCGATTCCCACCCCGGCGAAATCGCTGGCCAGCGAGCAGTCGGAGATGACGACGTCTTCGGTGGGCCGGGAAAGGCGGACGGCGCTGAGTCCGCGGCCGGATTTGAGGGAAATGCAATCGTCGCCGGTGTCGATGTCGCAATTTTCGATCAGGACATGGGCGGAGGAATCGACGTCGATGCCGTCGCCGTTGGAAAAGGTGGTGCGGATGGTGAGATTTCGCGCGACGACGTTGTGACAAAAGAGAAGGTGAACGGACCAGAGGCGGCGATATCGGTCGGTGAAACCGTCGAGAAGCACGTTGTCGCAATTGACCAACTCAACCATGACCGGCCCGCGCGGGTCGCGGAGGTTGCCGATTTTGTTATCACCGGCCAGCGTGCCGGGGCCAATGATCGAAACGTTGTGCGCGTCCTGTGAGTAGACCAGGGCGCGATGCCCTTGGACCATGGCGCCCTCGAAGCGCACGGGAAGAAGCGGATAATCGTTTGCATCGGGACTGCCCGTCACGACGGCGTTTTTCTGGAGCACGAGGGTAGCGCCGGAATGCAACTGAATGCTGCCGATCAGATATTTGCCCGCGGGAACGATGACGGTTCCGCCGGTATCGGGGCAGGCATCCAGGGCTTTTTGGAAGGCGGCGGTGTCCTTGGTCTTGCCATCGGCGGCCGCGCCGAAAGCGCGTACGTCCAGCGTGGGCGAGGGCTGCGCCGCTGCCGCGTCTTGGGTATTTTGGACAGGGGGTCGCGTTTGTTCCGGCTGATTCCGGCTCGCACACCCGGCTACCGCGCAAGAAAGCAATATCGCCGCAATAAAATGGGGTTTCGCGTTCATGGAGAAAATGGGGTTGGTTGTCCTGAATGGGTCAAGGGCGACAATATAAGGTGGCAATTCATGAAAATCTCGTAAAATATTGGTATAATCGCCCTCCATGTCAATCAGCACGGTTGCCAAACTCGCGGGAGTCTCAACGTCCACGGTATCGCGGGTGATCAACAATCATCCGCGAGTTGCGTTGGAGACGGAGCGGTCGGTTCGCAAGGCGATGCAGGAATTGGGGTATACGCCGTCGGATCGCCGGCCGGGCCCGAAATCGGCGGGCCGGCTGAAAACCGAGAAGAAACGTGCGGCCTTCCTGGTGCTGGGCGCATCGGGAGAGCAGGCAACTCCCGCGTTCGCCGGGCTGCTGCGCGGCGTTTCCCTCGGCGGGGCGGACAACGGAATCGACGTGGCGTTCCATTTTGTTCCCGATCCCAATGAAATCTCCGCCTGGATTCTGGAGCAGCGGATCGACGGACTTCTGCTCCATGGCGCCCTGCCAAGCGGGGAAATCGAACGGCGACTGAGGAAGATTCCCACGGTGTGGCTGATGGGCAACCGCCGGCGGCCGGATTGGGGCGACCAGGTCATGCCGGACAGTTATGAAATCGGGCATTTGGCCGCGGAATATCTGACGTCGCGCGGGCACACCCGGCTGGCGTTCCTGAATCTCGACGCGGGGTTCTGGCCGTTCAGGCTCTATTGCCAAAGTTTTACCGCCGCGGCGGCGGACCAATCAGTTCCGGTGGTCGCGGTCGAACATCCGTTGGGAGAACTCCCCGACTATTGGCACCGCCATAGCCAAAAGGTTGTTGCGGACCTGGTTGATCGTTTCATGGCAATTACACCGCGGCCGACGGGAATTTTCGTGGCCGACGACATGCAGGTCGCGGTGATTCAGCCGGCATTGCAGGCGGCGGGGGTTCAAATTGGGCAGGGGCATACCCAGATTATCTCGTGCAACAATGAAGCGCCGTTCCGGGTTGGACTTTCACCGAAACCCGCGGCCATCGACATTCGCGTTGAATCCATTGGCTGGCGGGGGGTGGAACAACTCCTATGGCGCATGGCCCATTTGCACCTTCAGGAACGGATTATTTGCGCCGTGGAACCGGTCGTCATCGACGTCGAAGTTCCGACCCAGCCGACACTTCCACAGACCTAGCGACCTTCGCCTGCGCCAAGAGCGGTTTCTTTTTCACTGGAATTATTGCGAAACCAGGGATATATTGCAGAAATTAAGTGGTAATTGCGCCCGGTATTTGCAGCGCTTGCCACGGTGGATTCGGAGTCCGCTATGTCATTGACGAGGGTTGCCACGGTCGCCGGAGTCTCAGCTTCAACCGTTTCGCGCGTTCTCAACGAGCAGCAGGGGGTTGCTCCCGATACCGCCGAAACGGTGCGCGAGGCGATGCGGAAGATTTCGTTCACGCCACCGGCCCGGCGACGGGCGCGCAAAGGATCCAACGGCCAGGGCGAGCAGGCCAAAACGATTGGACTGCTGGTGCTGGGCACCAGCGGGGAGCAAACGGCGCCGGCGTTTGCCAATCTTCTACGCGGGGTGTCGATCGGGGCGCGGGAAAATAATTTCGATTTATTCGTGAGCTTCGTCTCGAATCTTGAAGAGTTGCCGCGGCGAATTTCAGAGCAGCGCGTCGGCGGATTGCTGCTGCATGGAGAGCAGCCGAGCAAGGCGGTCGAATCGCAGCTTCGCGGATTGCCGACGGTTTGGCTGATGGCCAATCGTTTTCCGCCGCGGTGGGGCGATCAGGTGATGCCCGACAATTCCTCCATCGGGCGAATTGCCGCGGAGTATCTGTATGAAAAGGGATGCAAGTCGGCGGCGTATCTGAGCGCCTCGGCGCCCTCCTGGGGATTGCAGATTCGGGAGCTGGCGTTTTGCCAACACCTTGAGGATGCCGGCGTACACGTGCAGGTGCTGCGAGCGGCGTTGGAATCGCCGCAGGATTTCTGGCAATTCGACGGCTCGGCGGCGCGCTCGCTGGCCGAACGGTTCGTGCAGCTTCATCCCCGGCCGCAGGGTCTGTTCGTAGCCGAGGATCGGCACGCCCCCGCGGTCTATGCCGCCCTGGCGGAGGCGGGAATCACGCCGGGCAACGACGGCCAGGTCCATCTCATCTCCTGCAACAACGAGATGCCCTATCTCAGCCGGCTGCGGCCCATTCCGGCGACCTTGGACATTCGCGCCGAGAGCATCGGCCATAGGGGTGTGGAGCAACTCATCTGGCGCCTGGGAAAGGCCAACGTGGTCGAAAGGATCAGGAAATTGGTGGAACCAGTTCTTATCGAGCCGTCATGATGGCCATGGCACAATGCGCCGAGCCGATCGTTGCGGAACTGACGGTTCGAGCCGATGAGCCGCGGGGAACGATCAACCGCAACGTTTACGGGCAGTTCGCCGAGCATCTGGGGCGGTGCGTTTACGAGGGGATTTGGGTGGGCGAGGATTCGCCGATTCCAAATACGCGGGGGATTCGCAACGACGTCGTGGCAGCGCTGAAGAACCTGGGCGTGCCGGTGGTGCGATGGCCGGGCGGGTGTTTTGCGGATGAATATCATTGGCGGGACGGCATTGGGCCCAGGGACCAGCGGCCCAGGCGGATCAACACGCATTGGGGCGGGGTGATCGAGACTAATGACTTTGGCACGCACGAGTTTTTGGATTTCTGCCAGCAGATCGGGGCCGAGGCGTATATTTGTGGAAACGTCGGCAGCGGCACGCCGCGCGAGATGATGGAGTGGGTCGAGTACGTCAGCAGCGATTCGGATTCGGAGTTGGCGAACCTTCGCCGGCGAAACGGGCGGGAAAAGGCGTGGAAGCTGCCGTATTTCGGGGTGGGGAACGAGAGTTGGGGCTGCGGCGGCGACATGCGGCCGGAGTTTTACGCGGATGAGTTCCGGCGGTATCACGCGTTCGTCAAAAATTATTCCGGGAACCGCCTTCAGGCCATCGCCTGCGGCGCCAACGGCCCGGATTACAACTGGACGGAAATTTTGATGGACCGGGTTGGCCGGCGCATGAACGGAT
Organism: Tepidisphaeraceae bacterium; assembly: GCA_050010915.1. GTDB lineage: Bacteria > Planctomycetota > Phycisphaerae > Tepidisphaerales > Tepidisphaeraceae > PALSA-1353. The sequence goes on along the minus strand of JBEKKC010000094.1, from coordinate 907 downwards.
TGTCCATGCACTGGTATTCCCTGGCGAGCGGCAACTGGGCGCACAAGGGATCGGCGCTGAATTTCGGCGAGGAGGGCTGGCATTCGCTGCTTCGGCAAACGCTGCGGATAGACGAGCTGATCACACTGCACGGGCGGATCATGGACAAATACGATCCGGATAAACGTGTCGGGCTGGTGGTGGACGAATGGGGGACGTGGCATGACGTGGAGCCGGGGACCGAGCCGGGGTTTCTGTATCAGCAGAACACGCTGCGCGACGCGATCGCGGCGGGGATCAACCTGAACGTCTTCAACCGGCACTGCGACCGCGTCGTGATGGCCAACGTCGCACAGATAATCAACGTTCTCCAGGCGATGATCCTGACCGACAAGGAGAAAATGATCGTCACTCCGACGTACGAGGTTTTCCGGATGTACAAGGTGCATGCGGGGGCGACGCTGATTCCGGTGGACGTTTCGGCTCCCGACTATAAGCTGGGCGACGAAAGCATTCCGAGCCTAAGCGTATCGGCATCGCGCGATTCGGCCCGGCGGCTGCACGTGTCGGCCGTCAATCTCGATCCGAATCGTCCGGCGGAGGCATCGGTGAAATGCGTCGGCATGAAAGTCAAAACCGTGACGGGCCGGGTCTTGACGGCCGACGCGATGAACGCGCACAACACGTTCGAGCGGCCCGAGACCGTCAAAGCGGCGGACTTTTCGGCATTCCAGATCGGCGACGAAAAGCTGACGGTTCATTTGCCGTCGAAATCAGTGGTGGTATTGGAGGTGCAATAGATAAGCTTTACCGCGAAGACGCGAAGGACGCACAGCGCAGCCTTCGGCCGCAACCAAAAAAGACCACCGCGAAGGCGCGAAGAGCGCGAAGTTTCGCGAAGTAGAAGAATTGGATATCGCTGGAGTTA
>JBEKKC010000093.1:0-17373 GCA_050010915.1 Tepidisphaeraceae bacterium | reverse complement strand
GGGTCGCCTGGTGGCGACCTACGAGATCATGCTGGGTCCATCATTCTCGCCCAGCATGACCAATATCCCCGGGCCGATCAGCAGCCAGAGGAGCATCCACGATCGGCGTCCGCCGCCGTTCCGATTGACCATGACCCGCCGGCGATCCTCGGCGCGTTTGAGGTCTTCCCTGGCCAGCTCCGGCCCCGCCTCTCGCGCGCGGGCCGGCCGGTGGGGCGCGACGGGCGCGCCGTCGGCGAGCAGTGCAGTATTTTGATTATCCTTGAGCATCGCCATATTCCATCTTACAACGCATTTCAAAAACCCGGCAATGCGATTTTGATTATTCAAAATAAATATAGCGAATAATCCATCATTTGTCAATCGGTCCTTTTCCTGATAAACTTTCAGGCGGCGAAGGACCAGGGGCGGCCTATGGCAACCAGCACGGTTGAGAACTATCTGAAACAGCTCTACTTGGAACAGCGCGGAGGCGGGGGGGAAATGGTCCCCATGGGCCGGGTCGCGGCCTCGATGGGGGTCGTTCCCGGCACCGCCACCTCCATGGTCAAGGCCTTAGCCGACTCTGGTCTGGTTGAATACGAGCCCCGTGGTGGCGTGAAGCTGACCCGCAGCGGCGAGCAACTGGCGCTGCACGTTTTGCGACGCCACCGCCTCGTCGAGCTTTTTCTGGTCAAATCCCTCGGCCTGGACTGGTCCGTCGTTCACGATGAGGCTGATCTGCTGGAACACGCCATCTCCGAACGCGTGCTGGAGCGGATCGACGCATTGCTCGGCCATCCAACCGCCGACCCGCACGGCGATCCCATTCCCACCGCCAAGGGCCACTTGCACGAACCTCGACGCATGAGCCTTGCCGATTGTCCGCTTGAAACGCCGCAAACGGTGGCTCGCGTGTTGGACCAGAACCCCGAATTCCTCCAGTTCGCCGAGCGGAACGGATTGACGCCCGGCGCGATCGTGAACGTATCCAGGCGCGAGCCGGCCGCCGAGGCCGTGAAGATTCGCGTTCCGCACCGCGACGAGGTCTCGCTGGGCATGGCCGCCGCCGCCAGGATATTGGTCGAATCTCCCGTCCCACCAGCCAAGGCGCGTTAGCCCGGTTAATACTTGTCGTAAATATAAGCATCTACGATTAATATAGTTAAGCGAAGTGCCGTAAATTTTATGGATGATGATCTTGACAAATTCGTTTTATTTGTCGATATTCTAGTAATTATATAGGAGTATAGTGACTTGAGTATTAGGGATATACGGCATGAAGTTGAGACGGGTGCCGGTGATCACGCTGGCGCCGACGCGAAGAAAGCCTTCCAGGCCGCTCTTGAGGCCTGCGCCCGTGTAACGGGCGCATGTAAGCGCACCTCCGCGTGCTGATCGGTTTGGGTCAACCCTCCTTCCTTCAATCAGCGACGCGATTCTGATCGTTTTGCCTCGGGCATGAGTTCGAGGTGACCGCACTATTTTCAACCAGTTTATTCGTTTGGCCAGCCCTGCCTAGCAGCGGCCTGGCACCGGGAGGATCACATCATGAAGACGTCTATCTTTGCCGTACTCGCCTCGGCCGCGCTTGTCATTCCCGCGACAGTCTTGGCGAACCCGGGCGACGCGCCGATCGCGCAATCGACCGCCGTTTCGTCCGATCGTTTGGAAATCTCCGATGCATCTTCGTCGACCTTGGGGTTTCCTGAAACCGAACCGATTTATGGCGACGACGCTCAGACGCAACCAACGGAGAAGTCCACAACTCCGGAAAAAGGTCCGCCGCTGCCGTTCCACGTCATCGAGGGTTACGGCGGTGGGGCGATCACACCGATGGCGTACCTGGTCAATCCGCCATTGGGCGACAACGTCGTCGGTCTGCCTGCCGCCGCGTACTCGTACGTGAACCTTGGCCAGAAGGACCTGCAAGCGTTTACCTTCACGGAGAATCTTTTTGGGCGAGTGGAGATCGGATTCGGCGCTGACCGGCTCGATTTGGGTACGCTGCCCAACGATATTCAAAAGGCGACCGGCGTCAACATTAACACCACCGACGTATGGCTATACAACGTCAATGCCCGCGGCCTGATTCTACCGGAAAACAGTTTTGGCACGCAGTGGCTGCCGGCCGTGACCGCAGGCGCTCACTTCAAATACGACGACGGCATCAGAAGCATCAATGATCGGCTCGGCGGCGCGTTGAGTTCCCTCGGCTACCGCAACGAGGACGGCGTCGATTTCACGTTGACGGCGTCGAAAACCTTTGCCAAGGTGTTTGGGCGGCCTTTGATCGTGTCCGTCGGTGGACGCGAAAGCGAAGGGGCGCAGCTCGGATTTCTAGGCTTCGCAGACCACTATAATGCCACCTTTGAAGGCAACATCGCGTATCTGCCGACCGACTGGCTGCTGATCGCTTACGAATATCGCGGGAAGAGCGACCCTTACGGCCAGATTGGCGGCCTGATTGAGAAGGAAAACGACTGGCACGCCCTGGACGTGAGTTGGCTGGCCAATTCGCACACCGACGTGACGGCGGGAATCGGCTATTTCGGCGTGCTTGCCAACGCTCGAGCGGATACCGCCTTCTGGCTACAGTTGAAGTATGAGTTTTGATTTGCTTTACGGTTCGGAGTAACTCTTTTAAGGACAGGAATCCCGCTATGTCAAAACCGACTGTTTATTCATCCATTGTCCAGACGACGTGCAACACGCCTCTGGTCAAGCTGGCCCGGATCGTGCCCGAAGGCGCCGCCACCGTCCTGGTGAAACTGGAGTTCTTCAATCCGTTGGCCAGCGTCAAAGACCGCATCGGCCGGTCGATGATCGAGGACGCCGAGGCCTGCGGCATTTTGAACCCCGAGACTCACATCATCGAACCCACGAGCGGGAACACTGGAATTGCGTTGGCGTTCGTGGCGGCGGCACGCGGTTATCGCCTGACCCTGACGATGCCCGAGTCCATGAGTTTAGAGCGAAGGGCTCTGCTTAAATTCCTGGGCGCCAACCTGATACTGACCCCCGCCGCCGAGGGAATGCGCGGAGCCATCAACAAGGCCGGCGAACTGCTTGGCACGACCAAGAATGGTTGGACGCCCCAGCAGTTCGAAAATCCCGCCAATCCCCTGGTCCACGAGCAGACCACCGGGCCGGAAATCTGGAGCGACACCGGAGGCAAGGTCGACGTGATCGTCGCCGGCGTGGGGACCGGCGGGACGATCACCGGCGTAACGCGATTCCTTCGATCCAAGAATCCACAGGTCCGCGCCATCGCCGTGGAGCCGGCCGATTCTCCCGTTATTTCCGGCGGGAAGCCGGGTCCGCACAAGATCCAGGGCATCGGCGCCGGATTTGTCCCCAAGAATCTGGACACCTCCCTGCTCAATGGGGTAGAAACGGTCACGAATGACGAGGCCGTCCAGACCGCCCGCCGGTTGACCAAGGAAGAAGGCATCCCCGGCGGAATCAGTTCGGGCGGAAACGTGGCCGTTGCCCTCCGCCTGGCCGCTCGAAAGGAATACCAGGGCAAAACCATCGTCACGTTCATTGCCGATTTCGCGGAAAGGTATCTGTCGACCGTGCTATTTACACAGGAACAACCGGCCGCCTCCAAATGAGGCCGCCTGCAAATGATGTAAGCATTTTCCAATTCAGAAAGGAATTACAAAATGGCTGTCCCACCACCGCTTCATCTTGGCACATTGGCGCTGCATGCCGGCCAGGAAGTGGATCCCGCGACCACCGCTCGCGCCGTCCCGATCTACGCCACGACTTCGTACGTCTTCAAAAGCCCCGAGCACGCGGCCAATCTGTTTGGTCTGCGCGAATTTGGAAACATCTACACGCGTCTGATGAACCCGACCAACGACGTGCTGGAAAAACGCCTGGCGGCGTTGGACGGCGGGGCGGCGGGTTTGGTCTTTGCCTCCGGCCAGGCCGCGATCACCGCCTCTTTGTTGACGATCGTCCACTCGGGGCAGAATTTTCTTTCGGCGACGAGCCTGTACGGCGGAACGTGGACGCTGTTCACCCAGACTTTCCAAAAGCTCGGCATCGAAGTGAGATTTTTCGATCCGGCCAAGCCCGAAACGATCGGCAAACTCGTGGACAAGAATACCCGGGCCATTTACCTGGAGACGCCCGGAAATCCCAAGAACGACGTTCCGGATTACAAGAAGCTGACCGATATCGCTCACAGTCACGGTCTGCCGACGATCGTCGACAACACCGCGTTGACCGCGGCGCTGTTCCGACCCATCGAGCACGGCTTCGACATCGTGGTTTATTCCACGACCAAGTTCATCGGCGGACATGGCGTGCATATCGGCGGCGCAATCGTCGACAGCGGCAAATTCCCCTGGGCCAAGGACCCCAAGAAATGGCCGGAATTCACCGCTCCCGATCCGTCGTATCACGGGATCGTGTTCGAAGAGGCGCTGCGTCCCATCGGCAACGTCGCCTACATCATCTACATCCGCACCCACTGGCTCCGCGATACCGGAGCGTGCCAGAGTCCGTTCGGCTCGTTTCTGACGCTCCTGGGTTTGGAGACCCTGCACCTGCGCATGCAGCGTCACTCTCAAAACGCCCTGGCCGTGGCGCAGTTCCTCCGGAAGCATCCGGCCGTCGATTGGGTGAATTATCCCGGCTTGCCCGAACATCCCGACGCGGCCAACGTCAAGAAATATCTGCCCGACGGGCAGGGCGCGATCGTCGGGTTCGGCATCAAGGGCGGCAAGTCCGCGGGCGAGAAAATCATTCGCAACGTCAAACTGTTCAGCCACCTGGCCAACATCGGCGACGCCAAGTCGTTGATCATTCACCCGGCAACGACCACCCATTCGCAGTTGACGGTCGAGGAACAGGCCCAGACCGGCGTGACGCCGGAATACGTGCGCCTATCCATCGGCATTGAGGACGTGCGCGACATCATTGCCGACCTGGACCAGGCGCTGAAGGCATCGCAGACATGAACGAAGCCGAAGCCGCCGACAAGGCGATTTTCCAAAGCAGCGACAGCCTCCGCTCCGCCGCCTCGCTGCCGCACGCCAAATCGGTGACCTTCGACCAGCCGCTGAAGCTGGAACTGGGAGCGCAGCTTCCCCAAGTCACCGTTGTCTACGAAACCTATGGAACGCTGAACGCCGCGCGGAGCAACGCCGTGTTGATTTGCCACGCGCTCAGCGGCGATTCGCACGTGGCCCGGCATGATCCGGCCGACTCGCCCGGATGGTGGGAAATCGCCGTCGGACCGGGCAAGGCCATCGACACCGATCTCTTTTTCGTGATCTGCCCCAACATTCTGGGCGGATGCCGCGGAACCACCGGGCCCAACTCCATCAATCCGCTCACGCAGCGCCGATACGCCGCCGCCTTTCCCACGGCCACCATCGGCGACACCATCGAGGTGCATCGGCGGTTGCTGGATCATCTGGGAATCGAGCGGCTCCACGCCGTCATCGGCGGGTCCATGGGCGGCCAGCAGGCCATGCTCTGGGCGACCCGATACCCCCAGCGCATCCAATCCTGCGTCCTGGTCGCGACGGCGGCGCGGCTCAGCAGCCAGGCGCTGGCCTTCGACGTGGTCGCCCGCAATGCCATCCTCCGTGATCCCAATTACCACGGCGGTAACTATTATGATCGCCCGCCGGGACCGGCCGTCGGTTTGGCCATCGCACGCATGCTCGGCCACATCACTTACCTGTCGCAGGAAGCGATGACCGCCAAATTTGATCCCAGCCGGCTGCGGCCAACCCAGGTCCAAACCGCTTTCGAAAAGCGTTTTTCCGTCGGGGCCTATCTGGCATACCAGGGCGACAAATTCGTCGAGCGATTCGATGCCAACAGCTACGTCACCCTCTCCCTAATGATGGATCTGTTCGATCTTGGCCACCCGCATGCCGACTTGAGCGAAGCATTCGCGCCGGCGACGTGCCGGTGGCTGGTCATCAGCTACTCCAGCGACTGGCTGTTTCCCCCGGAACAGAGCGAGCAGATCGTCAATGCCCTGATCGGCAAAGACAAGCCCGTGAGTTCCTGCGAGGTGCAAACGCCCTCGGGCCACGACGCGTTTCTCCTGTCGGATAGCCTGGACGTCTACGGCGGACTGATCCGCGCATTTCTCAGCGGCGCCACGGCCGGCCATGAGCCGCAGGAACCACCCATGCCGGACCCTTCGTTGCCCCTGCCGATCTTCCACGGCAACCGCCCCGACCACTCGGCCATTCTCGGCCTCATCCCGCCGGGCAAAAGCGTTTTAGACTTGGGATGCGGCAACGGCGAGCTGCTCTCGCGATTGTCCCACGCCGGCGGCGGACGCACCGTCGGCGTCGAGCTGGAACCCGACGCCATCATCTCCTGCCTCCAGCGCGGCCTGGACGTCGTCCACGCCGACGTCGGAAAATCCCTCGCCGGCTTCCGCCATCATCAATTCGACGTGGTGGTCCTTTCCCAGGCCCTCCAGTGTATCGCCGACACCGAGCGGATTCTGAACGAAATCGTTCGCATCGGCCGCCTGGCCATCGTGAGCTTTCCGAATTTCGCCTATCGCCGCCTCCGCGAGATGTTCTGGCGCGAAGGCCGCTCCCCCAAGATGGAAGGCTCCTACGGCTTTGATTGGTACGACACCCCCAATCGCCGATTCGCCTCCATCCTGGACGTCGAGGATTTGTGCCATCGGCTCGGCATCTCGATAGTGCGCAAGGTTTGCCTCAACAGCGAAGAGCGGCGATTCGTCGAAGACGACCCCAACCGCAACGCCACCGAAGCGATTTTCGTCCTGGTTCGCGAGAAAAGCTGAAATGAGGAGGCGGCTGCAGATCTCCGCACATAGATTTCCGAGAATTTCAGTAACGACTCACGAGTATTGCGGAGCCTTCAGTCGGAGGTTTGGAGCGGGGGCCTGCTCAGACCCCATGCGCGCCGTCGTCCGAAAGCTGTTTCGCGATCAACTGCGGCAAGCCGCATAGGGGAATCAGCTTGGCTCTCCGGCCGCTTCCTTTCTTCTGATCGGCGAATTGATCCAAGAACAGCAACCAGTCTCACCCGGCGACCATCCGGGGCGTCAGGCGGCGCGTGCGGCGGAGCAGGGTCAGCGAGCCGATGGCCAGCAAGCCTGCCGATGTGGGTTCAGGCACGAGCCCAAAAAGCCCAATATCGGTCACCGTCAAATCCCCGGCCGGTACGCTTGAGTCGGTGAATGTCGAGAAATCAAAGCTTAGGTAGGGATCATCCGGGCCGGCGGTGAAACTCAACTGCACATCGAAAGCCGTCGTGAATGCATCCTGCACCGCGGGCAACACGGCGGTGACGGTGATGCCCGTGCCTTCATGCGCGGCGATGAAGGCCTCAATGTCGCCCAGCACCGAAGGATTGAGGGCCGGGTCTAGGCCAGTTAAGGTGTTGGTGAACTTAAGCAGAATGATTCCCGTGTCGTCTTGCTGGATCCCGCCGAATTGGAAATATCCGGTCGTAGCCGCCGCCGGGAGGTGGTATGAGACCGGGGAATAGTGCCCGCCGGAGCCGGTAGTGAACAACCCTCCCCCGGGTGCGCCTGCGCCAAGATTGATGGATCCGGCGGGAGCAACGCTGGTGATCGTCATCGTCGTCGGTGCGATTTCGAATACAATGTTATTGTCGTTGGCCCCGCCGCTCGTGCCGTAGAAATCGCCCTCGGTGTCTTCGACGAGGCCGGTGCTAGGCCCCTGGCCAGTGACATTGAACGACGCCAGCACGGTGGGCGTGCCACCGGTAATGGGTAACGAGAACACTTCGCCATCGCCGTTGGCCCCGCCCTCGGACGTCGTGCCATACAGGGTACTGCCGGACAGGACCAGGGCGGCCATGGGGTACTTCCCGTCGGCGCCATTGAACGACGCGAGGGGGGTGGGCGTGCCACCGGTAATGGGTAACGAGAACACTGTGCCATCGTTGTTGGAACCGCCGGAGTTCATCGTGCCGTACAGTATGCCGCCGGAGAGGATCAGGGCGCCGACGGGGCCGCTTCCGTTGGCGCCATTGAACGACGCCAGGATGGTGGGCGTGCCACCGGCAGTGGGGACCGAGAATACTTGGCCCGCGGCACTGGGGCCGGCTCCAGGTATCGTGCCGTACAGAGTGCTCCCGGAGGGGACTAGGCCTTGGGCGTACCCGAACCCGCCGGTAAACGACGCCAACTCCTTGGGTGTGCCACCGGTCACGGGCACCGAGAAGAGGTTGCTGCCGAGCGTCGTGCCGTACAGGGCGCTGCCGGAGAGAACCAGCCCGCCGACGGGGTCATAGCCATCGGTGGTGCCATCGAACGACACCAGGTCGGCGGGCGTGCCACCGGCCACGGGCACCGAGTACACGGTGCCGATGCCGTTGGCGCCACCTACATCCGTCGTACCGTACAGGGTGCTGCCGGAGAGGACTAGCCTACCGGATGGACCAGAACCGTCGGTGTAGTTGAACGACGCCAGGACGGTGGGCGTGCCGCCGGTCGTGGGCACCGAGGACACCGTGCCAGTGCCGGCACCGCCACCGCCACCTGTGTACGCCGTGCCGTACAGCGTGGTGCCGGACAGGATCAGGTCGTTTGTAGGCCCATCCCCGTTGTTGCCATTGAACGACGCCAAGGTGGTCAGGGTGTACTGTGCGAAGGCTGGCGAAGCCGCCGTAACGACTAAGAACATTGCCATCAATAATTCTCGTCTCATGATTGCTCCCTCGCTCGTGAATCAAGCTTGCGTTGAACCCTCGCGGACGCTCGCTTTCAGTTAGCGATCGATAACGCTTGGGACCGGTCTCAGTCAACAGGAAAGCAACTATTTTTAGCGAAGAAAACACAAATTTCAGTTGGCTTCCCACATGCTTTCAACGGCAGAGTTTTGCGCGCATAGTCAAAACAAGTGGGAATCGTCGTCGCCCCGTTCGACCGGCAATCGGCCGGATCATCGCCGGCGCTCCGATCTGATATGTTAATCTTTACTAGGCTACGTCAGCAGAGTAAAAGTCGCCTGTCGGGAAACCGGAAATAATTGCCGCAATCGTGGGGTTGAATTTACGCAATCTGGCGTCCACGCCTCGATATGCTCAATCATGCTCTGGGGAAATTAGCGAGGACGCGATTCGTTTTCATCGTGTCGTCTCGGCCAGCCACGCCAATGCCATTCGTTATGGCATCCGTGGAGAGCGCCTCTTTTTTGGTTTCCGTCGGCGTGTTACTTCACGGTCCACAATTCGGAATCATCGAGCGTCGCTTGCAGGTCCGCCGGGCCGCGCTGGGCGCGGGTCTCGGCGATAGTGCGTAGCACGAATCCTGTTCGGCGCCGCGGAACACGCCGATGGGTTCGGGGAAATCGGCCTGGGTCAGGTTGCTCAGATTGGTGAACGGGTGTTTGTTTCTAACGACTTTGAGGGTAACTTCACGCCGAGGAAATTCGCACGATGTCATGGGACGACCAAGCCTTCGATGCCCAACTGCTGGAATTGGCGATTCGACGTCATCAAGCCGGGCAGTTGGAAGAAGCGATGGCCAATTGCCGGCAGATTCTTTCGCATCAGCCGCGGCATCCCGCCGCGCTGCACCTGGTTGGAATCATCGCCCGCCAGATCGGGCGGCTGGATGGGTCCATTGAGCTGATTCGGCGGGCGGCCGCGGGCAACGCGGCCGACCCTTACTTCCACAACGATCTGGCCGATGCCCTGCGAAATAAGAGGCAGTTCGACGAGGCGTTTGTTGTTTGCCGGGAAGCCCTGCGGATCAAGCCGGACTTTCCCGAGGCCTACATTACCCTCGGCAACGTTCTTGCCGATCAGGGTCAGTTCGACGGCGCCATCGCCGCCGCTGGGGAGGCCCTGCGGCTCAGGCCAGACTATGCGCTGGCGTTTAACAATCTCGGCGTGTACCTGCACAGCAAGGGACAACTCGAAGAGTCTATCGCCACCGCCCGGCAAGCCATTCGGCTCGATCGCGGATTTCCCGAATTTCACAACAACCTGGGCCGGGCCTTGCAGGACCAGGGAAAGCTGGAAGAGGCGATTGCCGAGCGGCGTGAGGCTATCCGTCTGAAACCCGATTACGCCGAGGCTCACAACGACTTGGGCAACGCCCTGCGCGACATCGGGCAACCCGATGAATCCATCGCCGCTCTGCGCCGTAGCGTGCAACTCATGCCCGACTACGCCCTGGGGCATTGGAATCTTGCGCTGAGTTTGCTTTTGCAGGGCGATTTCATTCAAGGTTGGAGGGAATACGAATGGCGCTGGCGATGGGACGGATTTTCCTCGCCGTGCCGGAATTTCTCCCAGCCGCTATGGAATGGCGAAAAATTGAACGGGAAAACCATTCTCCTTTACGCCGAACAGGGGATGGGCGATGCCATCCAGTTCGCCCGCTATATTCCGCGGGTGGCCCGCCGCGTCGGATGCGTCGTCGTCGAGTGCCAACCCCCGCTCAAGCGGTTGTTGTCGCGGATTCCATCGGTCCAGACAGTCGTCACCGAAGGCGAGCCGTTGCCGCCGTTCGACGTGCAATGCCCCTTGTTAAGTTTGCCCCTGGCGTTTCGGACGGATTTGAATTCGATCCCCGCCTCGGTCCCCTATCTGAAGCCCGACCGGAAACAATCGGCGATGTGGAAAAAACGTCTTGCGGCCAAATATCCCCACCGCCGCATCGGCCTGGCCTGGGCCGGGTCGGCGATGCACAAAAAAGATCGGACTCGCTCCTTGGAGTTGTCGCAACTGGTTCCTCTGGCGGCTATCCCGGGAACCAGTTTTTTCAGCCTCCAAACGGGCGAAGCCGGTAAGCAGGTCCCTCCGGCCGAAATGACGCTGCACGATTTCACCGCTGAATTGAACGACTTTGCGGACACCGCGGCGCTGCTGAACAATCTCGATCTGGTCATCACGGTGGACACCGCCGTCGCCCATCTTGCCGGCGCGATGGGAAAACCGGTATGGGTTCTCGTGTCCTATGCGCCGGATTGGCGATGGCTTTTGCACCGTGAAGATTCGCCGTGGTATCCAACGATGCGATTGTTCCGGCAGACATCGATCGGCGATTGGGCGAACGTCATCCAGCGCGTGGCGAATTCGCTTGCGGAGGATAGGCCTTGAGATAGCCGTCGCCGCCGGTCGTCCCTCACGCGCACCAATTCCGCCACATCTGCCGGTAGGCTGCTTCAACGTTGCGGGCGAAACGCGGGGCATCCATCAGCGGCGATGCCTGCATCCGCGCACGCAGCGTCCGGCGCAATTCGGCCAACCGGGTCAAATCACCCGCCAGGTCCGTGGCGATCTGAACGTACTGCTGCGGCGTCCGGGCGATGAGTTCGGGCGCGCCGACGTTGGCCAAAATGCTCGCGCCGCCGCGCCCCACGGCGGTTGGGCCGACCAGGCTTATCACCGGCACCCCCATCCACAATGCATCGCATGTCGTGATTCCCCCGCCCCAGGGAAAAGGATCCAGAGCAATGTCGATCCGGCCATAGGTTTGCACGTATTCGTGCCATGGCCGCCGGCTCGGGAACTCCAGGCGATCCGGCGAAATGCCCTTGCCGGCAAATCGTTCGCGAACCACATCGAGGTGCTTTCCCGCACGGGAATGAACGATGAGCCGCGAGCGCGGCATGGCTTGCAGAATCTCCGCCCACAAATCCAGGGCGGGTGGCGAAGCCTTTGCGAAACTGTTCAGGCAGCCAAACGTGACGTATCCCGTGATCGCCGCAGGCGGCGGCGATGGTTCGGGAGTCGGGCCGGGGACGCTGTAACACCAGTAGGTTTCCGGCAGCCGGAATGTCCGTTCGCTGTACAGCGATAAATCCGTATCCGGTGGATCCAGATAGGGGTCGGACAGCCGGTAGTCCATCGCATCCATGCCCGTGCTGCTGCAATAGCCCAACCAAGTCACCTGCACCGGGGCAGGCTTGCGGGCGAATACCAAAAGGCGGTTGCTCCCCGTGTGCAACGCCAAATCCACCAGAATGTCGATCTGGTCCTGCCGAATCAGATCGGCGGCCTGCGAATTCGACAGCCCCACGATGTTGCGCCAGACATCCGCGTAACCCCGGAGCTGGTCGGTCAGCGCGTCAGGCCGCATAACATTGGCGTAACAGAAGATTTCCATTTGCCCGTGATCGTGCTCGCGCAAGAGCGGCAATAGATTTTGTCCCACGACGTGCACACGGAAATCCGGAGACACGTAGCCGATACGCAGGCGGCGGTCGGGGTCGCGGTTGTTGGTATGCGGCCGAATAAATTTCCTGAGCGGCTCGGCGTGCCGTTGGTTCCAGCGGCGAAGTTCCTCAAAGATCATCCTGGCGTCGCAGGCGGGATCATGATGGAGACTGAAGATCAGATTGCCGTGTGCTTCGGCGAAATCGGGCTTGAGCGAAATGGCCTGCCGTTGGGAAGCGATCGCCTCGTCCAGTTGCCCCGCATCCGCCAGCGCGCCCAGATTGTTTTGCGCTTCGGCGTAACCGGGCTCGAGCTGAATGGCCTGCCGATAAGAAGCGATGGCTTCGTCAAGTTGCCCCTTGTCCTTTAGGGCGTTGCCCAGATTGCTGTGCACTTCGGCAACATTTGGCTTGAGCCGAATCGCCTTCCTATAGGCTGCGATCGCCTCATCAAGTTGCCCAACGTCCGCCAGTGCGATGCCCAGATTGTTGTACGCCGCGGCGAAATCGGGCTTGAGCCGGATCGCTTCCCGATAGGAAGCGATCGCCTCATCAGTTTGTCCTTTGGCCTTTAAGGCGATTCCCAGATTGCTGTGCGGTTCGGCGTAATCAGGCTTGAGTCGAATGGCCCGGCGGATCAATTCCATTCCCGCGTCCAACTCGCCCACCTGTACGGCCAGCGTACCTAAGAGATGCAATGCGTCCGCATGATTGGGCTGCTGGGCCAGAATCTGGCGGTATATCCTGTCCGCCTCCGCCAAGCGGCCCGCCCGATGATGCGACATACCGGATTCGAGCTGTTGGGGAAGCGTCATTTGGCCGGCAATCCGTTGTGGACGGCGTCCAGACGCACCTTGCGGGATCGCGGACGCTTTCCTAAACTCACTGCCATCATCCGTCGAAAGGATCGCGCACCCTTGGAACCCGCGAAAACTCGATCGCTCGAAGAGATCAAGCAGCAACTCAAACAACTCTTCGTGGAAAATTTCTCGCTGGAAGAGCTCGGGCCTGAAGACATCAAGGATGACCGGGACCTCTTCGGCGATGGCGGCGTGGGATTGGATTCCCTCGACGGCGTTGAAGTCGTCGTTCTCCTTCGCCGGCAGTACGGATTGGACGTCAAAGCGATGCAGAATCGGGACATCTTCCGCTCCATCAATACGCTTGCCCCGTTCGTGTTGGCCCATGCCACCAAATAACAATCGGCAACGTAACGCCATGCCGTCAACAGGGCCGCCCCCATGGCCAATTCCGCGCGGTTGCGCGAGAGAGATCGTCGACGTCCGTCACGTGTTGCCGCACGCGGTTAGCCGAACTTAATTTCCAAAGCGGGCGAGGGGGTTCGAACTCCCGACAGTCAGCTTGGGAGTTTGAACTTTTCAACCGCCGCAAAGCTCGAAAACGCTTGAATTTGCGGCATTTTACTGCGTTGAATGCATTTGGCAAGCCTTCGCGTTGTTTCGCTTGGTTCCTCAGGGATTTTCGGTAATCGCACGTTTGCAAACCAGTAGAATACTGAAACGGCGCGTTCTCACTCGGCCGCGACGTGGGCGCCTTTTTCCGCGACCGAGCGGCGCATCAGCAGGACAAGGAATACCATAGCTGCCGCGACCGCCGCCGAGAACCAGAACACGTCAAAGTAAGCCAGGGACAGAGCCTGCTGGTTCCGCGCCAGTTGCATGGCCCGCAATGACAATTGCTTCGACAGCGCCGCATCGCCGGTATACTGCACGAAGAAGGATCGGGCTTGCGTGAGCAGTTGATAGACGGCGGGGTTCAGGACGTCGAGATTTTCATTGAGCCGCAGGGTATGGAACTGCTGGCGCCGTTCGAGAATGGTCTGGGCGACGGAGGTTCCGACGCTTCCGCCCTCGTTGCGGAGGAGGGCGAGCAATCCCACCGCCGCGCCGCGCAGCTCCCTGGGAATATGCAAAAATGCCGCCACGTTCAACGGCGCGAAGAGCATCGACAAGCCGGCAATCACAAGCACGCGTGGCCAGACAACCTGCCAGGGGCTGATATCCAGATTCAGCCGCGACATCCAGAAATTCCCGATCATCAGCGTCAGGAGTCCCGCGGCCATCGGATAGCGCGCATCGACGCCGTGCATCAGCAGCGAGCCGACGATGAGCAGCGTGAGGATGGCGCCTATCCCCGCGGGTGAAAGGACCAATCCCGACGTGGTCGCGTCGTAGCCGAACAGAGACTGCAACAACGCCGGAAGGGTCGTCGTGTTTGCATAGAGCACTGCGAAGGCGCAGAAAATGATGATGCAACAGGAGCGAAAGTTTCTGTCGGCCAGCGTGCGAAAATTAATCAGGGGATTGGCGATCCGCGTCTCCCGATAGATCAGGCCCGAAATTCCGAGCACAAAAAGAATCAGAAGCGTCTGCATGCGGAAGAATGGATCGCCCAGCCAGTCCCATTGCTGGCCCTTGCTCAGCATGATCTCCCAGCAGACCATGGTGAGGCTCAACAGGCACAGGCCGGGCGTATCGAAGCGTTCGCGTTGGCCCCGTATTTTGGCGTGCTGGGCCTTGAGATAATCCGGATCCGACACCAGGGCCTTGCACAACAGCAGGGCGAGCAATCCGACGGGCACGTTGAGATAGAAGATCCATTGCCAGCCGTAGTTGTCGGTGATGAACCCTCCAAGCGTCGGGCCGACGACCGGCGCGAGCAGTGCCGCGACTCCGAATACGGTCATCGCGCCGCCTTGCCTCTCGGGTGGAAATGCGTCGAGCAGAATTCCCTGACTCGACGGCTGCAATCCGCCTCCGGCCAATCCCTGGAGCACGCGGAATGCGATCAGTGCGTTCAAACTGGTGGCCATTCCGCACAAGGCCGACGCGAGAGTGAACAGAGCGATGGACAAGAGGAAATAATTCCGCCGGCCGATGCGGGCCGCCAGATACCCGGAAATCGGAAGTATGATCGCGTTGGCGGCGAGATAACTGGTAATGACCCACTCGCTGTCCGTGACCGGCGCCGAAAGGCCGCCGGCGATGTAACGCAACGCCACGTTGGCAATCGTCGTATCCAGAACTTCCATGAAGGTGGGTATGACAACCGCGATGGCCACCAGGCGGGGATCGATCGTCCTCTGCCGTAACAGGGGAAATCCGATCGCGTCAGCCGTCACGGCGTCTCCGGTTCGGTGGTTGGGGCCGTCGTCGGCATGTACGGTTGCAGCACCTTGCCCGCATCGGGTCCGGTCGGCTCCTCGTTCACGTGCACATAAGGCGTTACGGACAAACCAATGAATAGAGGCATCTTGTCCGGGTCGTAATCCAGCAGATCGATGCGCACGGGCAGCCGCTGCACGACCTTCACGAAGTTCCCCGTTGCGTTCTCGGCCGGAAGCAGCGCCAGGGTCGAACCGGTCCCCATCGTGAAACCGGAGATGCGTCCCTTAAAACGCTGGCGGCTTCCGTACGTGTCCAAATCCAAATCCGCGGATTGACCGATTCGCAAACTCGCAAGCTGCGTTTCCTTGAAATTGGCATCCACCCAGATATCCGTGAGCGACCGCACCGCCATCAGGCTTTGCCCGGCAATCACATTGTTTCCCGGATTGACGTCCCGCCGCGTGACCACGCCGTCGATCTCCGCCACCACGTCGCAATAACGCAAATTCAACTCGGCCTGATCGAGATTTCTCCGGGCCTGGACCAGTTTGGCCTCGGCCTGTTTGACGGCCGGCGCGTTGATGAGAAGTTTGGCGTAGATGCGATCAATATTCCCCTGCGGATCGCGCTTGTAGAAATCGGCGATCATCTGCCTGGGCGTCTTGTTGAACGAATCGGTCACCCCGACCTGCGAGGCCGCCTCGATCAAAGCGGCCTGCGCCTGGCGCACCGACGAGAACGTTTGATCCAGGTCGGGAGGCACCTGCGTGAGGTCGTTGCCATCTTCGGGCTTGGGAGGAAGGCCAAGCGCGACGCGAACCTGGTAGACGCCCTGCAACGCCTCCTCAACCTGCGCCTGCGCCACCAGACGGGCTTCCACTCGGGTATCAAAATCCTGTTGGGCAACTGCGCCGGATTTCAGCAGCGGCACCGCTCGATTGTAATCGGCCTCCGCTTTGGCTAATTCCGCTTTGCGCGATTGCAGGGCGGCGACCTTCGACCGCAAGTCCGCAATCTGGTTGTCCACATCCTCAATGGCCCGTTCGAGGCTGAACCTCAAGCTGCGCATCAGCCCCTCGACCCCGCGAGTCTGCGCCATCGCGGCCACCAGGTCGGCCTGCGCGGCGGCAACCGCGGCCTGGGCGATGTCCACCTGCACCTGGTACGGCTCCTTGTCCAATTGCACCAGCAAGTCGCCCTTGTGCACTCGATTGTTGTCATCCACCAGAACGCGCATGACCTGGCCCGGCACGCGCGGAGCAACGAACGTGACGTGTCCGTTCACGTACGCATCATCCGTTGAAACCGTGTTGAGCGCGAAGAGAACCCAGCGGATGCCGGCAATCAGCACGAAGACAGCGACCGCACCGCCGCCGACCCGCAACAGCCATCGCCGCCCGGCGCCCCCGTGTCCTTTGACCGCACTTGCCGGTATCGCACGCGGCGGCCCGGCCGCGTCAGCGACCGACGTTGTTGTCGCCTCAATGGTTGCCTGAACCGCCCTCGCGGGAGATTCCGCGGCCGCTGCATCCAGGCTGGCGGCTTGATGGATTCGATCAGTCGTCATGATTGCTCCTCATCCCGCTCCCGGGAAATCCATTCGCGTATGAAAGGCGGACAGTGGCGGAGTTCAATGCCACTGGCTTCGGCGATTTTCAAAAAACGGATCACGTCAACGTCCGCGAGCGACACTTCGTCCAGATCCAAAACGATCGGCGACCGGCCGCATTTGATCTGCGTGGTTAATTCGTCGAGATGCTCCGGCCGGATTCGGCCAATGAGCCGAAGAATCGTGTTTTGATCATCGGAGGCTTTTTCGATCTTCAGCATGACCGTTCAATTCCTGAAAGTTCCCGACCCGATGCCGGCAAGGCTGATCGCGACGTGAAAGAGCGTGAACGCGGCTAAACCGGTGCTCATGATGAACCTACTTTCTCTTCCCGCAAAATTCTTTACGCCTTGATAAAGGCGAGGAGATCTTCGTTCACCTTGTCCTTCAGGGTGGTACACATTCCGTGGGGCGCGCCCGGGATCACCGTCAGTTCCGCCTTGCTAACAAGCTTGACGGAGAGCATGGCGGAGTTGGCGATCAGCACGATCTGGTCGGCGTC
>JBEKKC010000092.1:0-17558 GCA_050010915.1 Tepidisphaeraceae bacterium | reverse complement strand
GGTACTGCGCTTCCCGCAAAACCTCATCGTAGCGCCTTTCGAGCGTCCGGCCATCCATGCCGCGCGGAGCTTACCAAAGATGTCGGCTCAAAAATAGAGGCGGGACGGTAAACAGTTACCAAAGGCGATGGACCAAAACCATGAAAAAGAGCTACGTCCCCTTTAATCAATCCATCCGTTTGGTTCCGTGCAACTTTCCATTGAGTTATTGGCCACTCATCAAGACGCCTGATCGGCGGGAACGCCAGCAACAGAAGATACCGTGCTTTCTGCCACGGTGTCTTCCGGAGGGGAAAGCCCTTCATCGCCGCCGGTACTCCGGCGTCCTCGATTTGAATTGGTTTTCGTCTCGGCGCCGCCATGGCGCAGGCGATAGTGTCAGCGGGCGCGCAAAACCCGCCAGTGATGGGCGCGCCAAAACCGGCCATTTTGAGGAACGGGAGATTTGTCCATTACCGTTGGCTTTCGGCTCTCGCCGGAAGCGGATAGTGCGATGGCAAATCAACTCAAGATGGCCGAAGTACAAGCGATTCTGGCACTTGCGCAAGGCGGCTGGTCCAGCCGGCACATTGCCCGGCATCTCGGCGTTCACCGCAAGACGGTCGGACGCCATCTTCGCCTGTTTCCCCAAGACCATTCAAAACCGGCCAGCGCGCCCATCCACTACTTTTGGGAATAGCCCAACGAAGCAATTTCAAGACAAATCCATTTGACACTTTTCACACAGCATGATTCAAATTCGATCGACGCTCGTCGATAACCCCATTTATCCAAATGGGTTGTGCCCGACGACTAGTTAGGCAATACTAATTTAATTTGAAAACTGTAAAATGTGTAAAGCGCCGACCAGTGGCATCCACAGCGACCGCCTCGGCGGCGTTTTGGGGACTTCTACGCCGCCTTCTTTACCGTATCCGGCAGGAATTTTGCCAGCACGACGATCAGCACGCCCGGCACCATGAACCCCATTCGTTCATCCGCGAATCCGAGCCAATACAGCGGGGCGGCGATCAGGATGACGGTGCCGACGCGCAGCAGCGAACGGCGGGGCGGGCACATTCGTAGCCAGACGTATGCGGGGAATACCAAGCCGTAGAATCCCAGAAACGCGCGGTAGATGATTTCGCCCAGGGCGATCCCGGTGTAGCGGAACTGGGAGCGGTCCCAGACTCCCAGCAGGACGGCCAGGATCAGGATCGTCATAAATGCCAGGAATTGCCAGATTGAGGCTCGTTGCTGGACGCGGGGGATTTGCCGGACGTGCAGGGCGACCGTGAGGCAGCTTTGCACGATCAGGTGGGCCGAAAGAATGAGGGCCAGTTGCGGATACCGCGCCCGGTCGAAGCCGGTGGCCAGCCACCCGCTATACGCGACGGTTATCGCCAGCATCACGGGAAAGATGATGCCGAATCCGAACGTGAAAGCCGCTCGGGCCTGCGTGCGGGAAAGGGCCTGCCTGGCCGCGTGAAAGGTGAGGTCCAGGTGTGGGCAGCAGAGGAATCCGAATGTCCACGCCGGGCCGAGCCAGAGATTATTGATCGGATCGAGGCGATCCGCCGCGACCGGCTGGGCGACGTAGGGCAGATCGCCGCGCCAGATTCCCCACCCGATTGCCGCCAGGGAGACCGCCAGGGCAATTAACGCGGCCAGGAATTGGCCGCCATTTTTCCATTGGAGGATGAGCCAGAAGATCAGGAACGCCGCCGCGACCGCGGCGCCGGCGTTGGGGCCGGCGATTCGGCGGATGATCCACGCCGCGAAAAACGCGTGGTAAACGATCGTTATCAGGGAAAACCAGACGAAGGCGGTGCGATGCTCGCCGATGATCCGGCGGCTTTGGTCCCCGTCGCGGATCGCCCATCCCATCGCCGCCGCCCCGACGACGTTGGGTATGGCGAAGGTGATGACCCCGCCGATGCCAAGCTCCCGCATGAGAAGCACCGGCAGAAACATGCCGATGCACCACGTCCAGGACATGGCCAGATAGACGGCCCACCCGGCCACGCGGCCGAAGTTTGGCAGGCCAGGAGTAGAATAGGTTTCGCTCACGCGGATCAAATCTGGTCGGCGAAGGCCTTTTTGCGGGCGTTCTTGATCTTCTGCTGAATCTTGGGAGTGACGTGGAAAGTGACCTGGCATTTTCCCACTCGCTTGTCGCGTTCGCCGAGGGTCGAGACCTGTTGGAGAACTTCGATATCGAGGGTGACGTTGAATTCCTCGCCGGCGCCGCGCAGTTGCCGGACGTTTTCGCGCGCGGTCATTCGGTACACCGCCGGGCCGAAGCACGGGCGGAGGAAGGTGTATTCGATGTGTTTGCAGACGACGGTGAAATCGCCCCCGCAGATGCCGAAGACGTACATCCCGCCGGCAATTTCGCTGTTGGCCAGCAACGCGCCGCCGGCCATGGCGCGATACCAGTTGCGGTTGAATCGGCGGAAGGGAAGGATGGCCGCGTAGGTGTCGGCGGTGATGGCGGTGAGCTTGATCCCGCTGAAAAATGCGTAGGGCAGCCAGATGAGCGAGCAGACCCGATGCCAGAAGTTGTCGCGAACGGAAAGCCGGCTGACGAAAGCCTCGATCCCGTCATATAATCGCGAGAGCCGGCCGACGGGAATCCGCGACGCGATAGGCCGCGACGCAACGGGCGGCACGGGTTCCGAGCCAGGCGCGTTGGCCTTGACGTCGTCGGATCGAAGCGGAATCGTACTCATTGGCATGGGTCGGAAAGCTTGACGTATTTGTTACAGCCAATAGCTGCCGATTGCGATAGCTTACCGCCAAATCATACCGGAGGCAAAATGACGCATTCAATGGCCGAGTTGGAAACGCAGATTCGCCGGGGACGGATTGTGCCCGGGATGTCGTTCGCGCAGAAGGTCTGGGCGGTTACCGCGCGAATCCCCCGTGGCCGCGTGGTCACCTATGCCGACCTGGCCCGGAGCCTGAAAAGCACGGGATATCGAGCGGTTGGCCAGGCGTTGCACCGCAACCCGTATGCCCCCGGGGTTCCATGCCATCGCGTCGTCGGCAGCGACGGCCGGCTGACCGGATATGCCAAAGGCTTGGCCGCCAAGCGGCGATTGCTGGAAGAGGAAGGGATTTTCTTCCGCGGATCGCGGGTTGATCTGGCGTGTTGCCGGCAATATCCCGTCCGTTAGCCCCCCGCTCGGCGGGGGTATTTCTGCGCGAAAGTTTCTTCGATGATTTCCGCGGCTTTCGCCAGGGGATCCTCCGCCGCCAGCCGCTGTTTGATCGAAATGCACGCGGCGCGATGGGACTCGTCCATCGCGAGTTTCAACGCGGCGGCGGCCCGAGCGGCCCGAAAGCGCCGAGCGGGCAAAACCTCGGCGACGCCCAGGCGTTTCAATCTCGCTGCGTTGTCCGGCTGATCGTAAGCCATGGGAACCACCAATTGCGGGATGCCGGCGGCCAGGGCCTGCGCCGCGGTGCCGATGCCCCCGTGGTGCACCAGAGCAGCACAATGCGGCAGCAGCCGGCTGAACGGCACGTAATCGACGTGGCGAATTTCCGCCGGAAGATTTACCGGCACGTGCTGGGCGTGCCGCGATAAAAGCACTCCGCGGCAGCCGAGCATCCCGCACGTCCGGACAGCCTCGGCGAAGAATCGCGCGCCGTGCCGCATCGCACTTCCCGGCGTGAAGGCGACGGGGGCCGGTCCGCCAATCAGGAAATCCTCGATGGCCGGATCGACGCCGGTGATGTCCGACTCATCGTAAAGCGGGAAGCCGGTAAGGACCGTTTGCCCCGGCCAGTCCCGGGGCGCGGGCGCGAACCATTCGGGAAACAATCCGATCACGCGATCGGGGGAATGAATCCAGCCGTTGAAGATTCGCCTCACCGGCCCCAACCCCAGCGAGCGGCGAAATTCATTCAGCGGCCCCGCCAGGGCGCGATCCATCACCAGCGCATCCACCGCCCAATAGACCAGGCGGTTCCACCATCTCGGCAGGCGGGCCGACGCCGGCAACGGGGGAGTTCTTGCCGGGCTTTGCAAGCTGCGGAGGATGGCCGGCGAAAGATGAACGCTCACCGCCGGAATTCCCAAGGCGTCCTGAGCCACGCGCCCCCCCAACACCAGCGAGGACATAACCAAAACCGTGGCTCCGCTTTGGTGATTCCGCACGATGGCCTGGTAATACGGCTCGATCAACTCGGCGACGCTCTGGGCCAGGAGTTGGAACCCCCGCACCGGGCGCCATATCTCGGGTCTTGAGAGGTGACGTTCAAACAACTCCACGGTTCCAATCGGGACAAATTGCAGCCCGATCGAGTTTGCCAGCGGTTGGTACATGGCCGGAGCGATAATTCGCACGTCGTGCCCGCGCCCGCGGAGGGTTTGGCCCAGGGCGAGGAACGGGTGAACGTCGCCGTGGCTGCCCAGGGCGGCGATCAGGATGCGCAAGGCGGATCTCGGCATGACCGGCAGATGTTACGCCGCTGAATTAGATAGCGGCCAGTAAATCCCGCCAGAGCCGGCGGTGGCCAATGTCGGCATTTTGGGCGTCTAATTCGTTCCCGACAAATTGCAGGAATTTACGCCTGCCGTCCTCGCCAAACACGATCAGATGGTTTTCAAGAAACCGCATGAAGTCGGCAACGTAAATGTTCTGGCCGCTGCCGAATTCCTTATCGATCAGAGCCATAATCTCCGCCAGATCACTCGGCACGGTCCCGCCCTGGACGATGAATATTGCCTCAGTTATCCCCTTCTCCCGCAACATGGATAATTTCACCTGGACGTGAAGTAAGGCAAGCTGCCGGTCCTTCACCTCGACAGCCTTGACGATTCTGCCATTGGCGGCCACGCATTCCAGATCGGCGGCGCTGCCGGTGCTGGCATCCGCAGCGTTGATATTGTTGCTGCGCACCGTGGGAAACTGGCCGTATAGCTCGCCGATGGCCCGGAACAGGGCGACGGCCACCGCTTGCAGCCGGCTTCCCCCAGTACGTTCCTTCAAGTAGCTATTCACGCAACCAATCGCGGTGCCTTGGCTGACACGATTCGGCACCGGATACACCACGCGAACCGTTGCCAGCCGGGCAAGCACGGCCTTCAGAACAACCCGCAGCAGATCAATGGCCAGCGCCGGATTTTCCTGGGTGTAATCCAAGACGCGGCAAAGCGCGTCGAATCCGGGCTTGTCCTTTTGCGCCGACCTCGCCTCCGGCACGATGGCCGGAATTCGCATGGGGTTATTGGCATAAGGTTCGGCCGATCCTCCCAAAACGTTTTCGGCCTTCCGCTCATTAGCTATTTGGCTTTCTACCGATCAAAACGCGGAAGGTCATCGTAGGTCGGTCCGTACGAATCAAGGATTAACTTTACGCATTTGTGCATTTGGGCCAGTTGCATAAGACGGACCAGGTGCCCGCTATAGCCATGATCGATCGCACACTCAAACAATTCTGTATAGTCCCCTTCGTCCGTGTCAGGCTCATCCACGTGCAGGATATATCCGGTCAGGTGCTTCCAGGTAATGATGCAGCCGCCTTCGTTAACGGGGTTGAGGGGATCGACTGCGGTACGCGCGGCGTCGGCATCAAGTAGCGTAATATCTGACTGCACGACGTGGGCGGTGGCAACGACTAGGAACGCTTCGATCTCAGGGTTGGACGACTTCATGTCGGGCCTCGTAAGTTCTTGCGCGTGTTTGATCGAAATGCCACGAGTTCTCCGCAATACTCATCACTATAAACCGTTCTCCGACGGATCAGTTAGCCCCCAAAGGCCGTTGGCGTAAACGACGCGTCCCTCCTCCTTAAGACGCTGTTGGGCACTTCGCACGCCATGTTTCCATTTTTTTCCGAAATGATGGCCGGCAATGACGCGATCAACTGAATCGTCACAAAGATCCGGATGAATCTGTTGTATCAACGGATGTAGGTCTTTCGTGGCCATGGGTCCTCGACGAAGTAAATAAAGCAATGTTTGCGTAAAAACCGCCGATGGCGTTCTTCCGGCTACGCGCAGTTGCACCAACAATTCGTCCGTTGTTTTGGACTCGCGAGCAAATTCAGCCGCGATTTTGCGGCGAACGCTCCGTAGAGATAGCCGATAAACGTCTCTTAACCTTGCGCTTATCGCGGCCAACTCCCGCATCTCCGGCAGGCTAACGTTAACGCCGAGGGCGGCGTAATCCATTATGTCGCGTCGCACCTGTCTGACGACTTTCCGGTTATCGATCACCACGCCGTATTCATAGTTCCGTTCGAGGCCGGAGGCCGTCAAATTTCCCGACGTAACCACCGCAACCGCATCGTCGGCTACATAGACCTTCGCATGGACACTTGGAAGAAAACAAATCGTTGTCCGCGGTATTTTTTCCGCGATATGCACCAACGCTTCTGGGTCAGTGGCGCCGGAGACCAGATTGTCGCGGGATAGGTCGACAAGTAATTGCACGCCAATCGCCTTGTCTCGATTGAGTGAACAGATCGTTTCTGTGAGGCGGGTCGCAGGCCCCATCCCGACGTAGGGTGACGAGACCAGCAAGCTGAGCGTTACTTGGCGCACAGTTTCGTCAAAGGTCGAAGTCCATGGCGATGATAGCAGCCTCATTGAAGCCCAGTTGGTACTCGCCTTTTCATAGCGGTAGGCGAACTTAGCGTGCGGTGCAGAACGCCTCATAAAGGTGATGTCGGTCAGTCCATTGCATTGGCTCGCAGGGTTCCTCCCGAAGGACACGAAAGAAGTTAACTACTTCGCCGCCCAAGCCGTTATAGGTTTCGACGGGGGGGCGGGTCTCGCCGAGCGAGGTCGAAATGCGCCCATCTGCGTTGCCGCAAGGCCGCTGTCCGCGGCGAATAGAGGCGATTCAATGCGGATTTCTGAAAGAGTCCGACGCATTCTGCGCTCCCCAGTCGACATGACCGTAATTGCAATACGCCAACAAGTCAAAAGTTCCGATCTGACCCGCCGCCGGGCCGCCGACAAATCCATCATGGCCTCCCTTGCAAACGAATTGGGCCGTTCTTAGACTCTGCGGCCTTGTTTCCAATGCTCGGCGCTCTTTCCACTTTGCAGGCGGCCGCTGACACCGGTTCCACGAACTACCTCATCGAGCCGATGGTCATCCTTCTGCTTTGCGCGGCCGGGGGCGTGGCGACGGTTCTGCTCTTGCCGGGCCCCAGGCAATCTCCCAAGCTTGGCGGGGTGCTGCTGGCGGTTGCGGGGCTGGCCCTGGCGCTGATTGTTTTCCGATTCACCGCCGGGCCCGCCAAATCGGATATCGGGCCGTACTTTTGGATTTTCTCCGTGATCGCCCTGTTTGGGGCGGTGCGCGTGGTGACGCATCCCCGGCCGGTTTACTCCGCCCTCTATTTCATCCTGACGGTTCTTGCCAGCGCGGGGCTGTTCATTCTTTTGTATGCCGAGTTCATGGCCGCGGCCCTGGTGCTGATTTACGCCGGGGCGATCCTGATCACCTACGTTTTCGTCATCATGCTGGCGGCGTCGGCGCAGAATCCGAACGACCGCTCGCCCCTGGCGGGGTTGGCCGAGTGTGACACCGTCAGCCGCGAGCCCTTCCACGCCGCCTGCGTCGGATTTGCGATGATGGGCGTGCTGTTGTTCGTGATTTTCGACAAGGCGGACCGGATTCCGCCGCCGAGTCCCGAACCGGCCGCCCCGACGGTGATGCCCGAGGAGCAGGTTCACGGCTCGACGCAATCGATTGGACAGTATCTCTTTCAAAACCAGATGGTGAACCTGGAATTGGCCGGTCTGATTTTGACGGTCAGCATGGTGGGCGCCATCGTGGTCGCCCGCCGCAGGGTTTCCGGGATTGACGACCGCTTTGAGCCGACCGCCGAGACCATTTCGGCCACGGCCACGCCGGTCAACGACGATCCGCACAGCATACCCGTGTACGGCACGACCAATCCCCGCCAAAAATCGTTTCCGGAGCATTGATGATGCAATTCCTGGCATTGCAACATTATCTGGCGGTTGGGGCGATCATGTTCGTGATCGGCCTGGTGGGTTTCGTCACCCGGCGCAACCTGATCGTGATGTTTCTGTGCACCGAACTGATGTTTCAGGGCGTCCTGATCAACCTGATCGCCTTCAGCCGGTACAACGGCAACCTGGCGGGGCAGGCGTTTGTGATTTTCGTTCTGGTGATCGCGGCCTCGGAGGCGTCGTTGGCGCTGGGCCTGGTGGTTTTGCTTTTCAGGCAGAAGAGCACGCTGGACGCCGATGCCTGGCGGGATTTGAAGTGGTAAGGCGATGGAAGCACTTTTTGCCGTCAAATATTCGTATCTGATCCCGCTGCTGCCGCTCATCGGCGCGGCCATCGCCGGGCTATTCGGCGCCAAATCCCTGCGCGGGCAGTCTCATTGGCCGATCTGGCTGAGCGTCGCGGTCAGCGCCGTGATGTCGCTGTCGCTTCTGATCGGGATGGTGGGGCTTTGGCATGACGGCAAGCCGCTTTCCGTTGTCGTGGATTGGTATACCTGGATAGAAGCCGGATCGTTCAAGGCGACCGCCGGATGTTTTCTCGATTCCCTGGCGGCGGTCATGCTCTGCGTGGTGACGGGCGTCGGGTTTCTGATCACCGTTTATTCCGCCGGATACATGAAGGGCGAAGCCGGATACTTCCGCTTCTTCGCCTATCTTGGTCTGTTCATCTTCTCCATGACCTGCCTGGTGATGGGCAACAATTTCATCATGCTCTACCTGGGCTGGGAGGGCGTGGGGCTTTGTTCGTATCTGCTGATCGGCTACTACTACGAGCGGCCCTCGGCAGTCGCCGCGGCCAAGAAGGCCTTCCTGGTCAACCGCATCGGGGATTTCGGCTTCGGACTTGGGATCATGCTGATTTTCCTGGCGTTCGGAACGGTTAGCTACTTTGGCGCCGGCGTCGGTACGCATACCGGGGTGCTGGAACTGGCGACGCTGCCCATCGATCAGCTTGGGCAAATCTCCGGCGTGAACGCGGCCTGGACGCCGGCGGCGATGAAATGGATTCCATTCCTGCTCATGCTCGGCGCCTTCGGCAAATCGGCGCAGTTTCCGCTGTACGTCTGGTTGCCCGATGCGATGGAAGGCCCCACCCCCGTCTCGGCATTGATCCACGCCGCCACCATGGTCACCGCCGGCGTCTATATGATCGCGCGCTGCGGAACGTTGTTTGTCTCCAACGGGGCGGCGATGACGACGGTGGCCTGCATCGGGGCCTTCACCGCGCTCCTCGCCGCCATGATCGCCCTGCGCCAATTCGACCTGAAAAGGGTCTTCGCCTACAGCACCATCAGCCAACTTGGATACATGTTCGTCGCCGTCGGATGCTTCGCCCCCGTCGCGGGCATGTTCCACCTGGTCACCCACGCATTTTTCAAGGCGCTTCTATTCCTCAGCTGCGGCGTTGTCATGCACGCCATGTATGGCGAACTGGACATGCGGAAAATGTCCGGTCTCAAAGCCGTCCTGCCGAAGACTCGCTGGCTGATTCTCATCGGCTGCCTTGCGCTGGCGGGATGCCCCTTTTTCAGCGGGTTTTTCTCCAAGGACGAAATCGTCGCCGCCGCCTTCTCCCGCAATTGGTCTCTGGGCGCCCTGTTGCTGTTCACCGCATTCTTGACCGCATACTACACGTTCCGCCTTTATTTCCGGGTTTTCGAAGGCCCGCTGGTCACCGTGCCGCCTCCGCCGACCGATGCCCACGACTCGCATGGTCATGATGACGAACACCACAATCCCGAGCCGCCGCTCATGATTGTCCCGCTCGTGCTGTTGGCAATCGGCGCGCTTTTTGCCGGCTACATCAATTTCCCCAACCCGCGGCTCGGCGCATTCCTCGGTCAAAGTCCGTCCTTCAGCGCCGCCTACGACATGGCCAATGCCCTGCCCGCGCCGCCCGAACGTCTCGCAGCGTCGATGGGTCAATCCGCCGAATCCGAACGCTTTAGCACCCTGATGATCCTGAGCGGGTTGATTTCCCTGGCGGGCATCGGCCTGGCGTTCCTGCTGCACTTGAAGGATCGCGCCCGCGGCGACGAACTCGCCGAGCGCTTCGCGCCTCTGACGCACTTATTGGAAGCCAAATTCTGGGTCGACGAGATTTATCAGGGCTTCATCGTTACGCCGCTGCGGCTCCTGGGCGAGTTTTGCTACAACTTCGATCGTTGGATCGTGGACATGCTGGTCAACATGGTCGGATGGATATGCCAGTTGGTCGGGTATCTGCTGAAGTTTACGACGCAGCGCGGCTACCTCCAGGGCTACGGCGCGGCGATGCTTCTGGGCCTGGCGGCGATTCTCCTCTTTGTTTTCATGCACTAAATGAGCCCATTGCTGATCATTCTCCTCCTGATTCCAGCCGCCGGCGCGATCATCGGCGCGCTCTTGCCCGTTGCCGCGGCCCGGTCGTGGGCGCTGCTCATCAGCCTGGCCACGCTGCTGGTTTCCATCCTCATCGCCTGCCAATTCCATTTCGACTATTCGGGATTTCAATTTTGCTTCGATCATGCCAACCTGGCCTTGCCGTTCCACGCATCCTTTTCATTGGGGATTGATTCCATCTCGCTCTGGCTGGTGCTGCTGACGGCGCTGCTGATGCCCCTGTCGATCGCCGCCAGCTTTGAAAGCATCCAGGACCGCCCGCGCGAATATTACTCGTGGATGCTCCTGCTGTTGGCCGCCATGCTGGGGGTGTTCGTCGCGCGCGATCTTTTGGTGTTCTACATCTTCTTCGAACTGACGCTGGTTCCGATGTTCTTCATCATCGGAATCTGGGGCGGCCCACAGCGCCGCGAGGCCGCCGGAAAGTTCTTCCTGTTCACTTTCGCCGGCTCCGTCTTCACCCTCGCCGCCGCCGTCTATCTCGGATACCACGCGGGGACCTTCGACATCGCTTCCGTTATCCAATACGCCCGAACTTCACTTACCGACCAGCAGCGGTACTGGGTCTTGCTGGCATTTCTCGCCGGATTCGCCGTCAAGGTGCCGCTGTTTCCCCTGCACACCTGGCTCCCCCTGGCGCACACCGAAGCCCCCACCGCCGGCAGCGTCATCCTCGCCGGCGTCTTGCTCAAGCTGGGAACCTATGGCCTGATCCGCCTGGCCGTGCCCATCGGATTGCTCACCGCCAATTCCGTCGCATTCCCTCGATTGATCCACTTTCTGGGCTGTGTCTGCGTCATCGGCGTCATCTACGGCGCACTGGTCGCATGGGTGCAGCAGGACATTAAAAAGCTCGTCGCCTACAGCTCCGTCTCGCACCTGGGATTCTGCGTCCTGGGCATGATCGCCCTGAACACCTGGGGCCTGGAAGGCTCCGTCCTCTACATGATCAATCACGGCCTGAGCACCGGGGCGATGTTCCTCGTCGTCGGCATGATCTACGACCGGTATCACACCCGCGACATCAACCAGCTTTCCGGCCTGGCGCGGCGAATGCCCATCATGGCCTTCTTCTTCGTCTTTTTCACCCTCGCCAGCATCGGCCTACCCGGCCTCAACGGATTCGTCAGCGAATTCCTCACCATCCTCGGCGCGTTCACCTCGCCCCACCTGGGCATCGGGTTCGGGGCGTTTGCCGCACTGGGAATTATCCTGGGCGCGGTTTACATGCTGCACATGGTCGCCCGCGTCATCTTCGGACCTCTGAAAACCCCCGAGGTTCATGGCGAGCATGGCGATTCGCACTTGCCCGGCGACATCAACGGGCGCGAGATCGCGATCTTGGTTCCCCTGGCCCTGATCGTGGTTTATTTGGGCGTTTATCCCTCGGGCGTCTTGCGATCGATGAACGATCCCTTCGATAGGATGCGCCAGCCGATCGATACGGCCAGTGCGCACGTGATTCACGTTGTTCCCCACGTGGCCCTTGTGAAACCGGAAGAAACTCTGGTGATGAAGCCATGAGCGAATTGCTTGGAGCCATGTTTCCGGAGTTGGTGCTTTGCACGGTCGCCTGCGTGCTTCTGCTCATGGGCGTTTCGATGAAATCCGCCACGCGCCGGGCGGCGCCGGTGTTGGCGATCATCGCCCTCGTCATCGCGGGGATCTCCCAGCTTTCCATGGTGGCCGGCCACGCGCCGCGATTCGATCTGCGCTGGAATACCGTCCGGGTTTACGAATTCGCCAGGTACGTCAAGCTCCTTTCCTCCGCGATTGGCGTGCTGCTGGTGTTGCTCGCCTGGCCCAGCGATCGTGAAGCCGACGGCGGGCCGGCTCACCATTTCGGACAGGAGGCCGCCGAGTTCTTCGGCCTGATGCTTCTGTCCATTGCCGGCATCTTCATCGTCGCCGGCGCCAACGACATCATCCTGCTTTTCCTCGGCATCGAATTGGCCAGCATTCCAACGTACATCATGATCGTCATCTCCCGGCCGCTGGCGGTGGCGCAGGAAGCCGGCGTCAAATACTTCTTCCTGGGCGCCATGGCCGCGGCGCTGATGCTCTTCGGCTTCAGCTATCTCTACGGCACCACCGGCACCACCCGCCTCGACCTGATCGCCGAGCGCGCGACGCCGATCGTCGGGCTTTCCCCATGGCAAATCCTCGCGGTGGTCATGCTCATCGCCGGCTTCGCGTTCAAGATGGCCGTCGTTCCGCTTCACTTTTACGCCGGCGACGTCTACCAGGGCGCCGCCACGCCCGTCACCGCCTTCCTCAGTTTCGTTCCCAAAATCAGCGGCTTCACGGCATTGCTCAAAGTCCTCTTCGCGGTGAGCGGCGGAACCTGGCACGTCGCCCCGCAGATCGTCACGCTTTTGTGGGTGCTGGCGGCGCTGACCATGACGGTCGGGAACGTGCTCGGACTCGTCCAGATCAACGTCAAACGCGTCCTGGCCTACAGCTCCATCGCCCACAGCGGGTACATGCTCGTCGGCGTCACCGCGCTGCTCAGCACCGGCGATTACGATATCCAGATGTCCGCCTTGCAGGGCGTGCTGTTTTATCTCACGGCCTACGGATTGATGAACGTCGCCGCCTTCGGCGTGCTGATCCTCCTCCCCGGCCGGTCCAATCAGCCGGCCACCAGCGCCGAAACCTTCGACGATCTCGCCGGCCTGGGACGCGAGCATACCCTGCTTGGCCTGGCGATGGCCGTAAGCTGCTTCAGCCTGATCGGCCTGCCGCTGACGATTGGGTTCTTCGGAAAATTGGTCCTGATCCTGCCGGCATGGAAGGCGAACCTGACCTGGCTGGTGGTGATCCTGGTCGTCAACGCCGCCATCAGCGCGGGGTATTACCTTCGCATCGTCGGGGCCCTGTTCCTCGGTTCCGAGACGCCGGGACCCAAATTCCTCCAGCAACCCCGCCAGCAAACGCCGATCCATCATCCCCTGCCGGTGCTGGCGGCCGTGGGGGTTTCGATGGTGGCGGTCCTATGGCTCGGCACCGTGTGGCCGGCAACCACCCGCCTCCTCCACCGCACCGCCGTCGCCGCCCAAATCGAGCCGCCTTTCAGGGCCTCCATGGCGTCGGCGGCTCAGAAGTAGCATCCGAAGGACTTCGCAATACCTCCCACACATCCGACTTATCAAATCGCAGTTGATTAGGCGGCACATCGGGATTGTTCGCATCCGATAGCCTCGTGGAGCCTGGGTCGTCGATCCAGCCCGCTTGCTCCACCCGCCCCAGCGGTGCGACCAATTTCGGATCGGAATTCCGCGTGCAGAAATCCCGGTCCCAAAGCAAGAGAACTCCGGCCGGGGGATGCTCGATCCCCTCGGGCGACCACGGCTCGACCCGGCCGCGGTCCCATGGGCTGGCGTTCAGGTAAAAGAATATCCCCGGATGGTTCGACATGACCCGGGGATACCGGCTCCTCAGCCGGCTATGCTCATACCATTGGACAATCTTCTGGGCCTGGTTCCAGTTGGCGGCTTGTTTCACCGGCAAAAATGGATAACAGCAGTTCACCAGCCCCGGCGCCACGACCGCCAGGGCGGCCCAGGACACCGGGCGCGGCCAGTGCAATCGCGAAAAAACCCATTCCCATCCGCGCGCGCTCAGGCATCCCCACAACGGGGCCACGATCAGCAGATATCGCGGCGATCCGCTGCTGGAAAGCTTCCCCAGCCAGTGCAGCAGGCTGTGGCCGATCAGCACCGCCAGCGTCAACGCCGCGATCAGAAAATCAACCCGCCTGCGATGTTCCTTCAATCCCGCCGCCGCCCACGCCGAACGCAGGCTCAGCCACATGCCGATCCACATGGCCGCAAACGCGAAAGGTCCAACCACGACCGGAAGGGTCGCCAGGAAATAAACGATCGGCCCGCGAGGGTATTCGCTCCCCTGTTCGTACGGCCAATGATCGATCAGCCATCGCCACCACGGCCGGTCGGCCGGGCCGACGAGTTGGTGCCCCGCGATGCTCCATGCGATGACTCCCGCCGGGAGAATCAGCAGCGGCAACCATTTCCGATGTGCCACCAGCGCGGCGGCCGCCAGGAACAGAAAGACGAATCCCTCCGGCCGGCCCAGCGGCGCGATCCCGGCGAGAATCGCCATCGCCCACCATCGCCGCCGTTGATAGCCCATGAATGCCAATCCCAGAACCAGCGCGAACGGCAATTCCGTCAATTCGGAAAAAGAGTGCAGAAAGAGCAAGGGCTGGCCCAGGGTGAAGATCAGCGCCAGCACCGGCCGCGGATATCCCTGTCCCCGCGCGATTTCCGCCGCGACCAGCGCGCAGCCGATGGCCGCCAGCAGGCTGGTCATTCGCACCGCGATCAATCCGCCCACCCTCGCCGGGACTGCGAACAGCGCCGTGCACAGCGGTCGGCCCCAGATGTCCACGAAGAAAATCGGCTGCTCAAGCGCGTGCCGCGCGAAGATGTAATGCGTGGCCCCGTCGGATTCGATGAACCCCCGCGATCGCGCCGCCGCCGCAATCGAGCAGATGGCGAACGCCAGAATGGCGATGAAGTAAGTTCGGGAGCTTTTGGCGAGGATCAACACGCTGGGAAATCCGAAATTCGAAATTCGAATGACGGGGCCCCGGCGGGATTTTGCCGGGGACCCCAATCAAATTCGAAACTCGAAATTCGAATTTCTACCCTTCGAATTTGATTCGAGTTTCGAATTTCGAATTTCGAGTTTCCGCGCAGCGGTTCTATTTGATCGCCACTTCTTTCCCCGCCTTGGCGGCGCGATACACGCCATCCAGGATTTTCTGCACCGCCAGTCCCGCTTCCCCCGGGGCCTTCAGCGGCGAACCCTTCAGGCAGCCGTCCACGAAGTTCCGCAGCTTCAACGAAAACAGGTACGGGAAATCCGTCTTGGTCCCCACGAACGCCGGGGATTCGTTGACCATCGAGCCGGCCCGGTCCGTGAAGATCGTCGGCGGATCCCACTGGCACCCGCCCTTGTCCCCGAACACCGTGAAATTCCAAACGTCCTCCTTGATGTGCCCCGCGAACATCGCCTCGATGTGCAGGATCGCGCCGTTGTCGAAGCGAATCTGCCCGATCGCCAGGTCCTCCACCGTGTACGTCTTGTAATCCCAGTTGGGCCATTGGGAAACCACGTCGGATTTCTTGTCGCCCATGTACGTCCAGGTGTTCCCGGCCGCCGCCACCGGGTTGGGCGAGCCGACGAGGTAATGCGCCATCTCAATCACGTGAACGCCGATGTCGATCATCGGGCCGCCGCCCTGGAGGTGCTTCTGCCCGAAAACGCCCCAGTTGGGAATCCCGCGACGCCGCAGCGCCTGGCATTTGACGAACATCACCTTTCCGAATCGGCCGTCGTCCCGCGCGCGCAGCAGAAAATCCGTGTTCGGGTGATACCGATATTGGAATCCCACCGCCAGCTTCCTCTTGTTCTTGTGGCTGGCGTCCACCATCTTGCGGCATTCGTCCGGATTCATCGCCATCGGCTTTTCGACGATCACGTGGCATCCCGCGTTCGCCGCGTCGATCGCCGGCGCCGCGTGCACGCCGTTGGGCGTGCAAATGCTCACCGCATCCGGCTTGATTTCCTTGAGCATCTCCTTCCAGTCGGCATACAGGTTCTTGAAGCCGTATTTTTCCTCCATCACCTTGAGGCGCCGCGGATTGATATCCACGCCGCCGACCAATTCCACGTCGGGAAAATTCTGGAGCACGCGGATGTGGGTTTCGCTGATCCCCCCGCATCCGATGATCGCCACGCGCAGCTTCTTGCCGGTGTATTCGCTCTTGACTTCCGTAGCAAAAGATTCGGTGGACACGCTCTTCTCAGGCATCGGAGAAATTCCTTTCTAATGGATAATGGATAATGGATAATGATTAATGACCCTCAAGTTTGGCAAGTTCCCGCTGGGCTTCCGCCAACTGATCCTTGGTTTGTTGCACCAGATGCGCCGGGGCCTTGGAAATATACGCCTCGTTGGCCAACCGGCCTTTTAGCGTTTGAATCTGGCGATCCAATTCCTCTTTTCGTTTGCCGGTCCGCTGCATTTCGGTGTTCTTATCCTGCAATCCCTCGACGAATATATCACAACCCGCGGCCGTCACACGCACCGCGCGGGAAGGCTGCGCCTCCCGGCCCGTCACGGGCGGCAAGTTGGGCGAAGCCTCTTTGAGCCGGCAAGTCGCCAAAAGTTCGACGATCGCGCGATTCGATTCGACGTTGCGCCAAGAATTACCGGGCGCGAGGATCGACACGTTGACGCTCTTTTTCACGTCCACCTTGTAATCGTTGCGCACCTTGCGGATGGCGGAGATGATTTCCTGGATCGCCGGGAACGAGGACTCCGCCTCATCGTCGAGTTTTCCCTCCGCCGGCCAGGCGGCGAGAATCAGCCGTTTGCTGTGGGGACACTCAATCTTTCCCGGCAGTCCGCGCTGGGGCCGGACTTCGTTCAGCCGCCACCAGATCGTTTCGGTGATGAACGGAACCATCGGATGCAACAGCCGCAACGCCCCATCTAAAACGGCCGCCAGCACATTGGCTGTCTGGCCGCCCAGCGCTGGATCCTTTAACGCCGGCTTGGACACTTCGACGTACCAATCACAAAAATCGTTCCAGAAGAAGTCGTAACATATCTTGGCATATTGATCGAACCGATACGCCGCCAGGGCCGCGTCCGCCTCTTTGACCGTTCGGTTGAACCGCGACACGATCCAACGATCGGCCAGCGTCCATTGGCCCTCCTCCACCGGCTCCGGCGCGACGTTGGCCAGGTTGGCGATCACGAAGAAATTCCCGACGTTCCAAATCTTGTTGCAGAAATTCCGCCCGATGTCGAATTTGTCCGAAGTATTTTTCCCCTGCGCGTTCTTCTTGACCGGCAATCGCACGTCCTGCGTTTCGGTCGCCATGTGCGTGAGGGTGAACCGCAGGGCATCGGCTCCATGCGTTTCGATGACGTCCACCGGATCGACGCCGTTCCCCTTGGATTTGCTCATCCGCTCGCCATGCCCGTCGAGGATGGTCGTGTGAATGTAGACATGGTAGAACGGAATTTTCCCCATGTTGTACAGCCCCATCATCACCATGCGCGCCACCCACAGCGTGATGATTTCCCGCGAAGTCACTAACACGCTGCCCGGATACCATTTCCGCAACGCCGGCGTATCCTCCGGCCACCCGAGTGTGC
>JBEKKC010000091.1:0-17753 GCA_050010915.1 Tepidisphaeraceae bacterium | reverse complement strand
GGCGCGCCCCATATGGAAGGAAGCAAAGGAGCTGAACCTCATTTTTGGAGCGATCTGCCGACGAACCTCAACATGAACCTTGGGTCATTCGAATTTCGAATTTGATTCGTCATTCGAATTTCGAGTTTCGAATTTACCTCCATGTCTTCCTTCCCACATTTTCTCAACGCCTGGACCGGCGCGATCGCCGCGTCGATCGTCATTCCTTCGCTTCTGCTGCTCTATTTCCTAAAGCTCCGCCGCCGCGAAATCCCCGTCCCCTCGACTCTTCTGTGGCGCAAATCCGTTCAGGACCTCCAGGTCAACGCGCCGTTCCAGCGTCTGCGGAAGAATCTACTGCTGTTTCTACAGCTTCTGCTTTTGGCGGCGCTGCTGCTCGCGCTGGCCAGGCCGATCGTGAATTACACCCCGGGCGCGGGGCCGCGGACCATCATCCTGATCGATCGGTCGGCGTCGATGTCGGCGGATGACATGCCCCATGGAAGGACGCGCCTGGACGAAGCCAAGCGGCAGGCCGACGAACTCGTCTCCACGCTGGGGCGAAACGGCGCGGCCATGGTGATCGCGTTCGACGACTGGGCCGAGACGTTGACGCCGTTCACTTCCGACCCGCGCGTGCTTAAAAACGTCATCGATTCCATTCAGCCGACCGACCGGCGATCGAAGCTGGCGGCCGCCTATCAACTGGCCGACGCCCAGGCCGCGTTTTCGGCCGGGGATTCGCAGGCCTTTCGCGGCGCGCCCGACGTCTATCTCTTTTCCGATGGCCGGGTGCTCGATGGCGACAAGGTGAGCGTCCAGGGCAACCTGCATTACGAGCGGATCGGCACGGAAACCGCCGGCAACATCGCCGTCGTCGCCATGAGCGCCAAGCGCGACTACCAGCAGCCGACCGAGGTGCAGGTCTTCGCGCGGCTGGCGAATTTCGGTCCGGAGCCGGTCAACGACGTCCAGGTCCAGCTCAGCGTGGACGGCAAAGTCCGCAGCAGCGGCAGCGTCAATCTCCTGCCGGAACGATACACCGACGATCAGCGCCGCCAGGCCATCTCGGGCGGGTTCGCCGAGCGCAACGGCATCGAGTTTCCCATGCTGGAAATGACCCGTTCGGCCGTGGTGACCGTCGAGCAGATGAACCGCGACAACGATCATCTGTCGGCCGACGACTTCGCCACGGTCGTCGTGCCGCCGCCGAAGATTCTTTCCGTCCTGCTCGTCACCGACGGCAATTGGTTCCTCGAGCAGGGCCTGCGAAGCCAGCGGCTCCAGGTGTTCGACAAAATGCTTCCGCGGGAGTACCACGAATTGTCCAACGCCGACGGCGGCGGGAAGAAGCTGCCCAAGCCATACGACGTCATCGTGTTCGACCGTGACGACGATCTAAAACCCGCGGAAGTTCCGACCAGCGGCGCGGCGATTTATTTCGGTTGCGTCCCGCCGGGGCTTGAGATCAAGCCCGCCACCGACGTCGCCGGGCAGCGTATCGTCATGGACGACAATTGGGTCCTGGATTGGGACCGGGACCATCCGATTCTGCGATATCTGAATCTCGGCAAGCTGTACGCCGCCCACGCGATCAAGCTGTTGCCCACGCTGAATTCCCAGGTGCTGGTGGACGGCACGAATTGCCCGCTGGTGGTATTGCATCGGGAAAACCGGGCGTTTCACCTCATCGTTCCGTTCGACGTCATCAACAGCAGCTGGCCCTTGCAGCCGACCTTCCCGGTATTTTTGTATCAGACCCTGCAATTCATGGCATTGGGCACGGACATGGACGTTCGGCCATCCTACGAGCCGGGGGTCGCGCTGCGGATTCCGCGCTTTAATCTTCAGAAACTCGATCCGGCGCCCGACAGCGTAACCATCAATGGGCCGATGGGACCACTGAAAGTGAAGGTTCCGCCGACGGGCGACTTCGTGTTGCCGGCGCTGAACAAGGTGGGGCTATATCAAACCGATCCGCCGATTCCGCAATACGAGAACATCGCGGTGAGCCTGCTGGACCCCAACGAAAGCAATCTATTGCCGGCGGACGTCGCGCCCGGCTCCGGGGGCCAAGTCGTGGCGACGGCCAAGGCCGGAAGCCGGATGGAGCTATGGTGGTGGCTGGTCGCCGCCGCCCTGCCGCTGCTGGTGATCGAATGGTGGGTGTATACGAGGAGAGTGCATTTGTGAAATCCGAAATCCGAATGACCGAATGACGAAACAGGGGATTCGGACATTCGTCATTCTGGTTTCGGGCTTGATTCGTCATTCGGATTTCGGATTTCGGATTTTCCCCATCATTCTACTTTCGCCTCAATCCCCTTCTCCTGCAGCGTCGTTCTGATTTCCGTGATGTGATCGAAATCCCGCGTCTCCAGGGTGCAGACCACCACCACCCTTGCCACGTCGGCCGGGCCGAAGTGGCGGTCGTGGGAAACGTCCTGAATACTCGCCCCCGTGGAGGCCAGGACGGCGGTGAGATTGGCCAGGGCGCCGGGGCGGTCCAGGAGTCGCGCGAAGACTCGGCACAGGCGGCCGTCGGCGGCCAGGCCACGGTCGATCACGCGGGCGATCGTGGTGAGGTCGATGTTGCCGCCGCATAGGACCAGCACGACGTTCTTGTCGGCCAGTCCCATGGATTTGTCCATCGCCGCCGCCAGCGGCACGGCGCCGGCGCCTTCCACGACCGTTTTTTCCAATTCCAGCAAACGAAGCACCGACAGGGCGATTTGGCCCTCATCCACGAGCATCACACGATCGACGAGCTTTTGAATGATCTGAAAGCAAAGCTTTCCGCCCTCGGCGACGGCCAGGCCGTCGGCCAGCGTCGGCTGGGTGTCGATGCGAACGAGCCGGCCGCGGCGGAGGGATTCGTGCAGCGTCGGAGCGTGCGCCGGCTCGACGCCGATCACGCGCACCGAGGGCTTGAGCGATTTGACCGCCACCGCGACGCCGGAGATCAATCCGCCGCCTCCGATCGGCACGATGACCGCGTCAACGTCGGGTTGGTCCTGGACGATCTCCAATCCGAGCGTTCCCTGGCCGGCGATGATTTCGGCGTCGTCGAAACCGGGAACGTAGGTGAGATTCTTTTCCTGCGACAGCTTCAGCGCCAGGGCCTTGGCGTCGTCGTATCCGTCGCCGTGGAGATGGACATGGGCGCCGAACGCGCGGCAATTCGACACCTTCACCAGCGGCGCCCATTTGGGCATGATGACGGTGGCGGGGATCTGAAGCAGTTGCGCGTGATAAGAAAGGCCCAGGCCGTGATTGCCCGCCGACGCGGCGACGACGCCGGCCTTGCGCTGATCCGGACTGAGCGTCAGGAGTTTGTTGCGCGCCCCGCGCTCCTTGAAGCTGCCGGTGATTTGCAGGTGGTCCAGCTTGCAGAATATGTTGCAGCCGCAGAGCCGGCTCAGCTGTAGCGAATACGGACAGGGGCTGTGGTAGATCGCGTCCTTGATCCGCTCGTGGGCGGCCAGAACGTCTTTGAGGGCGACGGGCAGGTCGGCGGGTAAAGGCATGACGTTACGGCGGCGAATCGGACGTTAACGCCGGAATCTCGCGCGGCTGGCGCTCGATCAACTCCGGCTGCGGCAGTTCCTTGCCCGTGTGCGCACCCAGTTCGGCCATCTTGCGCGTGGTGGGAAGCACCCGCGATTCCAGCGAGCCGATCGTCTGGTTGTAGTTGGCCACCGCGGAGTTCAGGCTCGTGCCGAGCTTGGCGACGTGGCCCAGGACGGCGCCGATGCGCTCGTACAACTCGACGCCCAGCGATCGGATTTGCTCGGCGTTTTCGGAAATCGCCTCCTGCCGCCATCCGAATTCGATGGTCTTCAACAGCGCGATCAGCATGGTCGGCGTCGCGAGCAGGACGTGATTGCGGATGCAATCCTCGACTAGCGACGCGTCCTGCTCCACGGCCGCGTACAAAAACGCCTCGCCCGGCAGAAACATGATGACGTATTCCGGCGAGCGCGGGAATTGCGACCAATAGCTTTTGCCCGAAAGCTCGCGGGCGCGGCTGCGGACCTGTTGCGCGTGACGCTGAAGATGCGAGCGGCGAGAATCCTCGTCCGTCGCCGCCGCCGCGTCGAGAAACGCGTCCAGTGCGGTTTTGCAATCGATCACCACGTCGCGCTGGCCGGGAAGTCTCACCACCATGTCGGGTTTGAGCCTGCCCTGTTCGCCGTCCACGATCCCCTGCTCGACGAAATCGCATCGGTTGGACAGCCCGGCCAATTCCACGAGCCGGCGCAGCGAAATTTCGCCCCACTGACCCCGGACCGTCGGGCGCGACAGGGCCGTCACCAATTGCGAGGTTTGCGTGTTGAGGGTGCGCTGCGTTTCGGCGAGCGTGCCGAGCTGCTCGCGGAGCATGCTGTACGATTCAACGCGGGATTTTTCGATCTCGCCGACGCGGAGCTGGTATTGATCCATCAACTCGCGAAGCGGCTTGAGCATGGCGTCGATCTGCTCCTTGCGCTGGTCCAGCGAACCGACCGCCTCGGCCGAAATCGTCGCGAAACGTTCCTTGGCCAGGTGCAGGAACGCCTCGTTATTTCGCGCCAGGGCCTCGGCGCTGGCGCTGGAGAAAGCAAGCCGCAATTGCTCCTGGGCGTGGCTGATGAGTTCGCGTTGTTCGACCAGATTCCGCTCGGCGGCGGCGAATTGCGTCCGGGCGGCGGCAAGATTGCGTTCGCTGTCGGCCAGGGAATCCCGCAGGGTCTGAGTCTGGATTTTTTCCCCCGCGATCTGCTGAGCGAGATCTGCCAGCCGCTGCTGGGCGACCGCCAACGCCACTTTCGATTTGCGGGGGCCCGCCAACGCTCCGATAACGATCCCAACCAACAACCCGGCTATTGCAAGAACGTAGATCATTCGATTCCGTTCGCCAGACCTGAACGACAACCTAACCGGAAACGAAGTTCCGCGAAAGTCTTAAGCGACCGCCGCAACGGCCTGCGGTGCTTGCTGGATCCATTTACGGATCGCGGTCGTGCGCGACTCCCAGCCGCCGGAGGACCTTCGCTTCAGAAACGCCTCGAACAGCGAGTCGATTGCGCCCCACAAATCGCGGATCAGAGTCACCCGCTCCTCAAACGCCACGCGCGGCGTCTGGGCATCCTCCACCTCCGGTAAACGCGCGGAAGTGATTGCCAACGTCTCGGCGTTGAGGGTCAGGGTGAATTGTTGGCCGGGGTCCAGAACCAATCCCATCTTTCGCGGCAGTTTGCCGGTGCGCAGGGCGTCCTTCGCCTCCGGCATGCGGGATGGGCCGGCGCCGCGAAGGCTGTCTCGGCCGGTCAATCCGTATGCACAGTCCAGGTCCAGCGACTTGTCGATGAAGAGGGATACTTCGGTCGATTCCGTCTTGACGACGCCGTCGTTGTGGTCGGCTTCGTGCCAGAGCCATAGGAGGAATTCGTTGCCGAGGAAATCCTTGGGTTGCGGACCCTTGGCGGTCCAGGGATATTCGGGATATTGACTTTCGCCGCCATCGGCCAGGACAAAGCGCGTGGGGCGGAAATCCTCGTAATCGCGGCGGCGGCCGTGCGATTCGAGCATTTTGAGCGCCAGCGACCCGGCCGACATCGGCTGCAATTCCAGGCCGACCGAACGCTCGAACAGCTCCATCAATTTTTCAGCCGTTGACCCCGAAGCCGGAGAATAGACGGACGCAGTGGGCAAATCCCACAGCACGGGCGTCAATTTGCTGCGGCGGAATTTGCCCGATCGAAGTTCCTGCTCGATCCTTTGCGACAGTGTTTCCTTCGCCGTCTTCTTTTGCTTCTTGCTGATGATGCCGGATGGATTGGAGGCTGCGACGGATTCTTCCTCCATGATCTTGTACGCCATTCGCAGTTCCGCCGGGACGCGGTTGGTATCGACGCGGAGGGCGAAGGATAGGGCGTCGTTGTAAACGTTTCGCTCGAAATCGAATTTGCCGTCCAGCACGTGCCGGCCGCCGCACCAGCCGTATTCGACGTCCGCGGGCATACCATCCTCGTCAGGGGCCAATTTGTGCCGTGCCAGGGCATCCAACAGCGATTGATCGATGGATTTTGGCTGATCGCCGGCGACGGCAAAACGACGCATGGAGACAGAGCCGGATGAGAATCCCATATCCGCCGACTGTAGCGGGAAAGTGAGAAATCTTTTGCAATGGGGTTGCGGCATCGACAGGCTTCGCGCATGTTATCCACACCCTGTTGACGAATGGAAGAACATTGAGAAATCTTGCCTGCTGGGTGGTTCTGCTGATGGCGGGCTGCCAGGCTGAACCATATCCGGCGGCGACCCCGCAGCGGGTGGCCGCGGTAACGGCAATAATTTCCCCGGCCGTGGTGCGCGTGGACATCGCCCAGGCGATCTACAAGGACGGCAAACAAAGTCTGGTTCGCGGAAACGGGTCGGGGGTAATCATCGACCAGCAGGGACGGATTCTGACCAATTACCACGTTGCCGGACGGGCCATCGAGATTTACGTCACGCTGGCCAACAAGGAGCGCGTGCCGGCCCGGCTCATCGGCGACGACCACTGGACCGATCTGGCGATCATCCAGATGGACATGGATACCATCGGCAAGAAGCAGATCGCGTTCAGCTCGGCGCAGCTTGGCGACAGCGGCAGCCTGGTCGTCGGCCAGGACGTGATGGCGTTCGGCACGCCGTTCGGTCTGGCGCGCACGGTCACGCGCGGCAGCGTCTCCAATACTGACCGCACTTTCTATGACGTGCAGCAACGCATGGACATCGACGGCTACGAAACCGGGGATTTCTCCAACTGGATTCAGATGGACGTGCCGATCAACCCCGGCAACAGCGGCGGCCCGCTGGTCGATCTGGCCGCCAAGGTGGTGGGAATCAACACGCGC
Source organism: Tepidisphaeraceae bacterium (assembly GCA_050010915.1). GTDB lineage: Bacteria > Planctomycetota > Phycisphaerae > Tepidisphaerales > Tepidisphaeraceae > PALSA-1353. The sequence continues at coordinate 10,893 of JBEKKC010000091.1, read as the reverse complement.
GGCGGCGGGCAGAACCTGAATTTCGCGATTCCCATCGACACCGCCAAGCCGGTCATTGCCGCCATCCTGCAAACCGCCGTGGAGGCGAAGCCTTCCACCGCCCCGGGCAAGAAGGGGCGCGTGGATCGCAGCGACCTGGGGTTTGAATTGATGCCCATGCACGAACTGGAAGCGTTTTACGACATCGACATCAACAAGGGCGTTCTGATCAACAGCGTGGACCGGATCGGGCCCTACGCCGACGCGGGCGGAAAGGCCCAGGACGTTTTGCTGACGGTGAACGGCCAGCCGACCAACGTGCGATTTCCCGAGGAAATGGCGCCGGTTCGACAGCGGATCGCCTCCCTGCCCATCGGCAGCAACGTGCAGCTCACGATCAAGCGCGGCAAGCAAACCCTGACCCTGACCGCCAAAACGACGCTGCTGGATGGCTATCTGGGCGAGGAACGGGGATTCACCCAATGGGGCGTTTCGCTGCGCCAAATGACCCGGCCTTACGCGGTCGCCAATCAACTCGACCAGGTGGCCGGCGTGTGGATCACCAGCATGTCCGACGGCGAACCTGTCGAGCGGGCGCACCTTGAGCCGGGTGACGTGATTCTCTCGGTCAACAACACGCCGGTCACGGACATGGCCCAATTCCAGGGCTTGTACGACAGGACCCTGGCCGACAAGCTGGATCGGGTGGCTCTGGAGGTCCAGCGCGGCCGCGAGGTTTTCACCGCGATCCTGAAGGTCAAGGAATATGCCCCGGCCAGCGATCCGAGCGAATAGGAGCGATATGGATGGCATCGGACATTTTCGGCGGAACGGACGAATCAATTGGCGGTTGCCAATCCTTATAACCGCGATATTGCTCGCGCTCTCAAGCTGGCCGGCGAGGGCGGACGAAGCGGCGACGGTACCCGATGAAGCGGCCACGGTCCGGCGGATGTATGACCTGGTCAAGCCCTCGCTGGTCGCGGTGAAATACACGTGGGCCAGCGAGTTGGGCTCGCAGGAGCTGTCGGCGGCCGGGGTGATCGTGAGCGATGACGGGCTGGTGGCGTTTCCGATCGGAATCGTGACGCCGGCGCTGGTGCCGGACGATCAGATGCAGAAATTCAAGATCGTCGTTCCGAGCGAGACCGCGGATGAAACGGAAATCGACGCGACTTTCCAGGGCCGGGACGAGCGGACGAGCCTGGCGTTCGTGCGGCCGGATTCGCCGCGGAAATGGAAGTCGATCAAATTCGTGGATTCCTCGCCGCGGACCGGCGATCCGCTTTATTCCGTGGGAATGCTGCCAAAGGGAGCGGGGTACAAGGCGATCGTGACGGCCGCGATCATGTCCACCCGCTTGCGCGGGCCGGTGCCGCAACTGCTGGTGGCGGGGCAACTCGCCGGAGTGGGGGCGGTCGTGCTGGATTCGCAGGGTCGCGCCATCGGATTGGTCCACGCCCGCAGCCTGGGCGAGGCCATCCTGGACAATCCGGAGAACCCGGACGATCTGCCCACGCTGAACAATCCCCCGCGGATGTTCATTCCCACCAGTGAATTTTTGTCCAGCATCGAGAATCCCCCCAGCCCCAGCAATCCGATCGTCATCCCCTGGATCGGATGCGAATTGAAGGGTCTGGAGAAGGAGGACGCGGAGTATTTCGGGATTGAGAACGTGCCGGCCGTGCAGGTGGGCGACGTGGTGCCCGATTCCCCCGCCGCCAAGGCCGGGTTGAGCAAGCTCGACGTCATCACGCGCGTCGACGGCAAGCAAATCGAACGCGGCGATCTTCCCATCGAATTGCCCGAGATCGTGACCCGGTACATGCAGCGCATGAGCGTCGGTTCGAAGGTGACGTTTTCGGTGATCCGCAACAAGGGCGACGTGCCGAAAGACGTCGTGCTGACGCTGGATACCCGGCCAAGGGAACCGCAGGAGGTTCGGCGTTTCTATGCACGCGACCTTGGTTTCGTGGCTCGGGAGGTAACGTTTACGGATACGTATCGACGGCATATCACGGCCAAAACCACCGGGGTCGTGGTGGCGCTGCTTCGCCCCCAGGCCGCGGCCCAGGCGGCGCATCTCGGAATGCTCGACCTGATCACCCAGATGAACGGCAAGCCCGTGGAGAACCTTGACGAATTCAAAAAGGATTACCTGGACTTCCGCAAGGATCGGCCGAACGATCCGGTGGTGTTGGAGGTCATCCGTCTGGACGGCAAGGAACAAACGATCAATATCCAGCCGCCGCAGTCGGATGCGCAGCCGGGGTAGGGGAAGTTGTTAGTGCAAGTGCAAGTTGCAAGTGCAAGTTGCAAGTTGCCGATTAGCATTTTTTGTGGTTGATTTTTGTCGAGCGTCCGTAAGGAAATTTTGCGATTTTGGCTGGTTTTTGGGGGCGGTGACAATGACGCGGTTTTTGATAGCGCCAGGGCCGTCATTGTCACTGTCACCGCGCCGTTTCAGGATTTTTCACCTGGGGCCGGCCGTCGCCGTGCCCTCCATTCGTGGGGAAGGTTAATCCCCAGTTTCCGATGTCCCAAAATGTCCCAAAATGTCCACTTTTCGACAGAATTTTTTCCGGCGCTTCGGGAAAGCCCTCCGAGCTAGAACAATTGAGCAGGGGAGCCGGTGAACAGGCGAACAGGAGAGGGAAGAAAAAAGCACGTCCCTCTGTATAATGGTCCGGCAGGTGAAGGTCTTGGACGTGTTTTTGGGAAAGTGGGGATTTTTTTGAATTAATTTTTTGAAGGGGAGCTGGGATGGGCGGGGCCGTGAAACGGGGACGCGGGGCCGTGAAACGGGGACGCAGTTCGATAACAATTAATGACTACATCCGTGTCCATCTGCCTTTCCATCTGTGGCCAAAAATGAATTTCTCCGCGTGCTGGGCGTGCTCCGCGGTGAATAATCCGGATCGATGCCGCGAACCGGTTGGTTCTGCTGTGCTGATATCCTGCGGAATACAAGCAAGAACCCCCACCCCTGCCCTCCCCCTGAGTACATGGGAAGGGGGAAAAGAGGTAGGTGGCCGCGGGATTTCGGCAGAGCAATTTGATTCCTGTTGCACGTCCCACGTCCGTGGAAGAAGAACATGGGCGGGACGCCCATGCTACAATCAATCCTTCGCCACCTTCTCCACGTCGATCCGATATACGCTCTGCACGTGTCCTTCGGCGGCCTGGACTCCCACGTGCAGGGTGCCGACGACGTCGACGAAATCGCTGGAATATTCCACGGCCTGGCCGGATGGGACCGTGGCCTGAATGAAATGCTGGACCTTCGGGGGGCCATTGAAACAACAGTTGGAGATGGAATAGACGAGCGTGAACGCGCGAATTCTCCCGTCGGCGGCGTAGGGGTCCCACATCTGGCCGGTCATGAGAACGCGCTTGCCGTCCAGTTGGCGATAACGCACGGGAATGTCGTCGGTGGTTCCGGTGTCCTGGTCCATCTCGAAGCTGCTCAGGGCCTTGAGGTCGACCACGAGCAGATCGCCGCGGCGGGTGATGCCGCCCGTGATCAGGGCATCCGTGTAGATGTAGATCGGATACCCAAACAGAAACAGGACGGTGGCGATCAGTGCGTATGTTCGCCAGGAACGGATCATGTAGCCACCAGGTTCGTCGCCACCGGCGTGCGATAGGCCTTCATGGCCGGCACCAGGCCGGCGAAGACCGCCAGGATGAGGACAGCAAGGATGTAACCCGCTTCGAGAAAGTATTCGACGTAATCGTAGCCGAGGGCTTCACCGTAGTTTCGGGCCATATACCAGGCCCCTAGGGCGTTGACGCCGTGGCCGGCGATGAGGCCCAGGATCGATCCGAAGAGCGCGACCAGGCCGGCCTCGATGCAGATGAGGGTCAGGACGGTTGTGCGCGTTGCGCCCAAGGCTCGGATGATGGCGATTTCCTTCAAACGGGCGGAAACCGAGTTATAGATGCTGACGAGGATGCCGACGGCGGCCACGATCGTGACCAGGGAGCAGATCAGCAGCAGGAGCCATTGCATGGGCATCAGAAAGGTATTGAAGAACTCGCGCATGACCGAAGCTGGGTTGACAGCCATGACGTCGGTGCTGTTGTTCAGATCGTATTCCAGGGCCTGTTCGGTATCTCCGCCGCGCGATTGAACCAGGATGGCCGATATTGCCCAAACTTCCGGAGGGAGCTTTTCGAGGTTGAGGTGGATCGTCTGATCCTTGGTGTCAAAGTTGTAATTGCTGAAATGTTGAATGCCATTGGCGTCGGGAGGATGAGGCTGGTCGGCATCGGAGTCGGGATCGACGTCGGGCGGCGCCTCGCCCTGCCGAAGCTTGGCCTGTGCGATCAAACCGGCGCCATGCTCGGCGATGGTGTAAAAACTCAGCAGTGGAATGTAAACGACCCGATCGATTGCCGTATGCGTTGGGGCGAGCACACCGACGACCGTCCAATCCTGCATGTGTATGTCCGCCGGGTGGCCGGCGGACGCGGGTGTGTGGGTGGCCTTAAACGTCGTGCCGATGCCGTTACCGGTCAAGCGCGGAATGTCGCTGCCGACGACCGCTTCGAATTTGTTGTAGGCGAACCCGTGGCCGTTGGCGATCTCCAGCTTTTGGCCCGGACGATAATCGAGCACGTCCTCCGGCTTCAGCGGATCACCATGTTCGTCGAATCCGAAAAAGCTCGTCTTCACGCCGACGATGCGGTATAGGCCGTTGAGCGTATCGCCGACAACCGTAGGCTCGGCGATCTTGACGTATTTGAAATAATTGTCCGCAGGCATGGGGACGCCCTTGGGCAGATGGGGGTCCAGCAGCCGGGTGTATTGGTCGTAAGGAATGTTGCCGGGGCTTACGTCCATGTGATAGACGGTGTTGAGCACCAGTTGCATCTTCGAGCCTTTCTTCCCGATGATGGCGTCGTAACCGTAATCGTTTTGGCCGAAAAGCGATTGGCTCTCGCGGCCGAGAATCATGATGGCGACGGCCAGACCGACGCCGAGCATGACCGACAAGGTGGTTAGCCAGGTGGATAACGCGCGTTGGCGCATTTGTTTTAGGACGAGTTGGAAATAATTCATGGGGATTACCTCAGGGACCCCACGGCAGCGCCGTGGGCGTTCGTTTGATTGATTTCCGTTAGCGTGAGAACGCGGGGAAGCTGGCGCGCGATGTTGAGGTCGTGACTCACGAGCAACAACGACGAACCGACTTCGGTGCAGAGCTTGCGGATCAGGTCCAGGACCTGCTGCGCGTTGTTGGCGTCGAGCGCGCCGGTGGGCTCGTCGGCCAATACCAGCTTCGGACGATTCGCCAGCGCCCGCGCCACCGCGACGCGCTGCTGCTGGCCGACGGACAGCTTCTGCGGCTTGTAATTCAGGCGGTCGCTCAGGCCCACCTCGGCCAGAAGATGCTGTGCCCAGGGGCGATCGTGGGCGCGGCCGGTGAAGCTCATGCCCAGCAGCACGTTCTCCAACGCGGTGAATCCGGGCAGAAGATGATGGGTCTGAAAGATGTACCCGATGTTCCGGCCGCGGAAGACGTCCCGCTGCGCTTCGGACAAGGTGGTCAGATCGACCGGCTCATTGGAATCGGGCTTTTGCGGATCGTACCCGAACACCACGTTGCCGCTGTCGGGGGCGAGAATGCCGGCGATCATGTGAAGCAGCGTCGTCTTTCCCGAACCGCTGGTGCCGATGAGGGCGACTTGTTCCCCGTCGGTCAGGTAGAGTTCGGGAAGGTCGATCACCGGCACGCTGCTGCCATCCGGCGCGACGAAGGTTTTTTTCAGCTTGTGAATAAGCAATCCCATGCCAAGCTCCTACAAAGGGCCGTTTGCCGGCGTCAAAGACGGACGCGCGGCGGCGGCTGAACAGTTTTGAAGGAAATTCAGATCGGGAGACATCAGGCCGCGGGAGGTCCGCGGCAATGCTCGGTGGAAATGCGGATGGGGACAAATGCCGATCGGGAGTCATCGCAAACAAATCCGACCCGCGCCACGGGCGCGAGCGACGGCGCGGACCAAATCTGCGCCGCCATCGGCGCATGCAGCGCGATGCAGATCGCGCAAGTGGACGGATCGTGAACCGGCGGACGGACCGGCAGTCGCTTCAGGGGGGAATTGGTTGCGACCTTCGGAGCCGGAAGATGCAATAGCGCCCGGTTCGCCTCCGCCAGATGCTGGCGTTCGAATACACCCGGCCCGAGCACCAGGAACACATTGAGCAGGAAGATGGCCGGATAGCGAAACACCGCCAATATTGTGGTCCCGAATCCCGGTCCGCGTCAAGTTAAACCTTGGCGCGCTTGGCCAGGCGGGCGTATTCTTCTGTCATGTCAACCAAACTTCGCTGGGGAATCCTGGGAACCGGAAACATAGCCACACAATTCACGGCGGGGCTGAAGTCCAGCCGGCGCGGCCTGGCCGCGGCGGTCGGATCGCGCAGCCCGCAAACCGCCCAGGCATTCGCCAAAACCAATGACGTTGGGCGAGCTCTGGGCAACTATGATGCCCTGATCGCCGATCCGGAAATCGACGTGGTTTACAACTCGTTGCCGAATTCGCTCCATGCCGATTGGACGATTCGCGCATTGGAGGCCGGCAAGCACGTGCTTTGCGAGAAGCCGCTGGCGATGAATGCCGCCGAAGCCGAGCGGATGTTCGACGCGGCGCAGAAATCCGGCCGCGTGCTGGCCGAAGCGTTCATGTATCGCTCTCATCCGCAAACTCTGGCGGTGATGGAAAGCGTTCAATCCGGGGCGATCGGGCAGCTTCGGCTCATCCGCAGCAGCTTTTGCTTTCGCACGCGCAAGACCGAAGGGAACGTGCGGTTCGTGCGCGATTTGGGGGGCGGCAGCCTCATGGACATCGGATGCTATTGCATCAACTTCGCCCGCCTCTTCGCACGCGCCGAGCCCGCCGCCGTCCATGCCGTCGCGAGATTCCACCCCACCGGGGTTGACGAACTGGCGGCGGGAACGCTTCTGTTCCCCAACGGCATCGTCTCGAGCTTCGCCTGCGGCATGTGCGCGCACGCGGATAACGCCGCGTATCTCTGCGGGACGGAGGGCTTCATCGAAATCCCCGTGCCGTGGAAACCGATGCCGGGTTCGAGTTTCATCGTTACCCGCGGCAACGAGCCGAAAATGGACAAGCCGGAATCGACGTCCCCCCCGCCGCGCCAGGTCCGCACCATCGACGCCCTTGGAGATATGTACGGCATTGAGGCCGACGACTTCGCCGCGGCCGTTCTCGACGGCCAGCCGCCCCGAATCAGCCGCGAGGATTCCATCGGAAACATGCGCGTCCTGGACGAGATGCGCCGGCAAATCAAATTGGAGTTTTGATGCAAATCCTGGAGAACTGCGGCGGAATCGCCGAGACCAATTGTTATCTGATCGCCGATGAAACCACCGGAAAAGCGGTGCTGTTCGATGCGCCCAACGACACCACCGCGCCGCTGCTGGACGAGGCGGCGCGGCGCGGATGGGACGTCATCGGCCTTTGGCTGACGCACGGCCATTTCGATCACGTCGCCGATCACGCGGTCGTCACCGGCAAATTTCCCAAGGCGAGACTTCTGATTCATCGTCTCGACGAGCCGAAGCTGCTCATGCCGGTCGACAAAATGTTCGCTCTGCCCTTCGAGATTCCAACGCGCAAGGCGGACGGATACGTCGAGGACGAGCAGGAGCTGAAGATCGGCAATCTGACCGCCAGGGTCCTGCACACGCCGGGGCATTCGCCAGGCCACGTCATGTATTATTTCGCCGAGCAGAAGGTTCTCGTCGGGGGGGATTTGATCATCATGGGTTCGGTGGGGCGCACGGACCTGCCCGATTCGAATTACGGCGATTTGCAGGCGTCGATCCGCAAGGTGATGGCGTTGCCGCCGGACACGCAACTTCTGCCCGGCCACGGGCCGCCAAGCCATTTGGCGGATGAGGCCAGGAACAATCCGTTCGTGGCGGAGGCGATGAATGCCGGCTGAAGCGCGGCGCTATTGCGCTTGCGCGGAAGGCGCCGTGGTCGCGCCGCCGTTGCCGGCGTCAGCGCTGGCCAGGTTGATCGTGATGCTCGGGTTGGCCGAGTCATCGGTGACGCTCACGGTCGCCGATCCTTTGCCGATCGATTTCTTCGACGCGGTGAGCTTGTAGTCGCCGTTGGCCAGGGCCGAAAACGTGCACTTGCCGTCTTTGCCTGTCTTGGCGCTGTTCAAAGCCTTGGAATGGCCTTCCACCTTGGTATAGATCTTGACGGTGACCTTATTGACCGGATTGCTGTCGGGATCCACGACCGTGACCGTGATGCTGCCGTTTGACGCGCTGGGCTGCGACGTGGCCGAATCGTCGGCCTTCACCGCGTGACTGGCCAATACCGCCAGGGCAAACGCCGCCAGAACCAGAGCAACCGAATTGATTGAACGAAACATGAACGACCTCCTCTATGCAAACCAAGGGTAGAAAACCGCCAGCCAGATTGTGGGCAAAACGCGGCGTCTGTCAATTGGGAAAAAAAGCCCCGGACGTGCATCCGGGGCTTCGATGTCTAATTCGTTCTCGGCGGGTTTTGCGGTGCGTTAGAATTGCATGATCACGTCGACCGCGGCGGTGAGTTCGTTGTACTCGCCGTTGCCGCCGGCGCCGTTGGCGTCGTAGACACGGCGGTCCGAATCATCCACGCGAATCTCCGGTCGAATTTGCAAGTATTGAAATATGTTGTCGTTGGGAAGGGGATGGATCTGTACACCGAGAGTGCCTTCATAATAATTGGCCTGGGCGCCGGTCGTCTCGCCGCCCTGGTCGCGGTACCACTCGGCACGGAGGTTGACGGTGAACATCGAGTTGATCTTGTACCCGGCGTACGCGACGACGGCGTACCACTGCGCGGGCCCGCCGCTCGCCGAGGATGGGACGTGAGGGTCGTCGCTGTACAGGAAATCGCCCACCACCGTCAATTGATCGGAAACGGTCCACGTCGGAATCGCCTCGATGGTCGTGCGGTAATCGCTGTTATCACCCGTTTCTTCCGGGCCTTCCTCGAAGTTCGTTACGATCGCCAAACTGCTGGTGATATTTCCCTTGGCTTCAGCGAGGAAGTCGATTGCGTCGTTATTATCGCGAAGGCTATTATTCCAACCGTTGGTGATGCCGCCTTCGAAGGTCCAGTCATTCCCATTAAGCAGTTTTGGGAAGGTGTATGAAGCCATCACGCCCGTGTTGGTAAAGGGAATCCCGTAGAAGAATTCATAACTGTGGGTGTAGAACGAGTTGCCGGTGGGATTGATGGTTTCCTGTCCGAGGAGTGCGACGAACTTTCCAGCGGTCAAGGTCAAGCCGTTGCCCACCGGCACCAGCAGCGCGAGATTCGCCTGAAGGATATCGTACTGGTTCTGGGGATGGCCCTCTGCCGGGGCCACGGCAATTCGATTGTCCAACATTCCGAAGGAGTGGGTGTAAGAATCGTCCGTCCCGTAGCCGTTTTCAAACAGGAACCCCCAGTCCCATTTCTTGGTGGAATCAATGCTCTTGGACAAAGTAAGGTCCACCTGATCGAGCAGAACGCGATTGCTGAACGGCCCGGCAAACGGAACGAAAGTGGGAGAATCGCCATTGGGGCCGCTGCCCAGGCGCGGATTGTCCGTGTCGTAGAAGTATCCTCCTTCCACGAAGCCCGTGACGCTGAATTTATTTGCCTCGAGCCATTGTCCAACCGGCGTCGGATCGAGCAAGAACATGATCGGGGTGAGCGTCGTCTCCGAAGGCGCCGACGCGGGAGCAGTCGCAGGGGCCGTTGCCGGCGCCGTGGCCGCCTCGTCCATCAGGACCGGACTGACCATCTGCGAGCCAGCGAGACTCTGATCTCCATCCGATGCCAGCGCAACCGAACCACAGGCCAGCACGGCCATCGCGGCCGCGCCTGCCAAACCTTTCCAATTCATAGTGAGTGTCTCCTTCCTACGAGGCGGTAAAAGCGCGGCATTGCCCCTGCTTTATGCACGGGCTCATCAATGACAAATTGGCAAATCCAGTGCCACCCGCGATCAGCCCGATTCTTTTCCCCCATGACGCGATTTCGGCGGCAATTCCGGGTGATTGATTGCCGGTTGAGGGATTCAACAGTTGCCTAAGGTATAAGCAAGCTTGGCCGAATGCCCGTTTCCCTGCCGCGAATGACGGCTAATGCCCAGCGACATCAGTCCGTGAGGTCCATGGTAATCCGTGAAAATGCCATTATCCTATGGCCGCACGGTGCATTCGGCGGGTAACGACCAAGGAGCAAGCGTGGCAACTCACCGCGTCGGCATCATCCTGAACGGCGTCACCGGCCGCATGGGGGCTAACCAGCATCTGGAACGCTCCATCATGGCCATTCGTAAACAGGGCGGAATCAAGATCGATGACGGCACGGTCATCATGCCCGATCCGATTCTCCTTGGTCGAAACGCCGACAAGCTCAAACATCTTTCCGACCGGCACGGCGCAATCGCCTATTCAACGGATTTCAACGCGGTGCTCGGTGATCCGAACTACACCGTTTATTTCGACGCGCAAACCACGCCGCTGCGCTTCGCGGCCGTGAACAAAGCCCTGGCCGCGGGGAAGCACGTGTATTGCGAGAAGCCGGTGGCCGCCACCTCCGCCGAAGCAATGGAACTGGTGAGGAACGCCGGCAAGGCGGGCGTGAAGAACGGCGTGGTGCAGGACAAGCTTTGGCTTGCGGGAATTCGCAAGCTCAAACATCTGATCGATACCGGGTTCTTCGGCAGGATCCTGTCCGTGCGCGGAGAGTTCGGATATTGGGTCTTCACCGGCGAGGATCAGCCGGCGCAGCGCCCAAGCTGGAATTACCGCGCCGAAGACGGGGGTGGAATCATCGTGGACATGCTGTGCCACTGGCGGTATCTGGTGGACAACCTTTTCGGCAACG
>JBEKKC010000090.1:0-18235 GCA_050010915.1 Tepidisphaeraceae bacterium | reverse complement strand
ACCTCCTCATGGATCATCCTGGCGTCGTAGCCGGGATGATAAAGAAAAGTGTTGACCAAATTGCTGTGCGCTTCGACCAACTCAGGCCTGAGCCGAATGGCCTGCCGATAGCAGGCGATGACCTCTTCAAGTTGCCCCTCGCTCCTTAAGGCGTTGCCCAGGTTGTAGTGGGCCTCGGCGAAGCCGGGCTTGATCCGAATGGCCCGGCGAAACGAAGCGATGGCCTCTTCCACTTGCCCCATATTGGTCAGCGCGATGCCCAGATTGCTGTGCGCTTCGGCGTAATCAGGCTGGAGTTGAATGGCCTGCCGATAGGATGTGACCGCTTCGCCAAGTTGTCCCTTGTCCTGTAGTGCCAGACCCAGGTTGTAGTGCGCGTTAACGAAATCAGGTCTGATCCGAATGGCCCGCCGGATCAATTCCACGGCCACGTCCAACCGGCCCGCCTGCGCCGCCAGCATCCCCAATAGATGTAATGCCTCCGCATGATCGGGCTGGAGCGCCAGGACTTGGCGGTAGAATCTCTCCGCCTCCGCCAGGCGGCCCGCCTGGTGATGCGACACGCCGGATTCGAATTGCTGCTGAAGGGTCATGTGGCCGGGCATTGTAAACTCGAATCCTCATCCCGCCCGCACCAATTCCGCCACATTTGCCGATACGCCGATTCGATGTTGCGGGCAAAACCCGGCGCATCCATCAGCGGCGACGCCTGCATCCGCGCTCGCAATGTGCCTCGCAATTCCCCCAGCCGCCGCAAATCCCCCGCCAGTTCCGCAACGATTTGAACGTACTGCTCCGGCGTCTGGGCTATCAGTTCCCCAAGGCCCAGGTTCTTCAATTGTGACAGCCCGGCTCGTCCCACCACGGTCCGGCCGACCAGCGTCACCACCGGTACGCCCATCCACAGGCAATCCAGGCTCGTCGCGTGGCCGTTGTAAGGAAACGTGTCCAATCCAATGTCGATCCGATCGCAGGTCTTTAAGTAGGCGGTCCGATCCTGGCGATCCACGAATTCCACTCGCGAAAAGTCCAGCCGATCGAGCACCCGGCGGCGCGCATTTCCCCGCGGGGCCAGCAGAATCAGTCGTGATTCCGGCACCGCCCTCAGCACGTTCGACCACAATCTCAGCACGCGATCGTTCACCTTGCGGAAATTATTCAGGCATCCGAAGGTCACTCGTCCGGTGGCCAGCGCCGGCAACGGGGCGACGGGCAATTCGTCCGCTGGGTGCATCGCCGCCGCGTCGTAGCACCAGAAACTATGCGCAAGCCTGATGGATTTCTCGGAATACAACGAGTCGCCCTGACCCGGTGGATCGAGGAATGGATCGGTCAGGCGATAATCGATCGCGTCCAGGCCCGTTGTCCCGGGATACCCAGCGAACGTCGCCTGCACCGGCGCGGGCTTGCGCGCGAAAACCGTCAGCCGGTTGTGCCCCAGGTGCAGCGAAAGATCCACTAGAACGTCGATGCCGTCCCCCCGGATCAGTTCGACCGCTTTGGAATCGTCGGCATTATTGATCTGCCGCCAATGGCTGGCCGCCGCGCGAAATTTCCGCGTGACGTCGTCCTCCAGCCAGGAGTTGTGATAACAGAATATCTCAAACTTCCCGCGATCGTGATTCTGCACCAACGGCAGAATGTTGCGCCCGACGATGTGCCCGGAAAAATCCCCGGAAACGTATCCGATCCGCAGCCTGCGATCGGGTGAACGATCGTTCGGGAAAGAATCGGCCCGCGCGCAAGAAACCGAACGTCCATGTTGCCTGGACCACCGGCGGCATTCCTCCAAAATCGCGCCGGCGTCATAACCGGGGTGAAATTGAACCAGGTACGCCAGATTGCTATGGAGATTGGCGTCGCCCGGCCTCAACTCCACGGCGCGGCGGAATGCCGCGATCGCCTGCTCAAGCTCACCCGTTTCCGCCAGCGCCACCGCCAGGCTGCTGTGCGCCTCCGCATATCCCGGTTGAACGTCAATCGCCCGGCGAAGCAGCGCAATCGCCTCGTCCAGCCTGTCATTTTCGCTCAGCACGACCGCCAGATTCCTGTACGCTTCGATGAGGCTCGGTTTGATTTCGATCGCCCGCGAAATCAACTCGATGGCCATGGCGGATCGGTCCGTCTGGCTCGCCAACGCGCCAAGCAAATGAAGCGCCTCCGCATGAGATGGAGCCTGCAAGAGGATTTGGCGATAGATCGCCTCCGCCTCCGCCAAACGGCCCGCCTGGTGATGCGACACGCCGGATTCGAATTGCTGATCAAGGGTCATGGGGGCGGGCATTGTAAACCCCAATGCGCAATTATGTCTCCGTCGGTGCCGGCGCCGCCGCCAGTTGCAACCCCGCCGCGATCTGGGGCAGAATCCCGCGCTTGACGTAAATCGGCCTGATAAACTCGCGAATCCGCGCCAGCTTCGTCCAGTACCGCACCGACGCCACAACGCAGACCGCCGACATCACCAGCAACGTCCGCGACGCGCCGATGAACGGATCGCTCGACAGCCGCGACGCCATCGCTCCGGCGATCAGCACCCCGAACGGCGTCATTCCCATGAACGACATCGCGAACAGGCTCATCACTCTTCCGCGCTTGTCGTCATCCACGATCGTTTGCAGGATGGTATTGGCCGCCGCGAAATTCGTGATCATGCCCCACCCCGCGAACGGAATGATCGCCATCGAAAGCGCCAGATGGTTCGAAATCGCGAAGGCGGCCACGGCCATCGCGTAGATCAGCGACGACCACGCGATGAGCTTGCCCAATCCCAGCACCGTTTTCCGCAGCGCCAACCGGATCGCCCCCATCAGCGCCCCCAGCCCCGACGCCGCGCCGAGAAACCCGTACACCAGGTCTCCCCGTCCGCTTCCGCCAAAATGCAAACCGAACAGCGGCATCAGCACCATGATCGCCGGTGCGCCGGACAGGCTGAATATCGCCATCAACAGAAGCAGCTCCCGAGCCGGCGGAAACCCCGCCACGTAGCGAATTCCCTCGTACAACTCGTGCAGCACCGACGTTTTCGTGCGTGGCGGCCGCGGTTTAATGTGCATCGCCATCAGCGCCGCGATGACCGCCAGATAGCTAAAGCCGTCGAGAAGAAAGCAATATCCCATTCCCACCCAGTGAATGAGCAACCCCGCCGCCGCGGGGCCGATGATCCGGGCGCTATGCACCATGGTCGCATTCAGCGCGATCGCGTTGGCCAGGTCCCGGCGGTCCGTGACCATTTCAACCACGAAGGCCTGCCGCCCCGGAATGTCGAGCGCATTGATGAACCCTTGCACCAGCGCCAAACCGACCGCCCAATACATGTTGATATGATGGCTCAGCGCCAGCGCCGCCAGCGCGAACGATTGCAGCATCGACAGCGTCTGCGTTCCCACCAGAAGCTTTTGACGATTGAGCCGGTCCACCCACACGCCGCCGATGGGCCCCAGCACGAACAGCGGGACCTGCGACGCGAACAGCACCAGGCTGATGAACAGTGCCTTGCGATGCGGATCGCTGGTCAAGGTGCTCGCCAGCCAGCCCATCGCCGTGTTGGTCAGGAACGTTCCGATGACCGAGATAAGTTGTCCGCCGAAGAACAGCCGGTAATTGCGATGCCGCAGCGCCCTAAACGCCAGCCGCCCAAGCTCGCCCGCTTCCGAAGAGTTTTTCGTAGAGTTGTTTTCCACTGATCGACGCCGAAGTCCGTCAGATCATAGTGAAAACCAACACCCCCAGCGATCCCCCAAGATTATCAATGATCCATTGTCAATTATCCATTCATTCCGGCTGGCAGTACGCTTCAAGCTCGGACAGGAACTCGTAGAACGCCGTCGCCGAATTGTGTTCCCCATCTTCCGACTGGTGGAGCAGCGTGATGTTCTCCCGCATGGCCGCGCACGCCAGTTGTTGCAACGCCGGCCGGTACGGGCTCTTTCTCAGCCATTCGTGATATCGGCCCCGGAAAAACCCGTACCCATCCGGGTGGTCGGTAAACCAATCCCACAACTCGCGCGGCGGCGCAACGTGGCACAACGTATGACTCACCTTGCACCACTTCTTCATGTCGATGGTCAGACCGATCGGCTCAACCCATATCCGGTTTCCGTCTTCCTTCTCCACTGGATCCATGAAATGCTTGATGGTGATCATGGCCTCTGCTCCACGGATACCCGCCGCGGCTGGTTCCGCCACGGCAAGTTAGCAATTTGCGTGCCTGTGCGCTTGCCTCTCTTCAAACAAAACGTCCGGCGCGCGCCAGAATTACCCTTAAAACCACGCTGAGCCTGTTGGCCAACCTTCTCTATCAGCTAAACGATGAAAAGTTTGTGAAGTTGGTCACGTTTCAAATTTTTTTCGCCGATGACCGGACTGATCCTTATTCCGCTCTTTCCGCTGGTATTGGTCTGATAACGCGTTTTCCCCGTTTTGAGAATGTCCCCGATGGCCTCATTCGCTGGACTTATTCTCTTAAATCGAGAAGATTTCCAACGGGAATACGCCGAAAAATCATTCGACTTCGGTCACCCATCGCCATTGCAAGGGCATTCCGCCACCAGCCGAAAACGGATATATGTCGTCTTGGCAACGTCACAAGCAGGGGGGCAATCGCCGCGAGGTAATTCTCGTGGCTTTGGAAGACCGTTTCAGCCTGGCGCGCATCCCCTCGCTGCTGCATCACGCCGGCTGCCGCGTCACGCTTCTGGGCGATCCTCGTGCCCCGGCTTGCGCTTCCCGGTTCGTCCACCGCATGATTCCCTGCCCGATCGATCCCCCCTCCGCCGCCAAGGCCCTGGGCAATCTCGTCGCCCAATATGGCCCAGAGCTGCCATGGGTTGTCTTCGGGGATGAACTGGCCCTTCAAGCGGGTATTCTTTGCCGCCAGGAAAGATGGCTCCCGCAGGTCTTCCCCGTCGATCCTTTCAATTGCGCCGATATGATCTTCCGCAAGGCGGCGTTCATGGAGGCCGCCGTCGCCGCCGGCATCCCCATTCCCCCGATGCGGGTCTGCCGCTCCCTTGCCGATGCCAGATTGGCTGCCGAACAGCTTCAATTCCCCCTGTTTTTCAAACGCGACGTGGATTGCGCCGGCGCGGGCGTTGTTCTGGTCTCCGATAAGTCCGAGGTCCTCCCGGTTTACCAGAAACTCTCCAACACCGGCCCCGTCGTGATTCAACAGATGGTTCACGGCGCCGTCGGCAAAACCAACACGCTCTACAGCCGCGGCCGGCTTATGTGCCACAGCAGCGCCTATGCCACCCGAACCTGGCCCGGCCGATTCGGGCCTTCCTGCATCCGGCAATATTTCTGCGATCCCCAACTCGAAAAAATCGCCGCCGACATCGGCGCCGTCACCGGCTTCCACGGCCTCTGCGGCTTCGACTGGATCCACGACCGGCAAACCGGCCGATTCATCGTCATCGAATTCAACGGCCGAACCATCGCCACCTACCATCTTGCCAAGTACGTCCACGTTGACTACGAGCGGGCCATCGCCGATTTTCTTCAAGGCCGGCCCACGGTTCAGCGCCCCAGCCTGCGCCCCGGCGACCGCCCCCTCATTCACATGTTCCCCCAGGACGTTCGCCGGTGCATCAGCGAGAAGGACCTGCTCGGATTAGCCAAATGGTTCAGCGGCGCCCTGACCACGGACATTCCCTGGGGCGATGCCAATCTGGTCCTTTTTTTCCTGATGGATTTTGTGCGTCTCGGCCGCAAGCGCATCCGCCGGCTTTTCCGCCGCTTCCGTCCCCTGCCCGCTAAGTCCCCCGCGCCCACTACCCCAACTCATGCCCTCGCCTGAGGCGCGGAGTTCTTGGATAAGATTTACCGCGAAGAAGCGAAGCAGCGAAGGACCGCGAAGATAATTCAGTTCAAACGGATGAATACCCGCCGCCAAAATTCTTCTTCGCGCACCTTCGCTGCTTCGCTTCTTCGCGGTAAATCTTTCCCGGGGTCCTTCGACTACTCAACGCACAGCCGCTGCCGGATGAATTCCGCCCGCGCCGCCCGCCGCGCATCCCCTTCCAGTTTCTTACCCAGGATTTTCTGCAAATGCGCCTCCTGCGTCAGCAGAAACAACTCGTTCACCTTGTTGATGTCCAGGTCCTTTACTCGCTTCAGGTTGACCCCCAGGCGCACGTGGCTCAGCGCCGTCAGCGTCTCCTCCGTCTCCATCAGCCTCGCCGAACGCAGCAGCCCCAGCGCCCGGAACACCTTGTCGTCCAGCGCCACCGGCCGCTCGTTCAGCAGCGCCTTGCGCGCATTATGCTCGTAATCGATGATCTTCGGGATCACCACGTGCTTGAAATCCCCGATGATCTCCTCCTCGCTCTTGCCCAGCGTGGTCTGATTGGAAATCTGGTAGAAGTCCCCCGTCGCCTCGGTTCCCTCCCCGTACAATCCCCGCACCGCCAGACGCATCTCCTTCGCCGCTCGGAATACCTTTTCGATCTCGCTCGTCAGCCTCAGCGCCGGCAGATGCAACATCACGCTCACCCGAAGGCCCGTCCCCACGTTCGTCGGACAAGCCGTCAGATAGCCGAATCTGGCGTTGAACGCGAAATCCAGCGACGCCTCGAGCTGGTCGTCCACCGCGTTGATCTGCTCCCACGCCTCCTCCAACTGCAATCCGCTCCGCAGCACCTGGATGCGCAGGTGGTCCTCCTCGTTGACCATGATCGCCAGCGTTTCGTTTTCACCCACCGCCACCCCGCGCGCACCCTGCGCGTCCTTGTGCGGCCGGCTGATCAAATGCCGCTCCACCAGCAGCAACCGGTCGATCTCCGGCGCCGATTCCAAATCCACGTAAAGCGTTTTCGGCGACAGCCGCGACCCCAGAATCGTGTCCCTTATCTTCTCCTCCAACTCCTTCCGCTTGCTCTTGGAGCACCGCACCAAGAACGGATACCCCGATACGTTCCGCGCCAGCCGAATCCGCGAGGAAATCACGATTTCGCTCATCGGCCCGCTGCCGCGGAGCCATTCACCCGCCTGGCTGGTTAGATCGCTCAGTTTCATAAACGCTCAGACTTGCGCTTCGGCATCCCGGATTTGGTCCCGCAACTTCGCCGCCTTCTCGTAATCCTCCGCCTCCACCGCACGGTTCAGTTCCTTCCGCAAACGGTTGACGTCCACCAGCCGCTTCACCGGCACGCTCGTTCCCCCCCGGCGCGTCGGAACCTTGCCCACGTGGTGCGTCCCGCCCTCGTGCGCGCGATGCAACAACGGTGACAGGTCCTTGTCGAAAAATTCGTAATCGTGCTCGCAACCCAAGAGCCCCGTCTGCCGAAAATCAGACCACGACATCTGGCACTGCGGACAACTCCCCGTCTGTTCCTTCGCCATCCCGCTGTGCGCCAACACGAAATTCGTCAATAGCTCGTTGATCGGAGTATGCGACTTGGGCGCAAAGCCCTCCATTTGCGCCGCACATTCCTCGCACAGATGCTTTTCAATCTTCTTGCCCCCGCGGATTTCCGTCAGATGCACCGTCGCCAGCCTATTGCACTTTTCGCACTTCATATCTGATACTTCTTCCTAATCCTATTGGTCGGCTTAGCGCGGGTCAAACATATTGTGGCATAGGCGTCCCGCCCATGGCGTGCGGTACCCCGCACGCATAATCATGCCCGATAAACCGCCGAATTCTCCGCACTCTCCCACACCTCCACCGACACCAGCCTCACCCCCTCGGGCAACTCCAGCCCCGACGCGATGATCTTCGCCACGTTCTCCGCCGTCGGATTGACATCGGCAAACGCCGCAAGCTCGTTCAAATGCCGTTTATGCATCGGCCCCGCGATTTTATCGACCAATCGTTCCAATTCATGGAAATCCATCACAACGCCGATGGCATCGAGCTTTTGCGCCGCCGCCGTGACTTTAACGACCCACTCATGCCCATGCAGCGGCTCCAACGACCCATCATACAACCGAAGCTGATGGCTCGCCGAAAACCGCCGCACCGTGGAAATCTCGAACGGCATGTCACAACAGACTAAACAAAATCAACGCGATTTCCATCGCCGATTTGGCATAAGCCATAAACTTCTCGACACATGCGCCCATTATGTTATCCTAACAGGCGTATGACCCTTAAAGTCGAATTGCCCAGTGACCTTGAAGCAGCGATTCGCCGCAGTGTCGGCGGCGACCTCGACGCCTACGCGCGCGAGGCACTGGCGGTGCAGATGTACCGCGACCGCAAGCTGACTCACGGACAGTTGCAACGCTTCCTCAATGTCCAAAGCTACGAAGCGGACACGATTCTGAAGAAGCATGGCGGCGTGGATGAATTGACTTCCGATGAATTGGCTGCGCAGGTGCAGGCCTCGCGCGATGTTCGGCGAAAGCATTCAGTCTGATGATCGTTGTCTCGGACAACTCTCCGCTGCAATACCTGATCCTCATTGAATGTATCGACGCCCTCCCCGCCCTCTATGGACAAGTTCTGACGACGCCGCCGGTGATAAAGGAACTCAGCCATCCCGAAGCGCCGGATGCCGTGCGCGCCTGGGTACAAATCTCGCCCGCATGGCTCAAGATCGAATCGCCGTTGAAAGTCGATTTTCTCGACACGATTGATGCGGGTGAAGCATCCGCAATCTCACTTGCTCAAGAACGCCATGCCGACTTGGTTTTGATCGACGAGCGTGCCGGCAGTGACACGGCACGCCGCGTTGGAATCCAAGTTCGACCTTGTTTTTCCCCGTTTCACTTCCTTGCAAGCGGGAACGGGTGTGCCACGAATGCGCCGCCGCCGTGACTTTAACGACCCACGCATGCCCATGCAGCGGCTCCAACGACCCATCATACAATCGAAGCTGATCGCTCGCCGAAAATCGCCGGACCGTGGAAATCTCGAACGGCATGTCACGACAGACTAAACAAAATCGCCGCGATTGCCATTGCCGATCCGGCCTCTGGATCCCGGTTTCATTCCGCTCGACGAGGCGCGTCCCGGGCGTTACACTATGCGAAAATGCTGACGGCGTTCGCCGGCAAACGGCCATATCGGAAATCTCAACAAGCCCAGGCGAAGGAGGCCATCCATGACATGGCAACTGTTTCGTGCGGCGATTGGGCCGCGGACCGCCGCGGCACTGTGCTTCGGACTGCTGGTTGCCTGCAATAATTTGTCCACAAGCGAGGACCAAACCACGCCGCCCCCCGCGACGCTCAGCGGCACGTCCGTTCCGCCTGCCGCCGCGGCCCAGCTTAACCCCATATCCGCTACTACCGAGTCCATTGCCGCCGGGCGCGCTCTATACGCTCAGAACTGTGTCTTCTGTCATGGCGATACGGGCAAGGGCGACGGTCCCGCCGCCGTGAATCTGACCGTGAAACCGAGCGACCTGACCAACCCGGCCTTGCGGCCGCAGAGCGACGGCGCCTTGTTCTGGAAGATCAGCGAAGGCCACTCCCCGATGCCGGCCAATCAGAGATTGCTCTCCACCGAAGATCGCTGGACGGTAGTCACCTACCTCCGGACCCTGACGCCACAACAATAGTTTCCTTTTTTAGAGCGTGTTATGCACTTTATCATGCCCCGCGATGGGCCGGAAAAGGCCCGAATGCGAGGCGGAGGGCCAAAAAGTATCTGAAGTAGATACGTTGAGGCCCGACAACGAAGCAGGCGGGCCTTTTCCGGCCCACCCTTCGGGCGGCACGGAATCGGCCCATCTGCGTCGTCACAATGGCTCGAAGGGTCGTTCAGACCCCGCTCTCGCCATTGCTCCTAGCATCTGGGCCGATTCCGTGCCGTCGCGGGGCATGATAAAGTACATAACACGCTCTAGGAGTATTCCCGATGTCTGAGTCCAATCCGAGAATCGAACAGTTCCGCAAGATGGCCGAGGCCGATCCCAACAACGAGCTTGGCCATTTTTCCCTCGGCAAGGCGTGTCTCGACGCCGGCATGACGACCCAGGCCATTCAGTCGTTCCAGCGCGCTCTGGAATTGAACCCCAACCTCGCCAAGGTTTACCAACTCCTGGCGACCGCGCTGCTGAAGGAGAACCGCAAGGCCGAGGCCATCGAGCGCCTGACCCGCGGGGTTGATATCGCGGCGGCGCGCGGCGATCTGATGCCCAAAAAGGAAATGATTGCCATGCTCAAAGATCTGGGCGCCCCGGTTCCCGAATCCGTCGTCGCCGTCGCCCCGCAGCCCGTTGGCGAGGGACAGGTCTCTTGCCATCGCTGCGGCCGCGTCGCCCGAAAGCTCCCCGGCCCCGTGTTCAGCAACGCTTTGGGAAAGGAGATTTACGAGAAAATCTGCGCCGATTGCTGGCGCGAGTGGATTGCCATGGGCACCAAAGTCATCAACGAACTGCGTCTCCCCTTGTCCGATCCCCAGGCCCAGAAAATCTTCGATCAGCACATGAAGGAGTTTCTAAATCTTTGACCCGTTTTTCAGTGATTCCACCGCCGCCTGAATGCGCCTGGTCGCCTCCAGCACGCCGGCCCTGGAATCGGTCAGGTCCGCAAAATCCAACGGCGGGGCGAACGCGATCGAGATGGCGCTGGGCGTCACGACCGCTTCCACCATCTCCCGGTTTCGATGCGTCCCGTCGACGAACGCCGGGTAGACCGGAGCGCGGGTTTTCACCGCCAGCAGGCCGATCCCCCTCTGGAACGGAATTAAATCCCGCGTCGATTCGAGTCTTCCCTCGGGGAACACGCCCAGCACGTATCCCGATGCCAGCACCCGCATCGCCGCCCGCGTCGCCGCAAGGTCGCGGCCGCTCCGATCCACCAGGATTACTCCCATGGCCTGGTACAGCCATCGCATCGACTTGTAATCGAAGTATTCCTTCGCCATCATCCACCGCACCAGCCGCGGCGAAAACGACTGGAGAAGAATCGGGTCGATGCTGCTGACGTGATTGCAGACCAGGATCGCCGGCCCCGTCCTCGGCAAACGGCATGGCCGAACCAGGCGCGTCCGGTGAAACGCCCGGCGATAAATTCCCGCCATTCCCTTCAGAATGCGGAATGCCGCATCCGTTTCCCGCCGAGAATACTCCCGCCCGTTAATGCTCACGCGGGGGAGATAATGGATCGGAGCGTATCTTGCAATTGGAAGGAAGCGGGAGAAATCCGAAATCCGAAATCCGAATGACGAATCAAGCCCGAATGACCAATGACCAATGACCAATGACAAATGACTGGCATTGCCCTGTCACCAACGCGACAATCCACCTCGTGATCCGCGTCCTGGTCATCACCAACAATCTTCAGCAGGCGTCCTTCCGGCTTCGGATCGAAGCCCTGCGCCCGGCTCTGGCCCAACGCGGCGTATTGCTCGACGTTCACGTCCGCCCGCGCGGAATGTTTTCGCGCCGAGCCCTCCTCAAACGCGCCGCCGAATACGACGCCGTGCTCCTCCAGCGCAAAATGCTCGATCCCATCGACGTGCGCCTGCTGCGCAAGCACGCGAAAAACCTGTTCTTCGACGTGGACGATGCCGTGATGTATCACAGCCGGCCCGTCGGCCCGGTCGAGCGCTGGCGCACCCGCCGCCGATTCCTGGCCACCGCCCGATCCGTCGATCGGGTCGTGGCCGGAAACGAATATCTGGCCGATCTATTCCGTCGCCAAGGCGCCGTTACAACCGTTCTGCCCACCGTCGTTGATCCCGGCCATTACCAGATCAAATCCCATGCCGCCACCGAACATCCCACCCTGGTCTGGATCGGCAGCAAATCCACCCTGCCCTACCTCAGCCAATTCGCTGCGACGCTTTCCGAAGCCGCCCGCCGCGTTCCCGGCCTGCGACTCATCACCATCGCCGACGTTCCGCTGCCCGATCCGCCGCTGCCAACCGAGCACGTTCCCTGGTCGGTCCAAACCGAATCCGCCGCCCTGTGCCGCGGAGACATCGGCATCGCCCCCACCCCCGAGGATCGCTGGACTCTCGGCAAATGCGGGTTCAAAATCGTGCAGTACATGGCCGCCGGCTTGCCCGTCATTGCCAGCCCCGTCGGCGCCAACCGCGAAATCGTCCGGCCAAACGAAACCGGCTTCCTACCCGAAAATCCAACCGAATGGTCCCAAGCCATCGCCGAATTGGCCGGCGACGCAACCAAGCGTCAAGCCCTGGGCGCCGCCGGCCGGCGTCGGGTTGAAGAGCATTTTTCGATCGAGATTGCCGCCGATCTCTGGGCGTCGTTGTTGCGCGGCGATACGCTCCCGATACACAACTCATTGCCATCTGTTGCGAAAGAGTAATCCGCACCGGATAGTGCCCGGTTATCGCATGGCTCAACTCACGATCCAACAAGCCTTCGATCTGGCATTGCAACACCACCAGGCCGGGCGGTTGCGCGAGGCCGAGCAAATTTACCGGCAGATCCTGGCCCAGCAGCCGGAGCATGCCGATGCGATTCACAATCTGGGAATGATTTCCTTTCAGGTGGGACGCAATGACGTTGCGGTGGAATTGCTCCGTCGGGCCATCGTCCTCAACCCCAGCTACGCCCCAGCCCACAACAATCTCGGCAATGCCCTGAAAAACAAGGGACAACTTGAAGACGCCATCGCCGCCTATCGCCGGGCCATCGTCCGCAATCCCAACTACGCCGAAGCCCACAGCAACCTCGGCAATGCCCTGATGGACAAAGGACAACTGGATGAAGCCATCGCCGCCTATCGCCAGGCCATCGCCCTCAATCCCGATCTGCCCGAAGTCCACAGCAATCTAGGCAATGCCCTGAAAAACAAAGGACAACTGGATGAAGCCATCGCCGCTTATCGCCGGGCCATCGCCCTCAATCCCAACTTATCCGAAGCTCACAACACTCTCGGCGTGACTCTGAAAGAAAAAGGCCAACTCGATGAAGCCATCGCCGCCTTGCGCCAGGCCATCGCCCTCAATCCCAATTTGCCCGAAGCCAACACCAATCTCGGCATAGCCCTGAAAGACAAAGGGCAACTCGATGAAGCCATCGCCGTCCATCGCCGGGTCATCGCCCGCAATCCCAATTACGCCGAAGCCCACTACAATCTCGGCAATGCCCTGAGAGACAAAGGCCAACTTGATGAAGCCATCGCCGCCTATCGCCAAGCCATCGCACTCAGGCCCAATTACGCCGAAGCCCACTACAATCTCGGCAATGCCCTGAAAGACAAAGGCCAACTCGATGAGGCCATGACCGCCTTTCGCCAGGCCATTTCAGTCAGGCCCAACTTCGCCGAAGCCCACGTGAACCTTTCTCTATCTCTGCTGACGAGCGGATATTTTCAACAAGGCTGGGAAGAGCATGAATGGCGATGGAAATGCAGGGAGTTTCCTTCCCCCCGGCGGCACTTTGCTCAAGGGCAATGGGACGGCAGCCCGTTGGAAGATCGCACCCTTCTGCTCCACGCCGAGCAGGGCGTGGGGGATGCCATTCAATTCATCCGTTACTTGCCGTTAGTAGCCCAGCGGGGCGGGAAAATCATCATCGAATGTCATACCGCACTCCAACGGCTCTTCCGGACAGTGGCCGCCAACTGCCAAGTCGTGGTCCCAAGCCAGTCCCTGCCGGCCTTTGATCTTCACTGTCCTCTGTTAAGTCTGCCGCGGGTTTTCGGGACGAATTTGGCCAATATTCCCAATACCGTGCCCTATCTGCACGCCGACCCCGAGGACGCCAGAAGGTGGCAAGACAGGCTGGCCGGCCATTGTTCAATCGTGAAAGTGGGTCTGGGATGGGCGGGAAATCCGGCCCACAAGAACGATCGCAACCGCTCGATGAAGTTGGCGAGGTTGGCCCGGTTGGGGCAGGCGCCCGGCGTGAGTTTCTTCAGCCTGCAAAAAGGCGCGGCGGCTGCCGAAGCCAAGACTCCGCCGGCGAGCATGGAGTTGGTCGATTGGACGCAGGAGCTGAAAGATTTTGCCGACACGGCGGCGCTGATCGCCAATCTGGACCTGGTCATCGCGGTGGACACGGCCGTGGCGCACTTGGCCGGTGCCATGGGCAAGCCGGTCTGGACGCTGCTGCCGTATGCTGCGGACTGGCGCTGGATGCTGGAGCGCCAAGACAGCCCGTGGTATCCCACGATGCGATTATTCCGCCAGCCTTACGGAGGAGATTGGGATAGCGTCATCACGCGAGTGGTCGAGGCGTTGTCCCTTGGGATCCACGTCCGATAACGGAGGGCCAAGTTTTTATTGGCCTCGTGCAAGCCCCAAGTCCGATAGATGCGAACACGGCCGGGCATAAACGACGCGTGCTCGCGGTTTCGATTTGAATTTCCCGGCGCGCGATGAGGCCGATCCTATGTTGGCAATCCCCAGTATCAGCGCGGGCTCCAGCCTGACGCAATTCCTGCAAGGGATCGCGAAGCAGAAAACCAAGCAGGCGGCCGCAAAGGCGTCGGCGCCGGTCGCGAACGGATCAACCACCGCCGGCGGCAATCTGCAAGTGGGCGGATCGGGTCTGTACAGCCAGATACAACAGACCGTCATCACCGCGTTGCAGGCGGCGAAGGCGAGCGGGTCCACGAAAGATCCAAACCAGATCGTGGAAGATTCCATCGCCAGTCTTTTGAAAAACATTTTTTCCGGGAAGAGCCCTGCCACGGCCGCATCTTCCAACCCCACAACCCAGTTGGCATTTCAAAGCGCGTTGAAGTCCGCGGGGATAACACCTCTGCAATTCCAGGGCGACTTCAAGGCTGCCGTTCAGGACGCCCAAGACGGCTTGGCACACCCGCTGCCCACGGGAACGACCTTAGACGTCACCGGCTGATTTGGATCGCCGCCGGGCAAGTCAGGGCCGTTGCTTCTTCGACATCGTTACCACGCGGAGATTCAGGGCCCAAAGCAACGCCTCGATGTACCGGAGGCCGAGTTGTCGAACGCCGCGGAGAAATTCGTAAACCGCGGATTGCGTGAGCGTCGGGCATTCTTTGCTGGCGAGTTTCCACAGTCGATAACGGCTCATTTGCCGTCGGCCCAACTCACCCAGGATGGCCGAGCGAATGGGGCCCGGGGGCGGCTTTACAATTTTGCCCTCGGCATCGCGAACGATCCGACGCGGCTCGGTCGCTGGATTGGCACGCCCATTTCGGCGGGCCTGAAAATCGGAACGGGCAATCGCGCGGCGGAGACGCACGAGATCGGCCTTCGTTGCCGGTGCTATCTGGTCGGCGGTTTTACGAACGGTTCCGCCCGTGAATCTGTCCGGCATATCGTTTCCGCTCCCATGGGGTCGCGGCGCGCGCGCTGATGATTCGGGTGATCGAACCTTCGTCATCCTCGCGCTCGGTCCAGAAAATGCAGAGTACGATGCCCCGGTCTTGCGGGTGCGAGCCGATCGTTCGATACCGATCTTCCTCGTCGCTGTGCTCATCGTCGTGCTCCTCGATCAAATAGATTTCGGCGTTCTCCTGGGCGAGCACGGTCGCTGCTTCGTCGAAAGACGCTCCGTGGCGGCGGACGTTCAGCCTGGCCTTTCGCCGGTCCCATTCAAACCTCCAGTGCAGCCTCATTGGACCGCTCCACCGCCATGATACTACCGATATCGGTAGTATTCAATGAACCGAATAACGTCATCGTCGGCGCGCCCGGTAAATCTCTTCCAGCCGATCCACGTGGGCGTCGAACGATAGTCGCGGCCGCAACGCCAGACACGCCTGCCGCATCTTTTGCCGCGTATTGGGATCGAGAAGATTCGACATGGCCCTCGTCAGCGCTTCCACGTCCGCCGGATCGGGCAGAACGTATCCATGCCGTCCGTCCGTCATGATTTCGCAGGCGCCGTTGAAGACGGTGCTGATGACCGGCAATCCCATGGCCAGGGCTTCCAGGGCGACCAAACTGCAAGAATCGTGGCGGGTTGGCAGGACGAAGAAATCGCAAGCGGCGTAGAAATCCACAGTGGAATCGGTTTGGCCGGCGAAGATGATTCTGTCTTGGACGCCCAGGCGTTTGGCCTGTTGGCGGCCGCGCGCGGGGTCGTCCTTGCCCACCACCAGAACGAACGGAGCCGCGCCCGGAGACGTTTTGGCCACATTCGCCGTCGCGGCGACGACCTCGGCCAATCCCTTGCGCTCAAAATATTGCGCGATCATCAGCGCCGTCGTCGCTTCGGTGGGGATTCCAAATCGCTCGCGGATCGTCTTTCTCGCCGCCGCATGACCGGCCGGATCGAATCTCCCCAAGTCGGTCCCATTGAAGAGCGTCACGAGTTGATCGGAGATGTCCGGATAATGCCGGAGGACGATCCCTTTCACATAATCGGAAAGACAAAGGACGATCGGCTTTTGCGGGCCGTGGATTAACGCGTCTTCCACCTGCGCGAAAAGGCGGCGTTTGCGATTGAGGCGGTTGGCCAGCCGGGCCAGCGCCCGCGTGGCGCCGGGCGCCCGCGAAAGGTGCGTTTGCAGCGCCGCCTTGGCCATGCCGGCGTGGGGATGGTAGAGGTCGCATCGGCGGACCGGCAGCATCGAATGCACCAGGTCGTATTTCCGCCCAGCCAGATGCGCGTCGAGGTGATTGAGAAACTCCACATATCGCCCGGCACGGGTTGGCGATCGGGCGGCGATGGATACGAAGTTGACTCCAGGGATTTCCCGCCCGAACCGCGTCGAGAGCAGGTCAACGCCATGCCCTCGCGCCGCCAGTGCCGCCGCGATGTCGGCCGTGTA
The DNA here is from genome assembly GCA_050010915.1 of Tepidisphaeraceae bacterium. Lineage (GTDB taxonomy): Bacteria > Planctomycetota > Phycisphaerae > Tepidisphaerales > Tepidisphaeraceae > PALSA-1353. Next base: position 1,609 of record JBEKKC010000090.1, on the reverse strand, counting down.
GCGTTCGGCGCCGCCTCGCTGCTCTTCGCCGCGGAAAATGACCAGGGCAATATGCATTGTCCGATTTCCGATACCGGGTTATATCTTATCTCATGAGTTCCCTCACCCAATCCAACGCGTGGAAGGCCCTGTCGGCCCATTACCAGCAGATTTCTTCGGTCCACATGCGCGACCTTTTCGCGCAGGACCCAAAACGGTTTGAGAAATTCTCCCTGCGCTTCGGCGACATTCTGCTGGATTTCTCCAAAAATCGCATCACCGATGAAACCTTGCGGCTCCTGCTGGACCTGGCCCGGCAGGCCAAAATCGAGGACTGGCGCGACCGGATGTTCCGCGGCGAAAAAATCAACGTCACCGAGGGCCGGGCCGTCCTGCACATTGCCCTGCGCAACCGTTCCAATCGCCCGGTCCTGGTCGACGGCCGGGACGTCATGCCTGGCGTCAACGCCGTCCTGAGCCACATGCGGCAATTCTCCGACGCCATCCGATCCGGCCAATGGAAGGGATACACCGGCAAGCCCATCACCGACGTCGTCAACATCGGCATCGGCGGCTCCGATCTCGGCCCCGTCATGGTCACCGAAGCGCTCAAACCCTACGGCAAGCCCGGCCTGCGCGTGCATTTCGTGTCCAACGTCGATGGCACCGACATCGTCGAAAAACTGAAAATCCTCGATCCCCAAACCTCGCTGTTCATCATCGCATCCAAGACGTTCACTACTCAGGAAACGCTCACCAACGCCCAGTCCGCCAGGGATTGGTTTCTCAGAGCTGCAAAGAACGAGTCCGCCGTCGCCAAACATTTCGTCGCTCTTTCCACCAACGAAAAGGAAGTCACCAAATTCGGCATCGACAAGCGGAACATGTTCGAATTCTGGGATTGGGTCGGCGGCCGATATTCGCTCTGGTCCGCGATCGGCCTGTCCATCGCCGTTTACATCGGCATGGATCATTTCGAGGAGCTTCTTTCCGGCGCACACGCGATGGACGAGCATTTCCGCACCACTCCGCTGGAAAAGAATCTCCCCGTGGTCCTCGGCCTCCTCGGCGTGTGGTACAACAACTTCTTCGGCGCTCAGAGCCTGGCGATCCTTCCCTACGATCAATACCTCCATCGTTTCCCCGCCTATTTCCAGCAGGGCGACATGGAATCCAACGGCAAGAGCACCGGCCGCGACGGCCATTTCGTCGATTATTCCACCGGCCCGGTTCTCTGGGGCGAGCCTGGCACCAATGGCCAGCACGCCTTTTACCAGCTCATCCATCAGGGCACGAAGCTCATCCCCTGCGATTTCCTCGCTCCTATCGAATCACAAAATCCCCTCGGCGAGCATCACGCCATCCTCCTGTCCAATTTCTTCGCCCAGACCGAAGCCCTCATGAAGGGCAAGACCGAATCCGAAGTTCGCGCGGAACTGGCCAAAATGGGAGTCACCGGACCCGAGCAGGACAAGCTCGCGCCGCACAAGATTTTCGCCGGCAACAAGCCCACCAACAGCATTCTCTTCCAGAAACTCACCCCGCAAACCCTCGGCTCGCTGCTGGCGCTGTACGAGCACAAAATTTTCGTGCAGGGGATCATCTGGAACATCAACAGCTTCGATCAGTG
>JBEKKC010000089.1:0-18306 GCA_050010915.1 Tepidisphaeraceae bacterium | reverse complement strand
TTACGCACGTGCTGGGCAACGTGCTGATTCCGGTGCTGACGAATACGGTGGCGACGCTGCCGCTGCTTTTCGTCGGCTCGCTGCTGCTCGAGCGGCTGTTCCAAATCCCCGGGTTTGGGAACTTGCTGGTGGATGCCATTCATGCGCAGGATCAGCCGGTCGTTATGTTCATCGTCTACGTGACGTCGCTGTTGTATCTGCTGATGCTGATTGTGACGGACGTTCTGTACACGCTGGTTGACCCGAGGGTGACGCTGAGATGACTGAGATCGACGACAATTCGAGAGCCGATGCGGCGCCGCAATCGATCGGGCGGCAGGCGTGGAGCAGGCTGGTGGGGAGCCGGCTGTCGCTAACGAGCCTGATTGTCGTGGGATGTTATGTCGCGGTGGGAATAGTGAGCTTCGCGCCGTTCATGGAGGGCAAGATCGAGGAGCCGATCTCGGCCGACAAGACGTTCGCCCCGCCGGCGTTTTTCCAGACGAGCCCGGATGGCACGCGGAGCATTTCGCCGGCGTGCTGGCTGGGACTGGATTTCGAGGGGCGAAGCGTTTTATGGCGCGTGGCGTATGGGACGCGCATCGCGCTGCTGATCATGATTTGCACGTGCGCGATCAGCATCTCCATCGGGGCGGTGCTGGGTCTTCTGGCCGGGTTCTTCGGCGGCTGGGTGGATGACCTGATCACCTGGCTTTATTCGACGGTGAGCAGCATTCCGTGGTTATTGCTGGTGATTGCGATGGCGTATGTGATTCAAAATTTGCAGACGGTCAATTCCGGATCGGTCCTGGCGTCGGTCGGGGCAAAACTGGGGGGATTGCCCACGGTGGTTTTGGCGCTGGGGCTGACCGATTGGGTGGGGTTGTGCCGACTCATCCGCGGGGAAGTCATCAAGCTGCGCGACCAGGATTTCGTGGTGGCGGCGCGGGCGCTTGGGTTGGGATCGCCGCGCATTCTTTTCCGGCATATCCTGCCCAATACGTTTCATATCGTGGTGATCACGTTCAGCCTGTCATCGGTGGCGTATGTGCAGGCGGAAACGGTGCTGGCGTTTTTGGGGCTGGGAATCACGACCAAGCCAAGTTGGGGAAGAATGATCGACGATTCGAAGTTGGAATTGCTGCGCGGAGTATGGTGGGAATTTGCCGCCGCGTCGGTGGCGATCCTGATCGTATCGCTGGCGCTGAATACGCTGGGGGATGCGCTGCGGGATGCGCTGGATCCGAAACTTCACGGAGTGAAATAATGGCCGCGCCGCTGCTGGAACTTCGCAACCTGACCGTGGCGTTCGACACCGAGCGGGGACAGATTCGGCCGGTGCAGAACGTTTCGCTGTCGGTTTTTCCCGGGCAGACGATGGCGCTGGTGGGGGAAAGCGGATGCGGGAAATCGGTGACGGCGCTGTCGATCCTCCGGCTGATTCCCAGCCCGCCGGGGCGGGTGCTGGGCGGGCAGGTCTTGTTCGAGGGGAAGGATTTGCTTGAGTTGCCGGAAAAGCAGATGCGGCTGGTGCGCGGCAAGGACATCGCGATGATCTTTCAGGAGCCGATGACGTCGCTCAATCCGGTTTTCACCGTGGGCGAACAGATCGTCGAGGCGGTGCAACTGCATCAAAACGTGCGGACGAAAGAGGCGTACGAGATCGCCGAGCAGGCGATGCGCGACGTGGGCATCGCCGATCCGGGCAAACGGCTGCATGAGTATCCGCACCGATTGTCGGGGGGGATGCGGCAACGGGTGATGATCGCCATGGCGCTGTCGTGCCGGCCGAAATTGCTCATCGCCGATGAACCGACGACCGCGCTGGACGTGACGATTCAGGCGCAAATCCTGGAACTATTGCGGGAACTTCAGGAGCAGCGGGGGATGTCGGTGATGCTGATCACCCACGATCTGGGCGTGGTGGCCGAGAACGCCGATGCGGTGGCGGTGATGTACGCCAGCAAGGTGGTGGAATACACGGGGGTGAACGATCTGTTCGATTCACCGCGGCATCCGTACACGGAGGGGCTGTTCCGGGCGATGCCGAGACTGGGGCGCGCGGGCCAGCGTCTGGAGGCGATTGCGGGAACGGTGCCGAATCCCGAGCGATTTCCGCCGGGTTGCAAGTTTCACCCGCGATGCCCGCGAATGAATGGCGATGCGGTTTGCGCGGGGCAGGAGCCGGCGCTGCGCGAGGTGGCGGCGAAGCATTGGGCGGCTTGCCATCACGTGGAGAATTTCGCCGCCAAACCGGTGACGCCGCCGACCACCGATTCGCGCCGCGCTGCGGCAGAGGTGCCGCGATGAGCCAAAATGGACCGCTGGTGCAGGTGCGGGATTTGAGGACTTATTTCCCCATCAAACGAGGCGTGCTCTCTCGCACCGTGGGATGGGTCAAGGCGGTCGACGGCGTCAGCTTCGACGTTCAAGCCGGCAAAACGTTGGGGCTTGTCGGCGAAAGCGGATGCGGAAAGACCACGGTGGGACGCTCGATCCTGCGGCTGATCCCGCCGACCGCGGGCAGCGTGACGTACAACGGCGAGGATTTCCTGGCGTATCGGGGGGAATCGCTTCGGCGCTTGCGGCGGCGGATGCAGATTATTTTTCAGGACCCGGTGAGCAGCCTGAATCCGCGGATGAGGGTGGGAAACATCATCGGCGAGCCGATCGAGGTGCACAAAATCGCGTCCGGCCAGGAGAAACGGAAGATGGTGGCGTCGCTGCTGCGGCGGGTGGGATTGGACGAGAACGACGCGGGCAAATATCCGCACGAATTTTCCGGCGGGCAGAGACAGAGGATCGGCATCGCGCGGGCGCTGGCGCTGTCGCCGGATTTCATCGTCTGCGACGAGCCGGTGTCGGCCCTGGACGTCTCCATTCAGAGCCAGATCCTGAACCTGCTTGCCGACCTGCGCGCCGAGCGGAACATCGCGTATCTGTTCATCGCCCACAACCTGGCGGTGGTGGAGCATTTCTCGGACGAAGTGGCGGTGATGTACCTGGGCCGGATCGTGGAGAAGGCGGAGGCGCGGGAACTCTACGCTAATCCGAAGCATCCCTACACGACGGCGTTGTTGTCGGCCGCCCCGGAGCCGGACCCGCGGCGAAAGCGCGACCGGATCGTATTGGGCGGGGAGGTTCCGTCCCCGGCCGATCCGCCGAGCGGCTGTCCGTTTCATCCGCGATGCCAATTGACGCGCGAAGCGGCCGCCAAGGGCGGCGATCCAAGTCAGCCGATCACGTTATCGCCGCGGGGAATGAACGGGACGATTTCGCTGCGGGTGCTGGATTTCGGCGGAACGACGGAAGTGGAAAGCGGCGGGGAAAAATTCCGGGTGCTGGCCAAGTGCACGAGGGAGGTTCCGCCGCTGGAAGCGAAGGATGGGAAGGCCGGGCATTTGGCGGCGTGTTGGGTGACGAAATGATTTGGGCTCTGGCCGGTTGGCAACGGCTTGCGATCAACGGGGATCGCAGCCCGCAGTCCGGAAACTTCGGATGAAACAGACGCTATACGTCGAAACCACTATCGTCAGCTATCTGACCGCGCGGCCGAAACCGGACGTAATGCGATTGTCCCACGAAATGTTGACTCGACAATGGTGGACGAGTGAGCGTGTCCGGTTCGATCTATATATTTCTCAACTCGTTATCGAAGAGGCCTCTGGCGGTGACAAAGCGGCGGCGGCCGCGCGGCTCAAGGTTCTGAAGGACATACCGCTATTGGCAATAACCGCAGAGATGTACGAGTTGGCGGCCCGACTCACGAGGACACTGGCACTACCGGCTCGTGCTCGTGCCGACGCCGTGCATGTGGCGATTGCCGCGGTCCATGGAATGTCATTCCTGCTGACTTGGAACTGCCGCCATTTGGCCAATGCCGCGCTGGCGGATAGAATTGATCGGACGTGTGACGGTTACGGAATTGTGGCTCCTCGAATCGTGACACCAGAGCAATTGATGGAGATCGCATGAAAAATGATCCAATCGTCGCTGAAGTGCGAAAATGGAGACAGAAGTACTCCGCCAAATTTGATCACGACCTCAAGGCGATGTGTGACGATTTGCACCGCAATACGGAAGGCGCCAAGGGCGCAGGTCGGCGTGTTGTTTCGCCGCCACCTCGACGTTCGACGAACAAGAAGGTGGGCTGATTTGCGTTTCGAATTCGGGGGAGGGGGTTCTTATGGGGGCGTCTTTCGTTTTCGTTGGGATTGGCATAACCTTTCCTCGATATGATTCGGGTTCTTGAACTTGGCAATCCGCAAGATCGGGCGCGTGTTGAATCGCTGCTGCGTGAACTATCGCTCGATCCCGTGGCGCTGGCATTGGGCCAGGGCGAGCGGGCGAAGCAGATCGCGGCGGTGCAGAAGATATTGGCGGATGTCGCGCAGCGCGGGGATGCGGCGGTGGTGGATAGTTGCCGGCAGTTCGATGATCCGGACTTTTCCGTCGAACAGATTCGCGTCACGGAAAAGGAAATGGCCGAGGCGGCCGGAAGGGTGCCGAAGGATCAATTGGCGGCGGTCCGGCGGTCGATCGCGCAGGTGAGGGAATATCAGTCGCACGTGATGCCCAAGGACGTTCAGCCGCTTCGGCGGCCGGGTGTGGAATTGGGGATGCGGTTTACGGCGCTGGAATCGGCGGGGCTTTATTTTCCCGGTGGGAAGGCGGCGTATCCGTCGAGTTTGATCATGCTGGCCGTGCCGGCGCAGGTGGCGGGGGTGAAACGGATCGTCGTCTGCTCGCCGCCGAGCAAGTATGGGAAGATCGATCTGGTCCTGGCGGCTTGCCATGAATTGAAATTGACGGAAGTATTTCGCGCCGGCGGGGCGGCGGCGATCGCGGCGATGGCGTTCGGAACGGCGAGCATTCCTCGGGTGGTAAAAATCGTCGGGCCGGGGAATATCTACGTGCAACTGGCCAAGCGGGCTTTGGCGGGGTGCGTGGGCATCGACGGATTTTTGGGGCCGAGCGAGATTTTGGTGATCGCAGATGAATCGGGAAGGCCGGAGTTTATCGCGGCCGATCTGCTGGCGCAGGCGGAACACGATCCGGGGAGTTGTTTTTTGCTCACCACGAGCAAGGCCCTGGCCGAGGCGGTGCGCACAGAGTTGGAAAAACAATTGGCGTCGCTGGAGCGGCGGGCGGCGGCCGAGAAGGCGCTGAAGGATCACAGCGCGATCATTGTGGGCAAGTTGATGGATGAGTTGATCGCGCTGGCGGATCGGTTCGCGGCGGAGCACGTGAATTTGCAGACGCGGGACGACGGGGCGGTGTTGAAGAAGCTCAAGAATGCCGGGGCGGTGTTCGTGGGTCCGTATTCGGCGGTGGCGGCGGGGGATTACGTTGCCGGACCTAGCCATTGTTTGCCGACGAATACCACCGCGCGGTTTTCCAGCGGGATAAGCGTTTATGAGTTTTTGAAACGATCCAGCGTGGCGAAATACGAGGCCTCGGGGCTGCGGGGGGATGCGGATGCCATTATCGCGATGGCCCAGGCGGAGCATCTGGGCGGGCATGCGAAGAGCGTGGAGGTGAGGGGGAAGTAGAGGGACCGGGGGATGGCCATCCCCCGGCTTGGTGCGGTAGCCGCGGCGTTTGGAAAAATCGTGTGGCGGGCGGCTTGACGGCGGGCGGGGCGTAAGTAGACTATTTCGTCTTTCCCCCGGTTGCCGGCGTGAGTTACGGCGGGCGGGGATGATCAGGAAGATTCGCCAAGAAGGAAACGCGCAAAGCATGCAAGGCGATCGGATTCGAATTCGGATGGAAGCCTACGATCACCGGGCGTTGGACGCCTCGGCGCGGGAGATTGTCGACCACGCCAAGCGGACCAATGCGCGGGTTTGCGGGCCGATTCCGATTCCAACCCGGATCGAACGGTACACCGTGTTGCGGAGTCCGCACATTGATAAAAAGAGCCGGGAGCAGTTCGAGATGCGCACGCACAAGCGCGTGATCGACATTTTCGAACCCACGGCCAGGACGGTGGAAGCGCTGAATCGCCTGGTAGTGCCGGCCGGTGTTTTCGTGAAGATCAAGGCCTGATTTTTTGAATGGATATACGCCCCTGATTTAAGGGGCGTTTTTGCTGTCAAGACCGCGGGGTTCAACCAAGAACCCGTTCGCCCGGGAGGGCCGCGAGTCGCGAGTGTGTTTTTGTCTTGAAAGGTGCGGCCATGACGCCGGCATTATTGGGAACCAAAGTCGGGATGACGCGGGTGTACGACGAGAAGGGCGCGGTGGTGCCCGTGACCGTGGTGCAGGCGGGGCCATGTCACGTGACTCAGGTGAAGACGTTGGAGAGCGACGGATACAACGCGGTGCAGCTTGGGTTTGGGGACCTGAAAGCCAAGCTGAGCCGGTTTCCGCTGATCGGCCACGCGGCCAAGGCGGGGGTCGGTCCGCAGCGGCATTTCAGGGAAATCCGGCTGAGCGAAGCGACGACGCTATCCGCCGGGGCGCAGGTGGACGTGGATTTGTTCAACGAAGTGCAATTCGTGGACGTGATCGGGACGAGCAAGGGCAAAGGCACGGCCGGGGTGATGAAGAGGCATCACTTCGGCGGTCAGTGCAACTCGCACGGAACGGAGCGCAAGCATCGCTCGCCCGGCTCGATCGCGTCGCGCGCGACGTGGCGCGGCCAGTGCGGCAAGCCGAAGAAGGGCGTGCGCATGGCGGGGCACATGGGCATGGATCGCGTCACCACGCGGAACCATCCGCTGATGAGGGTGGATAAGGAACATCATCTGCTGCTGATCAAAGGAGCTTTGCCGGGACCCAACGGCGGGCTCCTTTTTGTCAGGAAATCAATTACCGCCAGGTTGAAAAAGAAGGAAGAAGAAGTGGCGTCATGATCGAAGTCCCCGTATTTGATCAGACCGGGCAGAAGGTGGAGAGCGTCCAGGTGGACGAAGCCAAGCTGGGCGGAACGGTCCGCAGGAACCTTCTGAAACAGACGCTGGTGGCGTATCACGCGAACAAGCGTCAGGGCACGGTGCGGACGCTGGCCCGCGGCGAAGTGGCGGGCGCGACGCGGAAAGTGTTCCGCCAAAAGGGCACCGGCAACGCGCGGACGGGCGGAATCCGCAATCCGATCAAGAAGGGCGGCGGCCATGCCAAGCAAAAGCGGCCCAAGGACTGGCGGCAGGCGATTCCCAAAAAAGTGCGCCGGCTGGCGCGGAACAGCGCGATTCTCGCCAAGCTCCAGAGCAGCGACATCCGCGTGGTGACTGAAATCAAGCTGGCGGAGCCGAAGACCAAGCTGATGGCCCAGGTTTACAAGGCGCTGGGAATCGATCGAAGCTGTTTGCTGGCGTTGAACGGGCGGGACGAGGCGTTGGAACGGTCGGCCCGGAACCTGGATCGGACGACGGTGACGACGGTATCGCAGCTCAACGCGTGGGACATTTTGAGGAATCGGACGCTGCTTTTGACCAAAGCGGGATTGGAACAGATTTTGGCATAGGCAAAGACCGCATAGGTTGGACCATGGATTACACGAACGTCATCATCAAGCCGCTGGTCACTGAAAAGAGCACGCATTTGCAGGAGACGAGGAACGTGTATGCGTTCCAGGTGGCGCGGCTGGCGAGCAAGGGGGACATTCGCCGGGCCATCGAGGCGATCTACAACGTGAAGGTGAAGGACGTACATACGATGAACCGCAAGGGCAAACCGAGGCGGTCGCGCGCCAAGATGGCCAAGACAAGCGACTGGAAGCGCGCCATCGTAAGGCTGGATGAGAATTCGAGGATTGAACTGTACTAGGACGTAGCCATGGCTATTAAATATTACAATCCGACATCGGCGGGCCGGCGTGCGGGATCGGTGCTGGATTACAACGCGGCGCTGACGAAGTTCAAGCCGGAGGCGTCGCTGGTGGTGGGGCGCATTCGCGCCAACGGCCGGAACCATCATGGGGTGATTACGGCGAAGCATCGTGGCGGCGGGAACAAGCGGCTGTATCGCTTCATCGACTTCAAGCGGAACGGCAAGGACGGTGCGACGGCGTTGGTGGAGGCGATCGAATACGATCCCAATCGCAGCGTGAACATCGCGCTGATCAAATATGAGGATGGGACCAAGTCGTATATTTTGTGTCCGAACGGACTGAGGCCGGGGGCGAAGGTGGTGAGCGGGTCGGATTCACCGCCGGAATTGGGGAATTGTCTTCCGCTGGCGAATATTCCGACGGGGTTGGAGATCCACAATATCGAGTTGAATCCCGGTCAGGGCGGGAAGCTGGTTCGGTCGGCGGGGGGCGTGGGGAGGCTGGGGGCGCGCGAAGGGGAATGGGCGGTGATAATTCTGCCGTCGGGGGAAATGCGGCGGGTGCGAAGCGCTTGCCGGGCCACCATCGGACAACTGGGGAACCTGGACTGGATCAACGTGAGCATCGGCAAGGCCGGCCGGAGCCGGCACATGGGGATTCGTCCGCACACTCGCGCCAAGGCGATGAACCCGATCGACCATCCGCTGGGCGGCGGCGAAGGCCGCAGCAACGGCGGCCGGCATCCGGTGAGCAAGACGGGCGTTCTGTCGAAGGGCGGGATCACGCGGAGTCCGAGAAAGAACAGTGAAAAGTTGATTCTGCGGCGACGGAAGTTTGGAACGCACCAGCAGAGGCCGCAGACCGTGAATAATTAGGAAATTACAAATGAGCAGAAGCGCAAAGAAAGGCCCTTTCGTGGACGAGAAGCTGTTCCGGAAGGTGTCGAAGCTGAACGAGAACCGCGCCAAGCAGCCGATCAAGACCTGGGCTCGGGCGTGCACGATCATTCCGGAATTCGTGGGCCATACGTTTGAGGTTCACAACGGGAACAAGTTTTTGAAGGTGTTTGTGCAGGAGGACATGGTCGGGCATAAGCTGGGCGAATTCTCGCCGACGCGGGTATTCAAGGGCCACAGCGGCAAGAAGGCGGCGGCCGCGGCGGCGGCGGCGGCGGCTGGAGGAACGGCGCCCGCGCCCGCGGCGGCGGCGTCGTAAATGCGGTTGGTTTTGGGAGTTGATTATGCCATTTGAAGCCAAGCATCGCTTTGCACGGATCGCGCCGCGGAAGGCCAGGTTGCTGATGAACCTGATCCGCGGACGGGACGTGGACGATGCCATCACCCTGCTTCGCTTCGCCAAGCAACGGGCCAGCGGGATGATCGAAAAGGTGGTTCGTTCTGCGGTGGCGAACGCGGCGGAGCAGGACGTTCGGTCGCGGAACGCGTTGTACGTGCGAGACTGCTGGGTCGATCCCGGCCCGGTGATCAAGCGGTTTCAGCCGAAGGATCGAGGCAAGGCGTATTCGATTTTGAAGCGTACGAGCCATCTGGTGGTGACGCTGGATGAGCGCGCGGAGGGCGCCAAGCCCCCGCGGAGGAAATGAAGGACGCGTATGGGTCAAAAGGTCAATCCAATTGGATTTCGCGTGGGAATCACCGAGGACTGGAAGAGCCGATGGTACGCGCCCAAGTCCGCGTACGGGGATTTTCTGGTGGAGGACCAGAAGGTCCGCAAGCACATCGACGGGCGATTGAATCGCCGGCCGCCGTTCGCGGCGGTGAGCGACATCCTCATCGAGCGGACGCGGGAAGAGGTGACGGTGACGCTGAAGACGGCGCGGCCGGGTTTGGTGATCGGCCCGAAGGGCGCCGAGGTGGACAAACTGCGCGAGGAATTGGAAGACCTGATCAAGCGGAAGGTCGCGCCGATCAAGGTGATCGAGATCAAGAACCCGGACTTGAACGCGCAACTGGTGGCGGAGGCGATCGCGGAGCAGCTCAAGAAGCGGGCGAGCTTTCGGCGGGTGATGAAGATGCGGATGGATGCGACGATGCAGGCGGGGGCGAAGGGAATCCGGATCAGCGTGAGCGGCCGGCTGGGCGGGGCGGAAATCGCCCGGAACGAGAAGGCGACGATCGGTTCGGTGCCGCTGACGACGCTCCAGGCGGACGTGAGTTACGGCTACGCGGTGGCGTTCACGACGTACGGGGCGATCGGCGTGAAGGTTTGGGTCTATCGCGGGATGTACGGCGAAGAGGTTTTGGAGACGGACGTTCGACCGGGCGGCGCGCCGCGCCGGGGAAGAAGGTAGGAAAGAAGTGCAAGTGACAAGTTGTTAGTGCAAGACTTGCAACTTGTAACTTGCAACTTCTGAGAGGTGTTTTATGGCAATGATGCCCAAGCGAGTGAAGTTCCGCAAAAGCCATCGCGGCAAGATGAAGGGGAACGCAACGCGCGGGAATACGGTGGCGTTCGGGGAATACGGCTTGCAGTCGCTGAAGGCGGCGTGGGTGACGGCGCGGCAGATCGAGGCGGGTCGGGTGGCGTGCAGCCACTATCTTCGCCGCGAGGGCCGCGTTTTCATCCGGATTTTTCCGCACAAGCCGGTATCGGGAAAGCCGCTGGAAACGCGCATGGGCAAGGGCAAGGGCGATCCGGAATATTGGTGCGCGGTGGTGAAGCCCGGGACGATGATGTTCGAGATCACGGGCGTGGACGAGGCGACGGCCAAGCGGGCGCTGACGCGGGTGGCGCACAAGATGCCGATTCCGTGCCGGTTCGTGCATCGGCGCCGCGCGGTGGCCTAGCAGTGAAGGCGCAGTTATGAAGATGAAGGAAATCCGAGAGAAAGAGACGGGTCACGTCGAGCACGAACTGACCGAACAGCAAAAGCATCTGTTTACGCTGCGGACGCAGTCGGTGACGGAAAAGCTCGAGGACCCCAGCCAGCTTCGCAAAGCCCGAAAGGCGATCGCGCGGCTGAAGACGGTCCTGCGACAACGTGAATTGGAAGCGGCCAAAACGGCGGCGCCGGCAGCAGGGCCGGCTCCGGCAGGATCGGCCCAGGCGAAATAGGCAACGAGAACATTATGTCCGAAGCAACAACAGTCCAGACTCCCAAGCGAGCGCTGCTCCGCAAGATCCTCGGCGTGGTGGCATCCGACAAGGGTCACAAAACGATCAAGGTCGTGGTGAATTACCAGGCCCGTCATCCGAAATACGGCAAATACCTGAAACGGCGGACGGTGCTGCACGCTCACGATGAGAAGAACGAGGCCAAGGAAGGCGACACGGTGGAGATCACCGAGTGCCGGCCCCTGAGCAAGACCAAGCATCACCGTCTGCTGCGGATCGTACAGAAAGCGCCGGAGCGCGCGGTGCAGATCTCGGCGGAGGAAGTCATGACGGGCAAGGCGCCGGAAGAAAGGTAAGGAAGTTGCGAGTTACTAGTTGCGAGTTGCGAGTGAAGACAAGGCGTTTGTATTTACTTGCAACTCGCAACTCGCAACTCGCAACTATTTAACATGATTCAGCAACAGACATACCTGGACATCGCGGACAACACCGGCGCCCGGCAGGCGATGTGCATCAAGGTGCTGCGGGGCAGCAGCAGCAAGGGCAAGTTCAAGCGGAAGGTGGCGCACGTCGGCGACGTGATCATCTGCGCGGTGAAGAAGGCGCAGCCGACGGGCGACATCAAGCAGGGCGAAATCATCCGCTGCGTGGTGGTCAGGACGAAGCATCCGACGCGGCGCGAGGACGGCAGTTACGTGCGGTTCGACCGCAATGCGGCGGTGGTGATCGACAAGGAGAACAATCCGCGAGGCACGCGAATTTTCGGCGCCGTGGCCCGCGAGCTGCGCGACAAGAACTTCATGAAGATCGTGTCGCTGGCGGCGGAAGTGGTGTGAGGAAGTATGGAGTTGCCAGTTGCGTGTTGCCAGTGAAAACAAGAGCAAAGGTATTTACTGGCAACTCGCGACTCGCAACCCGCAACTAGGAATCGAATATGCCGCGACATATTAAAGCGGGAGACCAGGTGATGGTGATTGCCGGAGCTGACAGGGGTCAGACGGGGCGGGTGCTGCGCGTGCTGACCGGCAAGCAGCGCGTGGTGGTGGAGGGCATCAATCGGGTGTGGAAACACGTTCGGCCTTCGCAGCGGAACCCGCAGGGCGGGCGGATTCAGAAGGATGCGGCGATCCACATCAGCAACGTGATGCCGATCGATCCTGCGACCGGCAAGGGCGTGCGGCTGCGGTTTGAAACGCGGGAGGGGAAGAAACATCGGATCGCGGTCGGAAGCGGGACGGACCTGGGAACGGTCGGAAAGAAGTGAACGTTTAGCCATCGAGTTGGATATGTCAGAAGAGAAACAGGACAAGAAGAAGCAGCAGAAAGGCCCCAAGGCCGAAGGCGGCGGCAAGCACGAAGGCCAGAAGCACGAGGGCCAGGCGAAGGGTCCGCGTCCCGAGGGGGGCGGGAAGAAGGAACGCAAGCCCAAGGGCGCGGCGCCCCAGGCGCAAGAAGAGGAGAGCGGTCCGCAGGAGCCGGCGCCGACGCCGCGATTGCTGATCCACTTCCGGGAAAAGGTGGTTCCGGAGCTTCGGCAGAAATTTGGATACAAGAACTCGCTGGCGGTGCCGCGGCTGGACAAGATCGTGATCTCGATGGGAGTGGGGAAGCTGGCGACGGCGGGAGAAAAGGCGAAGGTCGAGCAGGCGGAAAAGGAGTTGGGGATCATCGCCGGACAGAAGCCGGTGCGGTGCAAGGCGAAGAAGAGCGTGGCGAACTTCAAGGTTCGGGAGGGTCAGGAGACGGGCTTGAAGGTGACGTTGCGAGGGAGCCGGATGTACGAGTTCCTGGATCGGTTGATCACGCTGGCGATCCCGCGAGTTCGGGACTTCCGGGGCTTTTCGGCGGACGGATTCGACCGGGGGGGAAACTACAACTTCGGGTTCACGGAACAAACGGTTTTTCCGGAAGTGAACGCGGCGGAGGTGCAGTTTCAGCAGGGGATGAACGTGACGATGGTGACGACCGCGCCGAATCCGGAACAGGGCCGCGAGTTGCTGAGGCAGTTCGGGTTTCCGTTCCGGACGGAAGAGAAACCCGCCAAGCAGGCGAATTAGTTTTTAGATAGGGATTTTTATGGCGACGACGGCCTGGGTGATGAAGCAGAAGCGGCGCGAGGCGATGGTGAAGAAATACGCGGAGCTTCGATGGCAGTTGAAGAAGCAGAAGAATTACGCGGCGTTGGCGAGGTTGCCGCGGGATTCCAGCCCGACGCGTTCGCGGAACCGGTGTCAATTGACGGGCCGATCGCGCGGCGTGCTGCGGAAGTTCAAGGTCTCGCGCATCATGCTGCGGGAATTGGCGCTGGCGGGAAAGATTCCCGGGCTGAAGAAGGCGAGCTGGTAGAGACCGGCACTCAATCAGGAAGAAAAGAGCGATGAACAATCAAGATCCCATCGCGGACATGCTGACGCGGATTCGCAACGCCAACCGGGTCGGACGGCGGATGGTCCTCGTGCCCCTGAGCAAAATCTGCAACGGCATTGCGCAGGTGCTCAAGGACGAAGGATACATCGAGCAGTTCGACGTGATCGAGGACGGCCGGCAGGGCCAGATTCGGCTGAAGCTGAAGTACTCGATGAGCGGCGAGAAAGTGATCCACGAGTTGGACCGGCAATCCAAACCGGGCCGGCGGGTTTACCGCGGCGTGGACGACCTGCCCAGGGTGCTGAACGGCATGGGCATCGCGGTGGTCAGCACCAGCAAGGGCGTCATGAGCGACCGGAAGGCGCGGGAGCAGAACGTCGGCGGTGAGTTGTTGTGTACGGTAAGTTGAAGAAATGTCGTTGGTCATTCGTCATTGGTCATTTGTAGGAAGGCATTTGCAAATGACAAATGACAAATGACCAATGACTGAGGACAAAAAATGAGCCGCATTGGAAAAAAACCTGTCCCCATCGGCGCCGCCAAGGTCACGGTGCAGGAGCACTTGGTGAGCATAGAAGGACCGAAGGGAAAGCTGGAGCAACACGTGCATCCGTCCATCAAGGTCGTGTTGGATTCGGCGAAGAAGGAACTGGTGGTGACTCGGCCGGACGATGAGCGGCAAAGCAAGGCGTTGCACGGACTGACGCGGTCGTTGCTGGCGAACATGGTCGAGGGCGTCACCAATGGGTACAAGAAGTCGCTGGAAGTGCAGGGCGTGGGATACAAGGCGGAGATAAAAGATAAGAGCCTGGTTTTGTCGGTCGGATACGCCAATACGATCAGCGTGCCGATCCCGGGGGGCGTGATGGTGAAAGTGGAGGGGGCGAAGATCCACGTGACGGGACCGGACAAGCAACAGGTGGGTCAGTTTGCCAGCGACGTTCGGCGCGTTCGCAAGCCGGAGCCGTACAAGGGCAAGGGCGTTCGGTACGAGGGCGAAGTGGTGAAGATCAAGCCGGGCAAGGCGTTCGCCGGCGCCGGCGCGGCCGCGAAGTAGAGGATCGGACGATGGCTGATAAGAACAAGAAAAAACAGGTGCGTCTGCTTCGGCGGAAATGGTCGATCCGGTCGCGAACGTTCGGGACGGCCGAACGTCCGCGGCTGAGCGTGTTCCGCAGCGACAAGCACATTTACGCGCAGATCATCGATGATTATGCGGGCCAGACGCTGGTGGCGGCGTCGAGCGTCAAAGCCGAGGATCGCGGCGGCGAGCTGAAGAACGGCGGGAACGTCGCGGCGGCCAAGAAGGTCGGGCTTGCCATCGCCGCCAAGGCGAAAGAGAAGGGCATCGCCGCGGTTTGCTTCGACCGGGGCGGGCGGCGGTATCATGGAAGGGTCAAGGCCCTGGCGGATGCGGCCCGCGAGGGGGGATTGAAGTTTTGAGGTTTGTTTTAGTCGTGCAATTCCGCGCGGAGCAAGCTCCGCGGGCTTTGGCGATAGAGCGAGTGAAATATGGCTGAGCAAGAAAAGCAAGGTGAGAATCAGCAGTCGGCGGCGCCTGTGCCCCAAACGCCGGCGGCGCCCCAAGCCGCGCCTGCGGCGGAAGCGCCTGTGGCGGTGACGGCGCGCGAGCCGTCGCGCGGGTCGGGGCAGCGCGAGGGTCGCCGGGGGCGGCAGGAGGGCGGCAGGGGACGTGGCGGCGGGCGCGACCGCGGCGGCGATGAAAGCGGGATCGAATCTTCGGTCGTTCGCATCTACCGATGCTCGAAAGTGGTCAAGGGCGGACGGACGTTCAGCTTTGGGGCACTGGTGGTGGCGGGCGATCGCAAAGGGAACGTGGGGATCGGCTACGGCAAGGCGAACGAGGTGCCGCCGGCCGTTGAAAAGGCGACCAAGGACGCGCGGAAGCAGATGTTCAAAGTGAATCTCAAGGGCACGACGATTCCACACACGGCCAAGGGCACGTACGGGGCGAGCACGGTGGTTCTGGTGCCGGCCCGGCCGGGCACGGGCGTGACGGCGGGCAAGAGCGTGCGGCCATGCGTGGAACTGGTGGGGATCACGGATATTCTGACCAAGGCGTATGGGTCAACCAGCCCGAAGAATCTGGTGAAGGCGACGATTGCCGCGCTGAAACAGCTTCAGAACCGGGAACAGGTGGAGCAGACGCGTGACGTGAAGCTGGAGAAGGGCGCGGGCGAATTGGTATCGGCATGAGGTTCAAGGAAACCCGAGGTTGCGGGCTTTTTTGAGGGTGGAAGTTATGAGCATGATTCAGGACATCACGGCCGGGGCGCCGCGGAACACGCACCGCACGCGGAAGGGCCGCGGGGAAAGCAGCGGTCACGGCAAGACTTCGGGCCGGGGCACCAAGGGCGCCAAGGCCCGCGTGGGAACGTACATCAAGCGTGGGCACGAGGGCGGGCAGACGCCGATTTTCCGGCGATTCCCCAAGCGCGGATTCAGCAACTACGATTTCGAGCGGCGATTTCACATCGTGAATCTGTCGGACTTGAACGAGTTCAAGGACGGCACGGTGGTGGATTCGGCGGTGTTGCGAGAGGCGGGGCTGGTGCCGAACAGTTCGCGGCCGGTGAAAATCCTGGGCGAAGGCGAACTGAGCAAAAAGCTGACGGTGCAGGTGGGTTGGTACAGCAAGGCGGCATTCGCCAAGATCGTGGCGGCGGGCGGAGCGGCGCAGAATATCAAGGGCCAGACGTTTGAATTTCCTAAGCCAAAGAAAAAGTTTGTTCCACGGGAGCCGGTGAAGAAGAAGGTGGCGACCGAGGAGCCGGCCGAAGCGAAACCGGAAGCCGCCAAGGAGAAACCGGAAGCCGCCAAGGAGAAACCGGAAGCCGCCAAGGAGAAGCCGGAAGCCGCCAAGGCGAAACCGGAGGCGCCCAAGGCCGAGCCGGCCAAGCCGGATTCCGTTTAGCCGCCGGGGATGCCCGGCCTATGATGTTTCCAAGGCGTATGGTTTTTCCGAGCGGGCGGTGAAGCATGATCAAGTCGTTTTTGAACATCTTCAGGGTGCCGGAGTTGCGGAACAAGGTTTTGTTCACGTTTTTCATGCTGCTGATTTACCGGATCGGATTCTGGGTGCCGTTGCCGGGCGTGGATCAGGCCAGGATGCAGGACATCGAGAAGAACCAGGACGACACGAGCGCGGCGGGCCGGATGGCGAGTTACGTGTCGATCTTTTCAGGCGGAAGCCTGACGCAGAGTTCGATCTTCAGCCTGGGGATCATGCCGTACATTTCGTCGTCGATTATTTTCCAGTTGCTGGGGACGGTGGTTCCGGCGCTGGAGAAATTGCAGAAGGAAGGGGAGACGGGCAGGAAGAAGATTCAGGAATGGAGCCGATACGCGACGGTTCCATTGTGCATGATCCAGGCGGTGATGCTGCTGGCGTACATGCAGCAAGGCCCAAGCGGGCGGCCGATCGTGATGCCGCTGTTCCAGCGGACCTATGCGGGCGTTTTCTGGTTCATGGGCTTGTTGTCATTGACGGCGGGAAGCATCTTTCTGATGTGGCTGGGCGAACAGATCGACGAATATGGGCTGGGCAACGGGGTGAGCCTGGTGATTTTGGCGGGGATCGTGGCCCGCATGCCGGGCGCGATCGCCGAACTGGCGCGACAGACCACGCTGACCGGCCAGGCCAGCGGCGTTCGGCAGATCACGCCGGGCAAGATCATTTTCCTGGTGTTGTGTTTCGTGTTCGTCGTGGCCGGATCCATCCTGATCACGCAGGCGCAGCGGCGGATCACGATTCAGCAGGCGAAGCAGACGCGCGGGCGGCGGATTTACGGCGGCCAGCGGCAGTATCTGCCGCTGCGCGTGAATCACGGCGGCGTGATGCCGATTATTTTCGCCCAGTCGCTGATGCTGTTTCCGGGCATGATCATCGCGTGGGTGGCGGATCACTTGTTCCAGACCGGCGGCCTCCACTTCTTTCTCGAGTGGCTGAAAAATGAATTCTCCCGAGGAAGATTTGTTTACCTGGTAACGGAAGCGGCGATGATTTACTTCTTCGCGTATTTCTGGACGACGGTGCAGTTTCAGCCGAAGGAAATGGCCACCCAGCTTCGAGACTATGGCAGCTTCATTCCGGGTCTGCGGCCGGGGAAGCGCACCGCCGATTATCTGGAAAAGGTGATGATGCGGATCACCTACGTGGGGGCGGCATTTTTGTGCGTCATCGCGGTGGTGCCGGTGATGGTGACGACCAGCATGGGAATCGACGCGCGGATATCGGCGTTTCTGGGCGGAACGGGCCTGCTGATCGTCGTGAGCGTGGCGCTGGACATGATCCAGCGGATCGAAGCCAACCTGCTGATGCGGAATTACAGCGGTTTCCTCGGCGGCACCGGCAGCAAGGGTAAGAGGATCAAGGGAAGACAGTATTAATTGGTTGCGAGTATCGAGTTGCGAGTTGCGAGGAAATGCAACTTCCTTGGTGTCGTGCTCGCAACTTGCAACTCGCAACTCGCAACTATTCCGCCATGCCCATCATCATCAAAAGCCGATTTGAAATCGAGCGCATGCGGCGCGCCGGGCATCTGGGCTGGGAGATTCTGGCGAAGATGCGCCAAGCCACCATGCCGGGGGTCAGCACGCAATCGCTGGACGATCTGGCGCGGATGGAGTTGGAAAAAGCGGGGGCGAAGGCGCTGTCGAAGAATTTTCCGACGTATCGGCCGAACGAGGGGTTTCCCGGGCATACGTGCATCAGCATCAACGAGGAGGTGGTGCATGGAGTGCCGGGGCCGCGGACGCTGAAGGAGGGGGACGTCGTCACGTTGGATTTGGCGCTGTCGCTGGACGGGTATTGCGCGGATACGGCCATCACGGTTGGAGTGGGAAAAATAAGCCCCGCGTTGCAGCGGCTGCTGGACGTGACCAGCGAATCGCTGGATTTGGCGCTGACGAACATGCGGCCGGGGCGGCGCTGGTCGGACATCGCGCGGCTGATCCAGCATTTCGTGGAGAAGAACCGGTACAACGTGGTTCGGGAATTCGTCGGGCATGGCATTGGGCGGGGCATGCACGAGGACCCGAAAGTGCCGAATTTCGTGACGGCGGAGCAGTTGAGCGGGGATTTTGTGCTG
>JBEKKC010000088.1:0-18411 GCA_050010915.1 Tepidisphaeraceae bacterium | reverse complement strand
CATAAAAACCAGATGGCCCACGAAGTGACTCGCGACGTCACCGCATGGGCCCTTCATCAGCTTTCGCCGACAATTCTGGCATCGGACCGATTCTGAAGGCAACCTGCTCCCGGACCTGGGCCCGCCTCGGCCCGCTCAGCATGAAACGACATGTTAGTGCCATTCCATACAGACGGTTGGATCGCGACTGTTTCCGCCGCGATCGCACGCCCAATAGGGCGGCATGGCGGTTTCCCGACTGGACGGCCGTGGGTTTCGCTTTCCCGAGCCCGTTCCTAGGATCCGCGCCGCTCGGCATTCCGTTACCAGAACACTCGCGGCTTGTTGGGCTCGACCTGTCCCTGATCGGAAGTCTCTCACTCCGCGGGGGACAGACCACTGGCGGCGACACTAACCCGGATTGCCTTAATTCGGCGTTTTTACGCCGCTTATCATCGGGTGGCCTGGTCGCTGGCCGCCGACTTTCGCCGTGCCCGCACTTGTTTGCTTCGCACGGTCTTTCGCATTCAGAAAGCCGGTCTTTTTGTCAGGAGCTTTCTCCATTTTCGCCGCTCACTTTCGTGCTCGACGACGGGAGGCAGTATATCCATCCGCAAGCGAAATCCCTCATTTTTTTGAGATCGAAAATTCACTTATCCACCGATTTGCGCAACTGCTTGCTGCACAACGCAAATCATGGTGTATAATTTGGTGGATAATCTGACCGCGCAGGATAATCGGTGACGCGCGGTAAAATAGTGTTCGCGATGGATATCTCGCCACAAACCCGGCAGGCGATCCTCGATCTGGCATCGGACGTGATCACCCGGCGGCTCGGGGACGATCCGCGACCGCTGCCTCCCCTTGACGATCCGGTGTTCCGTCAGCCCGCGGGATGTTTCGTCTCGCTGCATCGACGCGACACTCACGCATTGCGCGGATGCATCGGATTGCTGGATACCGGCCGCCCGCTGCGGGAAATGCTCGTGGCCGCGGCCGAATCCGTCCTGGGGGACCCGCGCTTTCTGGCGCAACCGGTGACACGAGAGGAATTGAGCGACCTGGACGTCGAAGTGACGGTGCTCGGTCCATTGCAGAAGGCTTCCTCGCCGCTGGATTTCGAGCCGCTGGAGCGGGGAATTCATCTTTCGTTCCGGGGACGATCCGGACTCTTTCTGCCGCAAGTGGCGCGCGAGACGGGATGGACGCGCCAGCAGCTTCTGTCGCGCCTGTGCACCGAGAAGCTTGGGATGCCGGAGGAGACGTGGAAGCAGCCGACGGCGGAGCTGCGCACGTTTTGGGCGGACGTGATCGGGCCGAGAGCGATGACGATGGCGGCGGAAATCCGAAATCCGAAATCCGAATGACGAATCAAACCAGAATGACGAATGCCCGAATGGTCTTTTTCGTCATTTGGTCATTCGGATTTGATTAGTCATTCGGATTTCGTATTTTGGCCCTACTGCCCTCCGAGGATCGGAAGCTGCACCTTGGCGCTCCTGTCCCGTCCATCGTCCAGCCCTGGCGCCGAGCCGATGAATTGCTTGTCGATCTGGCTGACGGCGCGCACCGGGGGATGCTCTTGGGGAATCAGATCGGGGGAATAGGCGTCGTCGTGACGGCGAAGGACCTTGTAATACTGGTCGCGCTGGGCCGGAATCCAGCCGGCGTCGCGGATCAGGCGGCAAATCTCGCGCTCGTTGAGGCGATAGGTCGTGCCGGCGGCGCTGACGACGTTTTCCTCCATCATGACGCTGCCCATGTCGTTGGCGCCGAAGAACATTGCGAGCTGGCCCACCTTCGGGCCCATCGTCACCCAACTGCTTTGCAGAGAAGAAATGTTGTCGAGGAACAGCCGGGCGATCGCCAACGTGCGGAGATAGTCCTGCGCCCCGGCCGAGCGGACGACCCGGCCGCGCAACACGTCCTCGTTGCTGGAATCGTCGAACGGACCGTGAACGTCCGGGTCCCATTCGGCCGCCCGGCCCAACGGAGTGTTTTCACGCTGGAACGGCCAGTGGATGAAGGCGGTGTAATTGCCGATTGCCGATTGCCTATTGCCTATTGAAGAAGGATCAATCACCGACTTTGCGAACACGCCGGGCCACCGCGCTGTCACCTCACCGATGATTTGTTCTCTGCTCTTTCCAATAGGCAATTGGCAATTGGCAATTGGCAATGCCTTCGCATAATCCTGCATATCCCTGATCGCCGACATATGCTCGATCCGCTCGCGCACAAACTCGATATGGCCGATGAGCATCGTGCAACTGGTGTTCATTCCTTCTTCGTGGGCGACGCGCATGACGCGGAGCCAGTCGTCGCCGGTGCATTTTCCGATTCCGATGCGTCGGCGGACGCGAGGGGCGAAGATCTCCCCCCCGCCGCCGGGGATCGTGTCGAGGCCGGCCTTGTGAAGCCGGCGAATAATCTCGCGAACGTCCATCTGGAAGAACCGCTCGAACTCCACGAATTCCGGCGGCGAAAACGCGTGGATGTGAACCGAAGGGAAATTCGTCTTGACGTAACGCAGCAGGTCCTCGTAATACTCGATCGGCAGGCGGTCGTTCATCCCGCCCTGCATGAGAATCTGCGTTCCGCCGATCGAAACCAGTTCGGAAAGCTTCCTGCCGATCTGCTCGAATGAAAGCGTGTAGGCATCCGAATCCTCATGGTCGCGGCGAAAAGCGCAGAACGTGCATTTGGCCGTGCACACGTTGGTGTAGTTGACGTTGCGGTCGATGACGTAGGTTCGATAATCCTCGGGGTGGAGGCGCTGGCAAGCCGCCAAGGCCCAACTCCCCAGATCGTGCATCGAAGCCTTCTGATAGAGTTCCAGGGCCTGGGCCTCGCTCAGACGCGATTTGCCGGCGACCACCGCATCAATATCGAACGACAGCTTGCTCATTTGGCCGGATATTACGGCCTGGACGCGCTGGCGGCAAAGTCCCGAACCAATCCGGGCATCGATCCGGGATGATCCTTCCGCATCACGACGTACACCTGATCCCGCGGCGAATTCGCCGGCTCGATCCATGCAATCGACAACGGTGGGCGGCGTTGGATCTGGAAAAGAATCGTGTAGCCCAATGCCGGCAAATCAGTGATCGACACGCCAAACCACGCCTGGGCGTGCTGGTTGTCCCACAAACCCACTGAGCCGAGAGGCGCATGAAGAAGGTGAACGTATTCCTTGGCGCGGTCGCAATCGTTTGGCAGCAGATTGGGCGGATTGGGCGGCATGTTCAAGGCCGCCTGGGCCATCGGATCGCCGAAGATGATCCTGGGGGCATCGTGCAGGAGATCGCGCTCGGCCACGAATTGGCAGGCTCGCTGCAATGGGAAAATCCGCTGGTGCAAGGGATCGACGAGATAATAAATCATCGCCGTCACGGCGACGCCAGCGATTGTTCCGGCGCGCAGCACGCCCGGCATTCGATCGGCGATCAGATTCCATCCGTTCAGGCATACGATGGCGGTGATCGGAGCAATGCAGGCCAGTATTCGCATGAGCCCGCACGACCCGAACCATCCGCGCCACCACAATACGGTGTGGAGAGTGAAGATCAGCAGGAAAACCCAAACCCCGATGGCGAATTTCCACGGTCGAACGGCCCAGGCGATCATGGCGACCCACAGCAACGCGGGCCACGGCAAGATGGTTTCGCGAACCTCCGAAGGCAACAGAAGCTCCAGGGCCAAAAACGCGATGCCGCCCAGAAACAAATAGCTCAGCCGCGTCCCGAACGGAAATGCGTTTTTGAACAACCCCAGCAAAAACAGCGGCAAGAGAACCGGCCCGCAATAAATCGGCCAGCGATTGACGTGCGAAAAGAACGAACCATGGCCGTAAGCCGGCTGCGAATCGGCCGGCCAGGACCATCCCTCGCGGAAAAAATAAGTTGGATCGCCCCGAAGCATCCAGCATGCGACAAACCATGCCAGCGTCCCCCAGCCCAGAGCCACGACCAAAATCGGACGGCGATTGGCGATCACCATGGCCGCCCAAAGCGCGCACAGAAAAAATCCCTCAGGCCGGACGGTCGGCATATATCCCATCACCACGCACGAGGCCAGCGGCCGCCCTGCCAGCCACAGTCGGATGGCAATCACCATCCCCAGCGCAAACGGCAATTCCGTCATCGTGTCCCCGGCCAGGGTAAAAACGTAGGGTTGAAAAAGGAGAAACGCCGCGGCCAGGATGGATCGCCGAATTTTCAAATCATCGGCCAGCCGGATGGTCTGCCATGCACATACAATCGAGATGAGCGCCGCCGCCCATCTCGCTCCTAAAACGCCATATTGTGCCGGAATCAGCAGGGGGATTTTCGCACCCACTCGGGCCCAGGACCCCATCAATTTGGCCGGCTGCCAAAGGCTGTCGTGCGCGTTGAGATAATGCATGATGGCATCGCCATCGCCCGTCTGGGGAAAGACGACGGCCCACCCCATCAGCAGCGCCAGCAGCCCCGCGCAAACCGCCAACCGTTTGGCCGCGTCGCCGGCGACGCGAGTTGGGATGCGCGTCGGCACGCGCGTCGCAAGCGACGCGGCCAAATACCCCGTTTTACTGCTATCTTGCACGGCAACTGAATATCAAGACATGCCTGTTGCAAGTCAATTTCATGGGCTCAAAGCTGACAGAAATGAAAATTTTCTGTACCCATTCCGCTCGGCAGAACACATTATGATTGAATGACCGTGATCCACGACCAACCCGATTCTTCGCTGCTCCAGGAATTCGCGGCTCACCGTTCGCAAGACGCGTTTACCGAACTGGTCACGCGGCACTCCGACTGGGTCTACTCGGCCGCCGTGCGCATGGTGCGCGACCCTCATCTGGCCGAGGACGTCGCCCAGTCCGTCTTTCTGGTTCTAGCCGGCAAGGCGGCCAAGCTCGGCGCCGTCCCTCTACATCGCTGGTTGTTCAAGGTCACGCGCTACGCATCGGCCAACGCCATTCGTGCCCGGACGCGGCGTGACAAATACGAAAGGCTGGCTGCGATGTCCACCAGCGAAACTTCCCAGTCCGATCCGGACCGGATGTGGCAGGAAATGGCGCCCATTCTGGACGATTCCATCAGCCGCCTCCGTTCCCGCGACCGCGATGCGCTGCTCTTGCGATTCTATCAGCAAAAGAAACTCGCCGAAGTCGCGGCCGCATTGGGCGTCTCCGAAGGCGCGGCGAAAATCCGCGTTGCCCGCGCAATCGAGAAGCTGCGCGGCGTCTTGCGCCGCCGCGGAATCGCCGTTCCCGCCGACGCCCTGGGCGCGGCCCTGTTGGTTCATACCACCCACGCGGCGCCCCCGACGGTTGCCGCGGGCTGTATCCCGGCCTCCGCCTCCATCAAGGCGACGGCCCTCTCCAAAGGAGTTTCCACCATGTTGATCTCCACAAAACTAAAAATCGCCGCCGCGCTAATTCTGATCGGCGGAATCCCCATTGGAGCCGGGGTCTATTTCCTGGCGCCTTCCGCCGATCGCTCTGCGGTCACCCCCGTGCAAGCCGTGACGCCGGCGGCCCCGACCGTGCCGGAAAGCAACTTCGGCTTTGACCCGCGCGTCGCCCCGTTCGTGACCGACCGCACCGACCTTATCATTGAGATAGATTTCACCGCAATTGATTTGGATGCCTTGGCCGCCGACATGCGCAAGGAGCTTGGCCAAACCCAAATGGATGCCCCTTCGGCCGCGCGCGTCAATGGGATGATTCAGATGGGTCTCGGCGCCGGCAAAAAATGGATCAATGGTTTCGAGCAAGCGGGGGGAACCAGCCTGTATTTGCTAAGCCGATCAGACGAGCTGACGGTCAGCCCCACACCCGTCGCCGGGACCATGAACCTGACGGCCACGGCCGTTTACCCAACCGAATCCCCGGAAGCGGCGCGGACTTTGGCCAGATACCTGACAAAGCCGGGTTCCCTTCCCCCGGGGGTCATCGGCAGTGCCGTTGTGGACAAAACGTCGGAGCCACCCACTTTACCCCGTTGGAGCACCGAGCCCGATCCGCGCCCGGCGCTGGCGGCGGGACTGTCGGCTGCGGGCGACTCGCCCGTCCGTGCGGCCATCAATCCCCGCAAGCTAAAGGAGATCATTCCCAAACTCCTGTCCACCGGCAAGATTTCCATGAACATCACCGGCAGTGAATGGGACGGCGTCGAATATGGTTCGGTTTACCTCGTGCTTCCGCCGGCCGAGTCCCCCGGATTTGTAGTCCTGTCTCACTACAAGGACACTGCGTCGGCCGAAGCGGCCAAAAGCAACGCCATCCAGCGGATCGGCCGCGCGTCCACCAAATCGCCGTCAGATGCAAACTCTCCGCTCGCCATGAGTATGTTGAAATTCATCGGCACGGAGAAATTCACCGTCGATGGCAGCGACCTTGCAGGGACCATGGACCTTCACGCCTATTATGATCTGCTCTTTACGGCCGTTAGCATGGCCACGCAGCCCCCGGCATCTCAACCGCAGCGACCGACGAATTGAGTGTTCGGGCTGCCCGTGTAGCCGCCGGGCTTGCCCGGCGTATTCTGGACACGCAATCCCCTACGGATTCTGTGCCTTCATTTTGATCTTGACCGATATCTAGTCCGTAGGGATAATAGGTAATATGCCGAAGTTCCGGATCGACAAGGTCGGAGATTTGTGTCGGCAAATGTCCTTCACGCCGCAGGACGCCCGGCTCACGCAACTCACGGCTGCGGAAGAACTTCTGCTCGATCTCGATCCGGCCAAGGCCTATCCCTTCAACTTCATCGTCTTCCGCATCACCGGCTACCATCCCAAAAAGCTCGACCAGACTCTGCTGATCGGCATGGCCCTACAGCACGATCTGGGGCTGCTCATCGAGCAGGTGAGCGAGACGCTGAATTTGAGCGAGGTGGATTCGCCGCAGCCGGTGATGACCATCGACGATGTCGCCCAGCGATTCAACGTCACCAGCAAGACGATCCAGCGCTGGCGTCGGCGGGGCCTGGGGGCCAGGCGGTTTGTCTTCAAGGACGGCAAACGCCGCGTCGGGTTTATGCTGGGGACGGTCGAGCGTTTCCTGGCCATCCATCACGATCAGGTGATTCGCGCGGGAAATTTCTCGCAGGCGACGGAAGAGGAGAAATCGGAAATCCTTCGCCGGGCGCGGCGATTGGCGGGACATTGCCAATGCTGCATCAGCGAGATTTCACGGCGCATCGGCCGGCGGTTCGACCGCTCGCCGCTGACCATCGCCCACATCATCCGCGATCACGATCAGGCCAATCCGCAATCGGCGATCTTCAAACACGCCGCCGTGGAAATGTCGCCCGAAGAGCGCGCCGACATCGCCTCGGCGTATCGAGGCGGGGAGGCGATTGGCGAAATCGCCCGGCGGACATGCCGGGGCAAGTCGGCGATCTATCGCGCGGTCGTCGAGCAGCGGCTGGCGCAATTGCTGCGGCGAAAAGTGCGCTTCATCGATGATCCGCTCTATCACCAGCCGGACGCCGCCAACGTCCTCGAGCAAATCGTTTCGCAGGAGGAATTGCCGGCCCAGGCCAAGCCGGAGGAAATGCGGATTCCGCGTGATTTGCCGGCGTATTTGCAGGATTTGTACCGGACGCCGCTGCTCACGCCCGGACGCGAGCGGGCATTGTTTTTGAAGCTTAATTTCCACAAATATGAATTCGCGATCGCGCGGCGGAAGATCGAGCCGCAGTTTGCCCGGGCGCGCGACGTTGGCCGGCTGGAGGCGATCCACCGGCGGATCGCGGAGGTCAAAAACCAGATCGTGCGGGCCAATCTCCGGCTGGTCGTCAGCGTGGCCCGGAAACATTTGCGGCCGGGGTTGTCGCTGATGGAATTGATCAGCGACGGAAACCTCACCCTGATTCGGGCCGTGGAATCTTTCGACGTTCACAAGGGCAATCGTTTCAGCACTTACGTGACGTTCGCGCTGATGAAGGGTTTTGCGCGAAGCGTGCCGGAAATGCTGTCGCGCGGCCACGAGGCCATTGGGAGCGATGCGGCCCTGGCGTCGGTGGCGGATCGGGGCGACTTGCGCCGGGCGGACCAGTTGACCGATCGCGACGAGGTTCGGCAATTGATGTCCCGGCTGGAACGGCGCGAACGCGACGTGATCGCGGCGCATTTCGGCCTGAGCGAAGCCGGGCCGGCCACGTACGCGCAGGTCGGTTCCCGGATGGGGCTTTCCAAGCAGCGAGTGCGGCAGATCGAACAGACGGCCCTGGCGAAAATGCGCGGCGGGCGGGGATAAAGACCCCGCTAAACCCGATCGATCTCCAGGCGGCGGTCAGACTTTCCGATCACTTCCATCGTGACGTTAATTCGCTTGGGGGGCAGTATTTCCTTCACGCGGCCGGCCCATTCGACCACGATGACGCCGTTCTGATCGAGAAGCTCGGGAAATCCGATGGATTCGAAATCGCGCGGCCCGGCGACGCGGTAGGCGTCGAGATGGAAGACCGGCAGGCGGCCGCCTTGGTAGACGTTCAGCAGAACGAACGTGGGGCTGCTGACGGCCCGGGGGTTTGCGCCCAGCGCCGCGGCGAGGCCGCGGACAAATTGAGTTTTGCCGGCGCCCAGCGGACCGTCGACGGCAATGCATTCGCCGCCGACGAGGGTTTTGGCGAACTCCGCGGCAATCGATTCTGTTTGTGCGACGCTGTGGGAAACGTGGGTCATTGCAAGATTCACCATTTTTGGATGCGAGCGAGCGGCTCGAGGCGATGGACATCCTCCATGCGAAGGAACCCCGCGCCGGGGACGAGCGTGTTTGCCGCGGCACAGGCTGTGGCGAGAAGACAAGCGTGGGGTATGTCGCGCCCGGCGGCGACGGAGCTGGCCACGCCGGCGGCAAATGCGTCGCCGCTGCCGATGGGACTGATGGCCGGAACCTGCAACGCGGGAACCTTCCAGAACGATTTTCCGTCCGAGGCGACGGCCCCGTTCCTGCCCAGGGTGATGATCGCCCATTGAGCGCCGCGGCGCACGAGATCGATCATGGCATGGCGAAGCGAGTCATCATCGTCGATCCGGGTTCCCATCATCGAGGCTAGCTCCGCGCGATTGGGCTTGACGATCAGGGGATGAAACCGAAGGGCGCGCAGCAGCGGCTGGCCGTGGGCGTCGAGAATAACTGGCACATTGGCCCCGGCGGAGGCGCGGCAGCAATCGGCGTAGAAATCATCCCCCGCGCCGGGCGCGACCGTGCCGGAAAGAATCACCGAACGGCACTGCGGCAGATGCTTCGACAGAATCGCCAGGAGTTGCCCCGCCATTTGTTCCGGCAGCGGGGCGTGTTCCTCGACCAGTTCGGTCACGGTTGCGGCTTTGCGATCGATGATCGTGACGCAGGTGCGGGTCGGATGCGGGGAGTCGACGCAATCGTGGGCGATTCCGGCCGCGGCGATATCAGCCAGGATAAATCGCCCGGTGTCGCCGCCGAGCGGAACGCAGAGGATCGCTTCATCGCCCAACGCGTGAAGCACCCGCGCCACGTTGATCGGCTTGCCCGCGGCGGATCGGCGAACTTCCACCGCCCGGTTGACTTCGTCGGGAACGACGTGAGGGAAGATCATTGTCTGCTGAACTGTCGGCGTTGTTCCAAGGCAAAGGTGCATGGGGGGAATGATAATGTGGAAAATTCGAAACTCGAAATTCGAAATTCGAATCAAATTCGAAGAACGAAATTCGAAGCGGATTTACTTCGGTCATTCGAATTTCGAATTTGATTCGAGTTTCGAGTTTCGAATTTCGAGTTTATCCATTATCCTTCACCGATCATGTCGCTGAACACCGAGCTTTCCAATCTGTTCCGCACCCTGGCGGCGCTCATGGACATCAAGGGGGAAAGCCCGTTCAAGGCGATCGCGTTCTCGAAGGTTTCGCGCATTCTGAAGGACATGACGCTCGATCTGCGCGAAGCCTGCCGGGATGGAAAGCTCAAGGATTTGGAGGGCATCGGGCCGTCCAGCCAGCGGATTATCGAGCAATACGTCACGACGGGCAAAAGCGAGGATTTCGAGGAGGTTGCGGCGAGCGTGCCGGCGGGGCTGATTCCGATGCTGGATATTCCCAGCCTCGGCCCCAAAACGATCGCGACGTTGTGGAAGCAGCGGAAGATCACGTCGGTGGAGGAACTGGCCCAGGCGATCGACGCGGGAAAGCTCGAGGGGCTGAAGGGAATCGGGGCAAAGAAAATCGAGGCGATCAAGGATGGAATCGCCCTGCGGGCACAAGCATCGCGGCGAGTGGGGATCGTCGAAGCGATGGAAATCGGGCGGGCGATGCTCGACGCGCTCAAGCAATTGCCCGGCGTGTCGCAGGCTGAGATTGCCGGGAGCCTGCGGAGACGACGGGAA
The DNA here is from genome assembly GCA_050010915.1 of Tepidisphaeraceae bacterium. Taxonomy (GTDB): domain Bacteria; phylum Planctomycetota; class Phycisphaerae; order Tepidisphaerales; family Tepidisphaeraceae; genus PALSA-1353. Next base: position 8,077 of record JBEKKC010000088.1, on the reverse strand, counting down.
ACCATCGGGGACATCGATCTGGTGTGCTCGCTGAAAGACCATTCGGCAGGAGAGGCGGTGTCGGCGGCGTTTGTGAAGCTGCCGCTGGTGCAGCGCGTTCTGGCGCAGGGACCAACCAAGGCCAGCATCCTGGCCAACCGGGGATTGCAGGTCGATCTGCGGATCGTGCCGGCGGAGAATTTCGGCGCGGCGCTGCAATATTTCACCGGATCCAAGGAACACAACACCAAGCTGCGGGGACTGGCGCAGCAACGCCAGATGACGCTGAACGAATGGGGCCTGTACAAGGTGCACGAGTACGACCGGTCGGAAAAGAAGCCGGGTTTCCCGCCGAACGCCAGGCCCGTTGCCGGCAAAACCGAAGAGGAGATTTACAAGGCGATGGGCATGGCGTGCATGGACCCGACGCTGCGCGAAGATCGGGGCGAGATCGAAGCGGCGCTGGCGGGCAAGTTGCCGAAGATCGTGCAACTCCAAGACATCCGCGGCGACCTGCATTCACACACGACCGCATCCGACGGCCAGGGAACCATCGAGCAGATGGCCCAGGCGGCGCTGGAGCGCGGATATGAGTTCCTGGCCATCACCGATCATTCCAAGACGCAGGTGATCGCCAACGGGCTTTCGGCCGAGCGGCTGATGAAGCACGCCGCCGAGATTCGGCGGGTCTCGGATCGGATGAAAGGGATCGTGCTTCTGGCCGGATGCGAGGTGGACATTCTGGCGGATGGCCGGCTGGACTTCGAGGACGCGGTGCTGGCGGAACTGGATTTCGTCGTGGCCAGTCCGCACGTGGCGCTGAAGCAGGAGCCCGCCAAGGCGACGGAGCGGATTTTGCGCGCCATCGAGAACCGCTACGTCAACGTGATCGGGCATCCGACGGGCCGGTTGATCTTCGACCGGGAGGGATTGCCGCTGAATTTCCCCCCGATATTCAAGGCGGCGGCCGAGACGGGGACGGCGCTGGAGATCAACGCGGCGTTCCCGCGGCTCGACCTGAACGACGCCAACGCCCACGGCACTCTCGCCGCGGGGGTGAAGCTGGCGATCGACACCGACGCGCATTCGGTCGATCAATTGGATCAGATGCAATTCGGAATCTTCGTGGCCCAGCGCGCCTGGGCGACGGCGGCGGACGTGATCAATTGCCTGAAGCCGGCGAAGTTGAAGGAATTCATTGCCCGCAAGCGGGGATGAAAAAGAAAACGGACCGAAGGGGAGCCACCGCCCTCGGTCCGCATCAAGGTCCGGAATTGTTGAACAAAAGATAACGCGCCGTTGCGACGCGTCAATATGCTGCGCCCGGAATTTGCCGCGCGGAGAAATTGCCGCGCGGAGAATTTCGCGCGGCCGGTTGGAATCCTAGGTTTCAAAAATCGCCGGGCGGAGGACGACGCAGCGAAGCTCCGCCAGGGCATCGACGAGTTCCTGATATTGCCGAGCGCCGTGGTACAGGCCGATGATCGCCCCACCGCTTCCGGCGAATTTGGCGCTGGCGCCGACGCTCCGGGCGGCCTCGATCATGCGCAAATGCGCCGGAGCGATAGGCATGATCGTTCGGCGAAGATCGAAATTGGCGTCCATGATCTGGTGCAGTTGGTCCCAATCGCCCGACATGAGGGCGTCGCGGCCGCGGTCGGTCAGGTCGCGGAATTTCTGCATCGCTTCAATGACGGTCTTGTCCCCGGCGTCAACCAGCGATCGCAGATGGCGATGTGGAATGTCGCTGCTTTCGGCGCAATTGGGATCGTAGGCGAGATAGAGCGGCGGGAGTCTGGAGGGATGAAGCTCCTGGTAATCACCGTAGCCGCGCGATTCCACGAGTTTTCGGTCGAGATCCATGTAGACGATCCCCTCGTAGGTCTGGACGACGCGGTCCTGCATTCCCGCGGCGATGCCAAGCTCCTCGCGCTCGACGCTCAAGGTGAGCGTCGGGAGCAAGTGCTTGGGGATTTCGACCTCGTAGAATCTCATGAGGGTGCGCAAAGCGGCGACGACGATGGCGCTGCTTCCGGAAAGGCCGACGAGGCGGGGAATGTCGGTATCGAACTGGACGGTGAAATTGCGCTTGTGGAGTTCGCGGTTGTTCTGCCGGCAATAGTCGTGGAATCGCTTGACGGTGGCCTTGATCAGGCGCATGCCGCCGTAATATCCGTGCAGGCGGACGTCGCCGAGGAAGGCGTCGACGGTCTCGAATTTGGTGAGATCGCCGCTGTCCGGGACGATTTCAAAATGCGGACTTTCCCAAAGTCGTACGGTGGCCTTGAAATTGCGGATGACGAAGGAGAGGGTCTTACCGAAATACCCGTCGGACGGGTTCCCGACCATTCCGGCGCGGGCGAAGGCGATGGCAGAGTAAATCATGACGACTCCTGACGGCCGACGTTCTGTCGGAAAAGCCGCGGATCGAGGATTTCCCGCCGGGGAACGCCGGTGCGCGCATCGCCGCCGATGACGGCAAACGGCCGATCCGAATCGGCCGCCTTGCGCAGGAGATATTTGCACATCTCCGGCTCGATACAAAGACCCAAGCGGTCGCGGACGAGCAAGCGCAATTCGGAATCCTGCAAAATAAGGCGATCCTTCGGCGGAATTATCGCGCCGCCACCAATATACCAGACGGAACGGCTTCAACGAATGCCAGGCCGACGGCCGGTTCAGAAGGGTGTGCCCAATTTTCCGGGATTGTACAACATAATTCTACGGGCGTAGGTACTGGATTGGATGCCCGGTGACAAAACCCCCGATTTCGGTGGCGCCACGGGGGGTTTTGTCACTGTCACGGCGGGACAGTAGTTGAAATATTTCCTGAATCCGGTCAATTTGTCGGTCGAGGTTAAAGGCTAGGCATTGAGCGAGAGGGGATCGCATAAAGAGGTTCCTCTATATTCTTAGCCGGGAGGTGAATGTTTAGGACGTGTTTTTTGTTCGGCAGGCGAAAAAAATATAAAAATTTACGGGGATGCAGTTCGACAAGCTCAGGGCAGGCAACTTCGACAAGCTCAGTGCAGGCAACTTCGGCAGGCTACGGAAGTGGCTCACGCGTTCATGTATGACCTTGCCGACCGGATCGTCACGGATGCACCTCAGCTTTCAGCCGATGGCTGGCAAGCGGACGTTTCGTAGCGGTTTCGGTTGTGCAAAGGCGTGACTTGCACTACAATCAAAACATGAAACGGCCCCGGATATTGCGGGCGTAGCTCAGTTGGTAGAGCGTCAGCTTCCCAAGCTGAATGTCGGGAGTTCGAGCCTCCTCGCCCGCTTTTGTAGAATCGACGATCCCGCCTTGCTCACTGTTACAGCAAAAGGATTTATGACGGTTGTGCCGTTTGATTAACAGTGCGGCATCTTGTCATGCGTTGACAAGAATTGCCCCAAAAAGACGTGGGCTTTCGGATTTAGTTCGGAAGGTTCAACCGTGAGCAGGGTTTGTGCCGGTCAACGGCAATGCCCGTGGGGCCGCGTCATTGACGCCGGGAATCGACGGCAGCTTGGAAAGCTCCGCTGCAATGGGTATCCGAGCAGATGTTCTCGATCCTCGACGGGTTTTCGCCGGTGATTGAACCCCTGAGCATCGACGAAGCCTTCCTCGACCTCACTGGCACGGAGCGGGCGCTGGGCAGACCGCTGGATGTCGCCCATAAGCTCAAGGACCGCATCAAGTCAGGCTTGAGGCTTACGGCCTCCGTAGGACTGGCACCCAACAAATACCTGGCCAAGCTGGCGTCGGACATGAAAAAGCCCGATGGCCTGGTCGTCATCGGCCCCGACGACATCGACCGCATCCTGCCGCCGTTGCCGGTGACGAAGCTCTGGGGCATCGGCACGGCCACGGCAGCACGGCTGGCGCCGCTGGGCATCAGGACCATCGCCGATCTGCGCAATAAACCCTTGAACTGGTTAGAGAAGCACTTCGGCTCGGAGGCCAAGCGGTATTTCGAACTTGCCCGTGGTATTGATGATCGGCCCGTTGTTCCCGACCGAGAGGCCAAGAGCATCGGCCATGAATAGACCTTTGAGGCAGATGTCGCCGATGCCGACGAAATCCGGCGTGTGCTGCTGGATCAGGTGGAGCAAGTCGCGCGCCGCTTACGCAGGCTTGGGCTTTACGCTCGTGGGGTGGCGGTAAAGATCAGGTTCGCCAAGTTCGAGACGATCAACCGGTCATCGACGCTTGCCAACCCCACCGACTCGACCGAGGAGCTTTGGGAAGCGGCAAGGGGTCTGTTCAACAAGTGGCCATTCCAGCCGGTGCGGCTGATTGGCATGACGGCCGAACAACTCACCAAGGGACAAGGGCAGTTGGGGTTGTTCACTGATCCGCAGAAGGAGCGGCAAAGAAAGTTGGATGTGGTGGCAGATCGGATCAACAATAAGTTCGGGAGAAGCGCGATCCGGCGCGGCGGGGTGAGTTAAGCGGCGTCGCAGACTGAAGACACGAGTGACACCGTTTCCATTATTGAGATCATGCGCGACCGCGGACACCGTGTCCGGAATCGAATCGCCTTCCCGGCATATCGCGCGATTGGAACGCGCGCGATAGGTCGCGTATGACTGTTGCCGATTCGTTTTCTCCTGCGAATTGCCAGCGGCAACAGGTTGGAAGCTTGGGGGGGCAATGCCCGGAACGCCGCAAAGCGTCGGGGAATCGAAGGAATAGCTCGTACGCTGGCAACGCCCGTGGCCAATAAATGATTGCGACCTTGAGTTCCATGTCCCGCCGCCGGTAAAACGTCGCATACCGAGAATGAAGCTGGTAAACGGAAGGACGTTGTCCGAGCTGCGCCGGACGCTGCGAGCCAAGATGCAGGCATCAGCATTGATGGACGCACCGCGTTTCGCCCGCAATATCGAAGCGGCCTACCACCAGATGTGGCGGAATTGGTGCAAGCAGGATGAGGTTTCAGGATTACAATGCCCGGCCACATGACTGTTCAGCAGCAGTTCGAATCCGGCGTGTCGCATCACCAGGCCGGCCGATTGGCGGAGGCGGAGAGGATATACCGCCAAGTCCTGGCGCAGCAGCCAAATCATGCGGACGCATTACATATGTTGGGGATGCTGGCAGGCCAGACCGGCCAGTTGGACGCCGCTGAGGATTTGATCCGGCGGGCCATTCGGCTCAAGCCTGATTACGCCGAAGCGTACAACAATCTCGGCAACGCCCTAAAAGGAAAGAGGCGTCTGGACGAGGCCATCGCAGCCTATCGCCAGGCCATCGCCCTCCGGCCCAATTTCGCCGAAGCCCACAGCAATCTCGGCAATTCCCTGAGAGACAAAGGGCAACTCGATGAGGCTATCGCCGCCTGTCGCCGTGCCATCGCCCTCCGGCCCAACTTGGCCGAAGCCCACAGCAATCTCGGCAATGCCCTGAGAGACAAAGGGCAACTCGATGAGGCTATCGCCGCCTATCGACAGGCGATCGCCCTCAATCCCAACTACGCCGACGACCACCACAATCTCGCTATTGCATTGCTGGCGCGGGGCGATTTTCAACGGGGCTGGGAAGAATATGAATGGCGATGGAAATGCAAGGATTTTCCGGTCCCCCGGCGAAACTTCACTCAACCACAGTGGGACGGCTTCCCATTGGAAGCTCGCACTATTCTGCTCCACACCGAGCAGGGCTTTGGAGATGCCCTGCAATTCATCCGCTACGTGCCGCTGGTGGCCCAGCGGGGCGGAAGAATCATTGTCCAATGTCAGGCGGAACTTGAGCGGCTGTTCCAGACAATGGCCGATAGATGCCAAATCGTGGCCTCCGGCCAGCCTCTGCCGGCCTTTGATCTCTACTGTCCTCTGCTAAGTCTGCCGCGGGTTTTCGGGACGACGTTAGCCAACCTTCCCCATATCCTGCCCTATCTGCACGCCGATGCCGAGGAGGCCAAAAGGTGGCAACACCGGCTGGCCGACTATTCCCCATTCGTTAAAGTGGGCTTGTGTTGGGCGGGAAGACCGACCCACACGAACGATCGCAACCGCTCGATGAAGCTGGCGAGGTTGGCCCCGCTGGGACAGGTGTCCCGCGTGCGTTTCTTCAGCCTGCAGAAAGGCGAGGCGGCCGCTGAAGGCAAGACCCCGCCGGCGGGCATGGAGCTGGTCGATTGGACGGAGGAGCTGAAGGATTTCGCTGACACGGCAGCGTTGATTGCCAATCTGGACCTGGTCATCGCGGTGGACACGGCCGTGGTGCACTTGGCCGGTGCGATTGGCAAGCCGGTCTGGATGCTGTTGTCATTTGTTCCGGACTGTCGCTGGCTGTTGGAGCGAGAGGACAGCCCCTGGTATCCATCGATGCGATTATTCCGCCAGAGTTCGTGGGGGGATTGGGACAGCGTCATCACACGGGTGGCCGACGCATTGTCCCTTTGGATCAAGAATCGCGTCTGACTTTCCAGAATCCTTTGCCGCGACAGATTGGTCTTCCTATCCCGACGGCACCGGATTCCGCCGCCGCCATTGATCCGGCAGCCATTGTTCAAGCTGGCTGATCGGCGTCGCCGGCAAGTTCGTCAGCAACTGCGTCAAATATCGTTGCGGGTCGATGCCGTGCCGGCGGCATGTGCTGGTCAGGCTCGACACGATCACCGCAGCCAACCGTCTCATGATTCTGTCCGGCGCCGATCGTCCAAGCCGCAAAATCGCTCCTATTGCCAATCTCAGTCAGCCAGAGGACTTAACGATCGAACGTAAGCTATTTTTGGGAAGGCTTTTATCGCACAAAACGGGCGATAAACCCTCGCTGGCCGGGGGTTCAACGGCTGGATCGCGGCTTGAAAACGTGATGTAGGCCCGCGCAGGAGCGGCAAAGGCCGTTGTGGCGCGTCGCCGAACACCGGTCTGCCGGCGGCATCTTCGCGCCAGGCCGGCTGTTGCCCCGCGTGCTGAACGATCCTCCCGAAAAATGTAATAATTTAGGAATGAACCACTACCGTTTTATCTGTCGTCTTGGCTGCCTTCCGACGCTTTCCATGCCGTGATGGGTCCAATGGCGGACACGATGTTCGCGGTCGCTCGTGATCTCAATAATGGAAATGGCGTCACTCGTGTCGTCAGCCTGCCGCGTGGGCAAATGGCACCAACGTCTCCGACCTAGCGGCGAGCTTCAACCAGAGCATCACCGGCTGGGACCAGGGCGACTTCAACTACGACGGCCTGGTGAACGCGGCCGACTTCAACGATCTAGCCGCGAATTTCAACCAGGGCGTTGATATTGCCGCCGTTGTAAGCGCACCGGCCGCCGTCGCTCCGGTAGTCGCTTCAACAACTCCGGCGGTCGCAACTTCCACCATCGCCACGCCCGCCGCGACCAGGACTTCCGCCCCGGCAGTCGCTTCAACAACTCCGACGGCGACAACTTCCACCACCGAGACGACCGCCGCGGCACCACCGGCTTCGAAGTCCAAGCCGGTCAGCATTTCCAAAGCCGTGATTGCGAATAGAAAATCAAAGGCTTCCGCCGTGACGACTTACGCGGCCAGCGTTGTGACGATCGCGACCGCTGGATCGACGGCGACCCCGCAGAATACCAATAATAAGGACGCCAAGTTTCTCGCGGATCGATAACGGATTGTGAGCTAATGGCACCGACTTCAACGACCTGGCGGCGAAGTTCAACCAGGGCGACAGTGGGACGACGACGGCTGGCGACGTTGCGGCCTTGGACGCCTTCGCGGCGGCCAATGGATTGTCCTTACCGTCGTCCAGTGTTCCGGAACCGGCGAGCGCGGTGATGACGGTGATGGCGGGATTGGGGATTCTCCGCCGGCGGCGACGATCGCCGGCGGAGTGTCATATTGGAAATCTGGGATACTATGACTCGGGACGCAATATTCGCCCGGCGCTTCGCACTGGCTCAACCGGTGCTTGCCCGCCCATTCCGCAGACACGCTGATCTCAAAAGTCATGAGTCAGGATCTCCATCGTTCGCCGACAGAGTTCGCGGCCGTAGTCGGTCCAAACGCCCGTGCCCCAATAACGGTAACAACTGGTCTGGGTCAAAAGAAGATGAAACAGGGCGTTGCGATATCGATGTTCCGCGGTGGACACATGTCGGCCCAGGACCTTCTCGTTGAAC
>JBEKKC010000087.1:0-18620 GCA_050010915.1 Tepidisphaeraceae bacterium | reverse complement strand
AGGACAAATCGCTCGGCCAGCGCGTGCTGGTTGGGGGTGACGTCCCGGCCAAAAAGCGTCAGCGATTTGTCGCCGTTGCCCTGGGGCAGGTCGCCAAGGACCTGATCGTAGGTGCGATTTTCCTTGATGATGTAGAAGACGTGGGTAATTTTCCCCGCCGCCAAGCCGAGATTGGCCAGCGGATTTGAGCGGCGAGGGCTTTGCCCTCCGCTGTTGTCATGGGTCAGGGCGTTAAGCCGGTTGTCGTCAAGCACCTGTTCGGTTGCCTTGGCCAGTTCATCGCCCTTGGGGATTCGGGCCGTGCAGACGTTGGCGTGGATGACGTTCAGGATATAGGCGCTCTTCCGCTTTGGGTCGTAGGGGTCTGGAAAATTGTTCGGATTGCGGACCGAGGTTCCCTTGGCGTTGGCGACGAGCAGCCGATCGTCGTCGATGACCGCCACCGCGGTCGGATACCAACCCACCGGAACGTACCCGCGCAATTCCATCGCCGTCGCATCGACCACGCCGATGGCGTTCATGTCGCTCAGAGCCACGAAAAGCGTGTCCCCATCCCGCGAAAGCGCCATGGCCGTCGGCGTGACGCCGGGGATGTCGCGCGCCATGTCGGGCCTCAGAAGGATCGTACCGACCACCTGGTTGGAAGCGGTATCGACAACCGAAATCGTGTCGCTCAAAGAATTGGCGACATAAAGCAGGGCCTGATCGTGTGACAGCAGCACGGCCACCGGATGCGCGCCGGTGGAAATCTTTGCGATCCGGATTGGATTGGCCGGATCGCGGGTGTCCAGAACATAGACGGCGTCGTCGCGTTCGGCGGCAACGTACGCCCGGTCGCCGCTGGACAGGACCGCGATGCCGAACGGGAAATCGCTGGTTCCGCCGTAGCTGTCCGAGAACGTGCATCGGCCGAGTTCCGTCTTCTTGACGGGATCGTAAATCGCGACGCTTCCCGAGATTTTGGTCGGATCATCAAATCCGTTCCCGCCCGAAGCGTTGTTGGCGACGTAAAGCAATCCCCGTCCGTCCAGTGCGATGCCGGCCGGGAAATCGAACATGCGCGTTTTGATGGAATCCTGGAGCGTCAGGGTTCCATCATCGCCGATGCCCAGAACCGCGATGCTGTCGTGAGCCCCCTGGGCGGCGTAGGCGACGTGGCCGGGTCCGATGGCCAGGCCATAATACAGCCCATTCGATTGCGCCGATCCGGGAACGGTCGGGGCTTCGCTGTTTTCGCCGGCCGGCAGGCTCGAGCCGGCATGCTTCTTCTTCCCTTTCGGTCCGTGATAGTTGAAATCCAGATGTGAAACGCCCTGCCCGTCCGCCACGCGGATGGTCCAGAGCGATTGGCGGTATCCCATATCGCTGGCCAGAACGTATTTGCCGTCAGGGGTGAGGGCCAGATTCATCGGCAGATCGCCGACCTCCCAACTCGTTTGCGCGGAGGGGGTAATGATCTTGCCCGTGTTCAGCGGTATCGGTGCGGACTTGCCGATGCAACTCACCAGCGCCAGCGGCAACAGCCAGATCAGCAATCGAGAGCTTTTTTTTGCGGTGGAATCCATGGCGGAATTATCCTTGCTAATATGTGAGCCGTGTAAAGATTTTGGCGAACTCGCCAATATTGCCGCCGTGAGCTTCAGGTGTCTATAACTCAAAACAGCCGTTTTTGCATTTAGCTAGCCGCCCGACGGCACGGTCGTCGAGACACGCGGACTGGCCGGAATCGTGACGCTTCCAATCGCATCCGGATGCGCCGGATCGAACGGCTTCCAGTCGTCCACGATGAACTTTGCCACATCGAGCTTGTGGTCCAATATCCCCTGTACCACGCATTTCGCCAATTCATAGCTGCCGTACGCATTGTGATGGGTCTGGTCCACAAACGCCTTGGACAATTCCTTCGGCCCGATCGCTTCGTACAGCGTCTTGCTCATGGCATTCAGATCGATGAGCGGAACGTTTGCGGACTTGGCCAACAGGCGAACGGCATCCGGGTACTCTTTCAGGGAGTTCGTAACGTGCCCGGCCGAATCCATCATCCGGCGATTGACCGGCGTGATCAGCACGGGAATTCCGCCTTTGGATCTGGCCCGGTCCACAAACGTTTTCAAAGCGGCCGTGTACGACGTAAACGGTCCGACGCCCGGGCCTCGTTCCTTCATGTCGTTGTGGCCAAATTGGATGAACAGATAGTCGCCGGGCCTCATGGTGCTCAGGACTTTGTCGAGACGATGGGCGTGAATCGACCCGTCGGCGGTTTCGCCGGATTCGGCCTGGTTTGACACCGCCACGCCGGGTTTGAGAAATCGCGTCAGCATCTGGCCCCAACTGCTCCACGGCTCTTCCGGCTGGTCGCAGACCGTGGAATCGCCCAGAAGATACACCGTCGAAACCTCCGCCTTGGAGATTTCCATCCGGTCCAGGCATGGCCGCCGTCCGTTGAATTCCAGGGTGAGTTTCTCGTCCCACGCCCAGGCCTCGGTGGTGGCTTCGCGCGGCTTTAGATGCACACTGCCGCCGGTGGAGATTTTTGCCCTGCGGATGTTCACCGTGATCCTACGGGTGACGAGTTGGCGCGCATCGGTATGTACGTTTTCCAGCATGAGCCGCCGCAGCTCGGCTTTCACCGTCGTCGTCGATTCCCCAGCCGCGTCGCCGAGCGTCAGCGCGACGTTGTAATTACCTTCGGGCAGTGCAACGGAGAAATAGAACGGCTTATCGCTGGTGACGAACCCGGCCGCGCCGCGATCCAGAGATACAGCCTTCGCCCCAGGTTCAAATCCATATCCGGGATCGGCGTCGTAAATATCGTCCGGCGAAACGTGCAAATAACCCGGCGGAGGAGTCCCCGGCGCGAAACTGAATTTGAAATCCGTGCTCTCCTGCGCGGGCAAGTTCGGCGTGAACCAAAGCAATGCCAGGAGCATCAGCCATAATCCGCAACCTCGCTTCCGATTGATTTTACGGGTCATCTACGGCCTCGCCGTATCACCTGCGAGAATTCGACGGCGGATTCGCCGGCGCCTGGTCCGGGACCATCGCCAGCAACTCGATGGCGTTCAAGCACCACTGCGACGAGCCGTTGGTGGAGACATTGCGGTTTTCGTCAATCGGCTCGGCCACCATTGCGCCGCTGACCGGATGCCAGTCGAAACGCGCCCGAGGCGCTCCCGGAAACGTTCTGAATAATTGCCGCCATGCCAGGGCCGCTTTTTGGGGGTCTTTATTGACGTAGGCCGCGTATGCGGTCAAGCGCGCGTGGTCCGGTTCCCGCCCGTTGTCCCGCTGGCAATACTCCATCCATGCCGCCGTCCATGCCGGGTCGTCGATGACGGGGATGATCTCGGCGTTCAATTCCGGCCCCCCAAACAGCGACAGCAGCGACGGCGTCCGCCGATCGTTGGTCAACCGATGCAGCGCGTGCGTCGCCGGGTCGTATCCATAATTCTCTCCGGACTCGATTTTATTCGGCATGGAAGTGATGCTGTTCATCCCGGCCAGGATTCGACCCTTGTATTTTTCGTCGCCCGTGCGCTCCCAGGCGGCGTACCAATTGCTCACCAGCGCCAACCAATCCGGCCCGATGCGCAGATGCGTCGGATACTTGTGTTCCTCGGATATCCCCGGCAATTCGCGCACCGGGTCCGCCTTCAGAAGCGCCCGATCGGCGTCGATCTCTTCGTCCATCAAATCCCCCATCCGCTCGTCCGTCGTCAGGTAATAATAGAATCGCTTGAAGAGCGACTGGCTGATGCGGGCTTCCTTCGCCCCGTCGCCCCAGTGCCGGACGTTGTGCCGCGAGCCCAGGCCCTTCCACGGCCCGACGTGATAGACGTCGACTTCCTGACTTTGCCGCGTCAGCGCCTCGGCCATTCGGTAAATGTCCGCCCTGCCCGTGCGCAAAAAGCTGTACCATAGCCAAAGGTTCGGCGCCAATTCCGTGTTGTCCCAGGCCAGCCCGCCGACGTCGTATTTCCACTCGTGGCGTACCGCATCGTAAGTGTGCATCACGTCGCCGAAATCCCAGAACCCATACCATCTCCGCTGTTCGATCTGTCCCTGATAAAAGGCGATCGCCTTGTCGAGCTGGTCCTCCAGCCAGATTTTCCCCGGCGTCGAGCGGTCCGGCAGGCTCCACAAGCCGAACACGCCGAGCCAATGGTAATATTCCGGAGTGCAAACCAGCATCGGCGGCTGCTGATCGGTCTGAACCTGCCGAAGCAATTCCTCATCGCTGGGCACGTCGGGATAAGGCCGCAGCGTCAACTCGCTGGTGCGCGCCACGCCGTAGGCGTTGCTGAATCCCGGCTGAACGTCCTCGTAGGATGCTTCCAGACCGTGTGCGACGACGTCGTAATGACGCATATCCATTGCCGGCCCATCGGGCGACCAAAGCCACGCCGTGACCTCGGCCGCGCCGTGCCCCGCGCCTTCGATCTCCAATTCCGTCGGCCAAAGCTGCCAGAAATTCCTCAGATCGATCGACAATCCCCCGGAAACATCCCCCACAAACGCCTCGCCCAACGACCGCCGGCCGCCCAGCACGTTGATCCACGCGCTGGCGGCATTCGTGCGCTTCTGAATCTGAAATCCATCCGGCGTGAGCTGCGTCAGCTTGTATGCATCCCACACAGCCGTCTGTTTGATAAGGCTGGCCCTGTTTCCCTGTATCGCCGGGGGCGTGATTTCGCCTGATGGGTTGGTCACGGGCGCGGTCGGCAATTGAGCGAGATTCGGAACCCTCTTGCCGGCGATTTGCCGCAGGTAAAGCTCCGGGTCTGGATTCCTTCGCCCCGCGATCAGGCGGACCGGCTCGGCCCAAAAGCCCTGATCTCCAGCCAGCCGGACGTGGCGATTCTGCAACTCCTCGCGCATCGGCACGTCGAAGCGCACGCCCAGCCCGCGAATGAAATCCTTTTCCTGATCCCCGTCGAAGATGAACGTGTGCACCATCCGCACGGAATCGCTGCCGGCGTGGAAATAGAGCCGCACGACAAACGGCAGCCACGTTCGATCGCCCTCGGCAAATTTGTGCTTCCCCTCGATCTTCACCACCACGCGAACCGGGCCGCTTCGCTCCAACACGGCCGAAGTAATCTCGCTGGCGAAATCCTGGACGCGCAGAACGCGACGGGTCTGCCATTCCGACCGATCCTCCACCTCTCCAACCAGCCTGCCGTTGCGGGCGACGATTTTCTCGCCGAACGAAATCGATTGCACGAGGTTCGCCCCGCTCCGTCCGATTCGCCAAACCGATTGGCCGTTGATGATCTCAATCGCGTCGTCCGTCTGGCTGACCGAGATCGGCGACTGATCCGCGGCCGGGATGCCCGCCGGGATCAACCTGAGCGATTCCCCGGCGTCGCTGCCGATCGTTGCCGCGATGCCGGTCCATTTGATCGATCCATCCGGCCAATACGCCAGCGGCCAGGTCTGGATCGCCACGTCATTGCCGTGGGCGTCTTTCAGCGCAAACGTCGTATCCCTTTGAACGGTCGCCCGCGGCCAGGGCACGCCCCAACTCACGCCGCGCGCCGCCGCCGGCGGCGTCCCGTCCAGCCAATGCAAATCGACGCCCTTCCAAACGTCAAAACTCACCGGCGTAACCGGAGCCGGCGCCGGCGCGACCGGCGCCGGGGGCGAAGGCTGGGCGGCATGGCTCGCGCAGCCAATCACCAAACACAGCAATACCCATCCAATTGCCTTTCTCATGATTGCGATCCAATGTGCAAAACTCCCCATAACACTGCAAGGATTGCGCACACAATCACCCAACAGCCGAAAAACCCCAACGCATCGTTCCACGTCCATCGCGTGAATTGCCAATTCGATCCGCGAAGGATTTTCTGGCCGTCGAACCGGTGCGGCATCTTGGAGCTTAATTCGACTTCCTGCCTATCCAGCTCCGGCGTCGGCGCGACCGGCGTGCGCATCTTGGCGAAAAACCGATCCGCCCGTTCCAATTCGTCCGGCTTGGTCAACAGGCTGAAAAAGATCAGCATGACGAATGGAAACGCCCCGTCGAACGCCCAGCGCGACGTCGTCATCGCCGCGCCGGTGAATTGCCGCACCGGCACGCCCAGCAGATACAGTGAATAATTCTCGACGCTGAACCTGCCGATTCCCTCCCGCGGCGAATTCGGGTCCTTCGGATCAACCCGGGCAACGCTGTCAAAAAAGACGGCCATCGGCGCCACGACCATCGGCTTGCGGATCGCCTGCCCGATTCTCCGCGCTCTTCCGGCGGCCATGTCTTCGGCGGTCGCCCCCGTTGTGGTCAGGGTCGTCGTTTGATTCGTTTCCAGCAAAAGCGCCGGCACGCGCCGGAACCACGGCGCCTGCGGCAAAACCCAGGGAACGATCCCCATCATGACCACCCACACCGCCAAACCCGCCATGATCGACGCCGACGTCAGCCGACGCCAGAAAATGATCAGGAACACCGCCGCTCCGAAAAAAGTGTTGAACGTCACGAACATGGTATATGCGGAGATCACATCCGACGAAACGCACGCGAAGAGCACCGCGATCACCAACACCCCGCCGATTGCCCACTGCCCGGCGCGGAAATAATGCTTTTCCGATTTCCCCTTCACCAGCGGCCGGTAAATGTTTCGCGTCGCCAGCCCCGCCACGGATACCGCGTACACTCCCATCGACGGCATGTTTCCCAGCAGCATTCCCGACAACATCAAACCCATGAGGCCGGGCGGCAGCAATTCGCGCGACAACGATCCCCACGCATAATCCGGCTCGGAAATCTTCAGGGATCCGCTCAACACCGCCAGGGCGATCAGCCCGCAGAGCATCCACGCGATCAATACGAAGCGCTTGGTGAACCCCCCGGAGATCATCCCAAACCGCGCCGTCATTTCATCCTTCGCCGAGCCGGCCGTGGACATGTTGTGAAGCAATCCGAAGATCTGCACCAGGCTGGCGAAGGTGATCGCCAGAATCGAATACCACGTGGTCGTTCCCACGGCGCTGAACATGTATTCCGGCACGATCCGATGCAGCCCGGCAAATCCCCCGGTCCGGTACAACCCCACGGGAATCAACATGATCGACATCGCCAGGATCAGCAGACCCTGCACCGCATCGGTGATCGCCGCCGCGCGAAGCCCCCCCAGCACGATGTAGATTCCCACAACGGCCGAATAGCTGATGAAAAAATAGAGCGGGTTCAAATAGGAAACGAACGATTGCAGCTCCTTTCGCTTGCTCAAGCTGTCAAGGTATTTGAATCGTTCGCTCTGCCCAACCTCCACCTTCCCGCTTTCGATTTGCGCTTTGAGGTCTTGATATTCGTGATACATCGCGATCTGCCGCCGGTCCCGATCCGTGTAGGCGGACGGCGGCTTGACGATCATCGCCTGGGCCACCTGGTAGGCGAAGAAATTTCCCATCCCCATCGTGAACAGCGCCATGAAGATGTTGAAGGCCGCGTACGCGCTGGCCAGGGCCTTGCTGTTGAATCGATCGACGAACAGGTCCCCCATCGTGACCAGGCGCGCCCGCCTCCACCACGGCTGCGTGAACCAGAAAAACGGCGTGATGAACAGGGTTTGAAATCCCAGCCAGATTCCACTGGCCCCGTTCTTGTAAACGGCCGTGGAGATGGTCACCGCGCCGGTGGCATCCGTGGAATTTCCGAAATTCAGGAAAAACTGGAGCATCCGGCCCAGTTTCCGGCCGCCCAGATAAAAATCCGCCTCCTTCTTCACGCCGCGGGAAACGACGAACCCCACGGCCATAGTCGCTCCCAAGAACAGGGCGAGAATGACCAGGTCCCAGACGTTCACTCCAAAAAGCATGATCGCGCCCAGGCTTGAATCCCTCAATTCCCACACGATAATCGGCCGCTGGTGGGATTTACCACATTGCGCGATTCAATTCAAATTTCCCTGGGTTTTTTGGGTGGGATGTCTTATTCGCTGCGCCGCCGCCGGGGCTGCCGCGCCCCTGCCCAGCGACGGTAAATCCCACCAATTTTCCGCGGCCGAGGGACAGTTGGGGAGCTCAACGGTCCCGTTCGGGAAAAACTTACTGGCTGTACCGATGCCGGGCCTTTGGAGTGGACCCGAAATGTTCACGTGATTTCAGTGCCCCCGCGCGGGCCAAATTTTCAAGCCTCATGGCCGCAACCATTCACGCCGCTTTCGCGGATTTTTCCAACAACCACGGATAAGCAAGGCCGTAAATTGTCGTGGCGATGAAACCAATCAACGGCAGCGTGAACGAAATTCCAACGCTGTGGTAACGGTCCCAAAGCCAGCCCATCAGCACCGCGGAGATGGAACCGGCGGCGCCGACCGCCATCACGTGGAATGATGCGGCGATTTTGGTTTGCGGACCGAGGTTGTGGATGCTCATCGCGAAGATGAACGGGAACATGATGGACATAAACAGCCAGCACAGCGGCAGAATCATCCACGAAACCATCTTGATGTCGGCAATTGCCAACATGATGACGATGGAATTGGCGATGCCGTAAAGCGCCAGCATGAGGTTGGGCTTGACCATCCTTGCAATGGGCGCTCCGCTGAAACGTCCGACGGCATAAAGAACCATGGCGAAAGTGATTACGAAGGCGGCCGTGGCGTCGGCCGTACCCGCATGCGTGGCGGATTGGTACCAGGCGAAGAGCGGTGACGTGGACGTCGCCCCGGACGCGTCTGTGACAATCGCGTTTTGCACGATGTAATTCACGGCGAATGCGTTTATTCCGATTTGCGCGATGATGTACAGAAACTGTGTGAAAACCCCAGCGATAAAATGCGGTTGGCGGGAAATGTGGGCCTTGAAAATCGCGGCATCACCCGCTTCGTCCGCCTTGCCGCTGTCGCTCTCAATGGCAGGCAATTTGATGAGCGCAAAGACGCCGAAGATGACGAGCACCACGCAGCCCAAGACCGCGTAAGGAGCAATAAGAGTGTGGAAATCCACGGGCGCGCCAGCTTGCGCTTTGTGGCCGAACAGCAGAATGCCGCCCACGGTTGGAGCGATGATGTAGGCGCAAGAATTGAACGCTTGCGCCACCGACAACCGCCCCGCTGCACCATCCTTCGAGCCAAGCACGGTGACGTAGGGATTGGCAGCGGTCTCAATGCAGGCAAGGCCGGTGGAAAGAATGAACAGCGCAAAGCAAAAGGACCAAAACGTTTTGAATTCAAGTCCTGCCGGAATGAACAGAAACGCTCCAAAAGCCAGAATCAACAACCCGACCAAAATGCCGCGCTGGTAGCCGATGCGACGGATGAGCAACGCGGCGGGAAAAGCCATGAGAAGATACGCGCCAAAAACGGAAGTCTGCACGAGGCCCGACTGCGTTTTGCTCACGTGGAGGATGTTCTGAAAATGCTTGTTCAACACGTCCAGCATGGCGTGGCAAAATCCCCAGATGAAAAATAGCGACGCGACCATGAGGAACGCGAACCGCAACGAATTACGATTTGATTTCGTGCCAATTGTTGCTGAAATTTGGTTTTGTGTTGTCATTTCAATCATCACTTCAAATGCCGCCACTGATCCTCGAATCAAACGCCGCCGCGTCCGATTAATACCTCGATCCTTAATCCTTTGCAAATTGACACCGGTCGTTCGACGGTCGGCGGGGTTGCCTCGATGCGCGAATTCCCTCCATCAAAAGACAACGGCTTTCAGCCAGCGGTGTCTTCCGGGGGAGATACTCAACCGCCGCCGTCGCCAAGACCTTGTGGACCGGTCTGCCGAAGCTGGTGGTGGTGCTGCTCGGCGGTTTCACCACCAATTTCATCTGGTGCGCGTTGTTGAACCTCAAAAAGAAATTTCGCTATCCATATCTCGTCTCGTACGTCCGGCCGGAACACGCGCATCATGGTGGGGACGCTGTGGTATTTCCAGTTCTTCTTCTACTCGATGGGCGAGACGAAGATGGACAAATACAGATTCGCCAGTTGGACTCTGCACATGGCCAGCATCATCATCTTCAGCACCATGTGGGGCTGGATCCTTCACGAAGGGAAAGGCTCGAGCAAGAAGGCTCACCTGCTCATCGCCGGCGGCATCACCACCCTCATCCTTTCGACCATCGTTATTGGTTTTGGAACTTTTTGACAAGCAAGACGTGAGTACGGCACTAATTACCATCCCACCAACCCGCCGAAAAGACCTGACAGGCGTGGACAGAAATCGTCTGTTTTGTGGTCTTTTCCATCGAAATCAGCGTATCGCCTAATTCCGGATGTAATCTGCAATTGAACGCGACATTTGGCCATTTGGCGCGTTAATTTGGGTGACGCTAATTGGCTCGATGGCCGGATGGCAATTTGCATCGGAATTCCCATCTGATGTATGGCAATCGCTGGGTACTTTGGGTTATACTGATATTGGTGCGCGCAACCCCATGGGCGGACGCGGGAAGTCCCCAGGAGATCGGTTTTGACCGCCGGATATCGGTTGACTCGCTGAGCGGAAATGGAGTTGACGGTGATGGATCGCGTGAAATCCGTGGCATTAGTGGGGATGGGCGGCTACGGTCACATCTACGTGAACGCTCTGCTCGGCGCGGGACCCGCCTCGGGGATCCAGTTCGTCGCCGGGATCGATCCCTCGCCGGAAGGATGCCATCGGCTCGCCGAGGTTCGCCAGTTGGGGATTCCGCTATTCAAATCGTTGGAGGAGTTCTGCGCCTCGGGCCGGGCCGATCTGGTGGTTCTTTCCAGCCCCCCGCAATTGCACTGCGAGCAGGCCTGTCTTGCCCTGGGCGCCGGTTCGCACGTTCTTTGCGAAAAGCCGCTCGGCGCTCAGCCCGAGGAGACGACGCGGATGATCGAAGCGCGCGACCGCGCCGGGCGGCAACTGGCCATCGGCTATCAATGGTCGTTCTGTCCCTCCGTGCAACATCTTAAGCGCGACATTGCCGCCGGGCGCTTCGGCCAACCCAGGCGACTCCGCACCCGCGTTTATTGGCCACGCGACGAAAAATACTATGGCAGAAGTCCCTGGGCAGGCCGCCAACGCGACGCCCAGGGCCGCCTTGTCCTCGACAGCCCCGCCAACAACGCCTGCGCCCACCAATTGCACAATATGTTTTACGTCCTTGGCGAGGCGCCGGACCGCAGCGACTGGCCGGCCGCCGTTCAAGCCGAGCTTTACCGCGCCAACGCAATCGAGAATTACGACACCATCGCCCTGCGATGCATCACCGCGCACGGGACCGAGGTCCTTTTCTTCGCCTCACATGCCACGCGATTCCAGCGCGATCCGCTGTTCAGCTACGAGTTCGACGATGGCATCGTGCATTATGGCGGTAAGATCGGCGACCGCATCGTTGCCCAACGTTCCGATGGTTCGCTGATTGATTACGGGACCCCGGCATCCGCCGATTCACCGCAGAAGCTCTTCGACGTGCTGGAATCCATCCGGGAAGACCGCGCCGTCGTCTGTGGCCCGGAGGCCGCCGGCGCGCAAACCGCCTGCATTTACGCCGCCCAACTTTCCACGCCCAACATCGTTGATTTCCCCCGCGATCTGGTGGTCGTCGAGGGAAACCCCGGCGAACGCCGAACCTCCGTCAAGGACCTCGATGTATCGCTCGACAAATGTTACGAGCAGGGCAGGCTGCCCAGCGAAATCGGCATTTCCTGGTCGGTGGCGGGAAAGAAGATAACGCCTGCCGGCCAGTCGAGGGCGGGCGGCAACGCCGCCGGCGAAAAGGGTTCTGTGGGGCCCGACGCCATACTACAGCCGGTCAATACCCCGCGCCGCATGGCCGTGAAGAGTTGATTACCAAATCGGCGCAGGAACTCAGCGATGGCGCGTGTGATCGTCTGGATCGCGCTGGCGGCGACTATTTCCATTGGGGCCGGGGGGATTGGCCTCCGAAATCATTTACGACTACCTCAGGCTGGAACTTCAATCGCCCGCCGATATTATAGTCC
This sequence comes from Tepidisphaeraceae bacterium, assembly GCA_050010915.1. Lineage (GTDB taxonomy): Bacteria > Planctomycetota > Phycisphaerae > Tepidisphaerales > Tepidisphaeraceae > PALSA-1353. The sequence goes on along the minus strand of JBEKKC010000087.1, from coordinate 6,696 downwards.
GCATACACGGCGGACATTTCCACACCAACGGAAGGAGCGAACAATCGTGCACAGGAAAGTTATATGGCTCGGCCTGGCGCTGGCCGGCATCACTTTGGCGATCGGTTGCGGCAAGAGCAACTCCCCCGACTCCACCGCCGGCGCCGCGAAGAAATTGCGGCTTGCCTTCGTCACCAACAACGCGGCGGATTTCTGGACCATTTGCCGCGCCGGTTGCCAGAAGGCCGCCGAGGACAATCCCAACATCGACGTCGATTTCCAGATGCTCGGCGACCCCAGCGCCGCCGGCCAGAAACGCGTCATCGACGATCTGCTCGCCCGCGGCGTTGACGGCATCGCCCTCAGCCCCGTCGATCCCGTCAACGAATCCCCCATGCTCAGCGACGCCGCCCAGCACGCCGTGATCTTCTGTGCCGACAGCGACGCCCCCGACAGCAACCGTATCTGCTACATCGGCACCAACAACGTCGCCGCCGGAAAACAGGCCGGTGGACTTATCAAGGAGGTCCTCCCCAACGGCGGTAAGATCATGCTCTTCGTCGGCAAGCTCGATGCCCAGAACGCCAAGGACCGCATCGCCGGCATTCGCCAGGCGCTGGACGGCTCCAATGTCCAGATCATCGACATTCGCACCGACGATACCGATCCCATCCGAGCCAAGGCCAACGCACAAGACACCCTGGTCAAATATCCCGATATCGCGGCCCTCATCGGGCTTTGGAGCTACAACGGCCCCGCCATCCTCGGCGCCGTCCGCGACGCCGGCAAGACCGGCCAGGTCAAGATCGTCTGCTTTGACGAGGACGACGAAACCCTCGCAGGCGTCAGGAGCGGCGACATCTACGCCACCGTCGTTCAGCAGCCCTTCGAGTTCGGCCGACTCTCCATGACCAACCTGGCCAAGTACATCGGCGGCGATAAATCCGTCGTCCCCGAGGGCAAACAGATTTTCATTCCCACCCTCGCCATCGAGAAGGACACCGTGGACGATTTCCAGGCCAAGCTGAACAAGCTCCGCGGCCGTTCTTAATATGCACTGGGTGCAGCGCTCATTTGTCGTCCGGCTCGATTCGAAATCCATCGAAGAAAGATCTCACGCAGAGGCGCAAAGGTATGAATAAAAGAAAGGCTTTTGCTCTTCTTATTCCTCTGCGCCTTTGCGCCTCTGCGTGAGCTGGTTTTTGAACCGGTTGCAGGCGACACAAATAAGTTAGACCCGTATGAACTCATCCCGCATCCTCCAACTGCAAGGAATCTGCAAGCGGTTCCCCGGCGTCGTCGCCCTGGAGAACGTCTGCCTGGACGTGGGCCGCGGCGAGGTCGTCGCCCTCATCGGCGAAAATGGAGCGGGAAAGAGCACGCTGATGAACGTCATCGGCGGCATCCATCAGCCCGACTCTGGCGCCATTCTCATCGACTCCAAGCCCGTCTCCATCCGCTCCGTCGCCGACTCCGTCGCCATGGGCATCGGATTTGTCCACCAGGAACTGAACAACCTGGAAAACCTGGAGGTCGCCGCCAATATCTTCATCGGCCGCGAGCCGCTTTGGGGCGGACCCCTGAAACTCATCGATCGCCGTAAAATCGTCCGGGACAGCCTTCCCCATCTCCGGCGCCTCGGCCTCGACGTCGATCCGCACGCTTTGCTCCGCAATCTGTCCATCGCCCAGCAGCAGCTCGTCGAGATCGCCAAGGCCCTGTCCCAGAACGCGCGCATCCTTGTGCTCGATGAGCCGACCAGTTCCCTCACGGCCACCGAGACCACGCGCCTTCTGGCAACGGTGCGCGACCTGCGGAGCCAGGGTGTCACGGTGATTTACATCTCCCATCGCCTCGGCGAGATTTCGCAGGTGGCCGACCGCGTCGTCGTGCTCCGCGACGGCCGCAACGCCGGCGAATTGCCCCGCGATCAGATCACCCACGAAAACATGGTCCGCCTGATGATCGGCCGGGACCTCCGCAGCTTTTATGTCCCCGGCACGGGCCAACGCCACGCCGCCAGATTCCAGGCAACAAATATCCGCACCGCCGCCTGGCCCGGCCGCTCCGTCAGCTTCGACGCCGGCGGCGGAGAAATCCTCGGCTTCGGCGGGCTCGTCGGCGCCGGCAGGTCCGAACTGGTGGAAACCCTCTTCGGAGTCCGGCCCCTGCTCGACGGCCAGTTGACGCTCGACGGCTTGCCGCTGCGCGTGCGTCATTCCCGCGATGCCATCGCCGCCGGGATTTTCCTGGTTCCCGAGGACCGCCGAAAAACCGGGCTGATTACTTCCATGACCATTCGCGAAAACGTCACCCTGCCCGGCTTGTGGAACTACACTCATGCCGCGCTCATCAGTCGATCCGCCGAATCCGCCGCAACCCGCCGGCAGGTGGACGCCTTGCGCATCCGCACGCCCGGCGTCGAAACACGCGTCATGAACCTCAGCGGCGGAAACCAACAAAAAGTCGTCCTCGGCAAATGGCTGTCCCTGGAACCGAAGGTGCTCATCGTCGATGAACCCACCCGAGGCATCGACGTCGGCGCCAAGGCGGAAATCTACCGGCTGCTCCGCGCGCTGGCCGATTGCGGCGTCGCCGTCATCGTCATCTCCAGCGACATGGAAGAGGTCCTGGGAATCAGCGATCGCATCGCCGTCATGCACGAAGGCGCCATCGCCGGGATTCTGGACCGCCCGGATTTCAGCGAGAAAAAAGTGATGGACCTGGCGTTCGGAAAAACCGCCGCTTGAAATTGCCATGAAAAAAGAACTCGGAATCGGCGCACTGCTCCTGATCGTCTGCATCGTCGTTGCCTGGATGAACCCCCGCTTTCTTTCCCAGGACAACCTCAGAAACCAGGCCCATCAGATCGGCATGTTCGGCATCTACAGCATCGGGATGGGCCTCATCATCATCACCGGCGGCATCGACCTTTCCGTCGGATCCGTCTTTGCCCTCCAGGGCGTCTTGCTCTCCATCATGCTCGTCGGCAAACATTGGCCTTGGCCCGTTGCCGCGTTTTGCGCCATCGCCGGCGTTGTCTTCCTCGGCGCCATTCACGGATTCCTCGTCGCCAAGGCTCGCCTTCAACCCTTCATCGTCACCCTGGCCGGTCTGCTCCTCTACCGCGGCTTGGCAAGGTTCATCGCCAACGACGAAACCAAGGGCTTCGGCGACCAGAATTTCGGCTCGCTCAGGCGCATCGCCACCGGATACGTTTACGGCGTCCCCACGTCCTTCGTGTTCCTCGTCGTCATCGCCATCCTCATGTACGTCGTCCTTCACCGCTCGGTTTATGGCCGATATCTCTTCGCCGTCGGACGCAACAAGGAAGCCGCGCGATTTTCCGGCATCAACACGGAATTGGTCATCGGCAGCGTTTACGCCGTCTCGATGCTCCTGGCGTCCATCTCCGGAATCACCATGGCCTTCGACGCCAACTCCATCGTCCCCAGTTCCCACGCCAACTTCTACGAGGTCTACGGCATCGCCGCCGCCGTCCTCGGCGGCTGTAGCCTCCTCGGCGGCGAGGGATCGATCCTCGGCATCGTCCTGGGCACCGCCCTGCTCCAGGTGCTGCAGAACCTGGTGAATCTCCTGGGAATCCGCAGTTCCCTCAATTTCGCGGTGATGGGGGCGGTGATACTGCTTGGCGCTCTGATCGACCAGCTGATAAGCCGCCGCAGCGCTCGCCAACGGTCCGCATCGACAAGACAACCCGTCGCCCCGCCGCCGCCGGCCGCTTGAATCACCCGGCGGCCGGGAGCCCCGCATGTACATGCGGGGCTTCTTTTTTCAATAGACCCGGATAATACCTCCCTCCCGTTTGTGCTTCGGAAGATAGTTGCTTATCAGAAAATCAAAATGCCCGCGATCGCGCACGGGCGTCAAATCCCAGCCCCTGGAAAACCATGGTCTGTCTTTGGTTTCCATGGTCTTCGCCACCGCCTGCCCCATCTTTCGCTTGGCACGCACGCCGAACGTTTCGACGAATTTTCTTGCCTCGCACGCTTTTCGACAGAACTTCGAAGCCCCGCATGTACATGCGGGGCTACGGAATGATGCCAGAATATGAACGTGCGTCGGCGTCACTGCCAGAGCGTGCAAACGCACGCCGCGCTCGACAACGACGGCCTCTACGGCTTCCATGATGATTCCCTGGAGTTGTCGATCAAACCGTGCCGGCTCATGTCGCGCGTTCGCCCCCCGCCAGTGTGCCAGCCGCTCGTTGGATTCCTGAAGTCCCTCGCCACGCTGAACATATCCTCGGGGATGGTCCTCGGCCCAGGAGCGATATGCGTGCGCAGTAAAAAGATACACCGGCATCGCAAACAATTCCCCGCGCCGAAGCCCCGGATGCACATCCGGGGCTGCGGGGGATGTGCGCGTACTCAAACCGGAAGGCGCCTCAAATCGATGCTGCGAATCCTTCGGATTTTACCGACCATTTCCCATCCCCCGGAAACGCCCCCGCCCTGGCCATCAACGCCACCGCCGCCAGCAATCCGCCGTTCGCCGGTAGATACGCGGGCAGATTCGGGCGCTGATACACGTGCCCATTCGGCAAATACCGGTTCTTCACCGACTCGATCATCAGCGCCGCCACCGCCAATTCCGGTTCGTTCAGCTTCGCCGCCGTCATCGCCGCCATCGGAAAATCCCAGCCCCAGCAACGGTCCCATTGCCAGACCTCCATCACCTTCCGCAACGACCGTCGCATTGTCTCCCTGTCCACTTCATCGCCCGGCTGCATGCCGTACGCCCCCAGCAGCGACGGATGCTCCCAATTCCATTTCGTGTACGTGTCGGTCATTCCCTCCATCATCAGATATCGCCCGTCGTTTTGCGGAAGGGAGGCGAGATGATCCAGCACGTCCTGCCATTTCGCCGAGCGAACCATGCCCAACCGCTCCCGCCACGTCTGCGCCACGTTCAACCCAAATCGCCAATAGGCCAACTCGAACGTCGGATTATGCGTCGCCATCGTCTCGGTGTTTTCCGGCACCGGCTTCAGCGGCGGCCCCAGCGCGTAACGCCCATTCTCCATCGCCGCGAAACTCGACAGAAAATCCGCCGTCTGAAAAACAACGTCCGACCATTTCTCCAGCGTCTGTTTCGTCGGGCTATGTCGATAGCAAAGCTCCGCGTAATAAATCGGATGCGGCTGCTGCCAGATCAGCAGCGGCGCGATCGGCGACGGCGAATCAATGCCCAACGGCCCCACCATCTTCGGCCAGCGAACCCCGTCATATCCTTGCCGCTGGGCAATCGCCTTCGCCACCGGCATGATCCGATGATAAAACTCCAAGCTCCTCTCGAGCAGTTCGAACCGCCCCCACGCCGCGAAATGAACCCCGTGCCACCAGTGCATTTCCAGGTGCGATTTCCCGTACCAGGTGTTGAACAAGAGGCCGGATTCCTGCGGCGGCATCGGACCGGCGCAGTTCAAGGCCGTGTTGTATTGCGACAAAACGATCCGCCGCTCCAGTTCCACGGCTCGAGCGTCGCTGCTTGCCGACAAGTCGATCGCCGATCCGCCCGACCAGAATTTCTCCCAATAATCCGCGGCCGCCTTGAACGTCTCATCAACGGATGAAAGCGCCTCGCCCCGCGGCTGCGGAGAAAACCGGATCACCAAATCCAATCTTCTTCCCTGCCCGCCTTGGATCGAAAACTCGTGCTTCGCCAATTGCCCCAACTCCCCGTTGGTCTGCACGCTCACGGAATAACCATCCGCATCCACCGTACGCTGAATGTCCGTCCGGCCATCTCTGTTCTGACATTGGGTTTCGTGCTTGTCGGGCGAGTCCCAATTGGCCATGTCCATTCCGGGCGACGGGTACGGAAACGCGATACGCACGCCCACATCCGCCGCGGTAATGCGCACCGCCAGCGCATCCTGCTCCGGATGACAGGCCGTCTGAACGCGGACCGTCCGCCCCGCAAAATCAAATCGGCTGTCGATGGCGCCCGTCCACAGGTCCAGGGTCTGACCCAGGGCGCCAACGTCCCCAACGCCGGCTTCGGAGCCGTCCGGCTTTCTCAAAATCAATCCGATCCGACCCAGGTGCATCCGATGCGGATTCTCGCGCAGATAATCGAACAGCGCTTCCTGCCCCGTCCGATCCGTGGCATATCCGACTTTCCGCCCATGCGAATCGTATTGCTTGTACCGAAAATCCTGCGCCCGCACGCCCGCCGGCGCCGGCGTCGTGTGCCACGCCCAATGCGCGCACGTGCACAGCGGAAACTGCTTGCGGTATTGGTCGTGGAAGGTTTGCAACCCCGTCACATCGGCGGTGAACGCAAAATTGCCGTTGCCAACCGTCAGCGCGGAAAACGGATCCGCTCGTTGAATGGCCGGATTATGCCGCCGCACCAGAGCGCGCCGGTCGATGCTCGGCTGGCCGCTCATGTCCGCCAGAGCCGCCGCTTTCCCCAAGCCCCCCCACGGCAGCAGTCTCCCCCCCGCCAGCATCCCCGCCATCAACATCGTCCTTCGGCTGATCTTCATGGGTTCCCTGTTGTATTTCACGTTTCCGGAAAAGTTTACCGCGAAGACGCGAAGGACGCGAAGTTGCGCGAAGTGGAATTGGTCTTCCTTCGCGCAACTTCGTTGATATCTCCTCAAATCTTGTTTTTTCGACAAGATTTTTGCGCGGCGATGCGTAACTCCAGCGATATCCAATTCTTCTACTTCGCGAAACTTCGCGCTCT
>JBEKKC010000086.1:0-19276 GCA_050010915.1 Tepidisphaeraceae bacterium | reverse complement strand
TCAATCGAATACAACGGTCAACTCCGGGAAATTGGAGTCGTTCCGAAATGATTGCTTTGACGCCCTGAGCCGGGCTTGAAATCTGCCCTTTGCGTTCATGCTTGCTTCGCCGACTGAATCATCGCCAGAATTGCCCGCCGGGCTGATTCGGGAAGCGTATCCCATAACTTGATGATGGTCTGCAAGCGGGTGGCGGGTGTCGATTGGCTGATTTGTCACACCAACTGCTGTCAAACATGCTGTAGTGGGAGTATCAGGGGATTGTAAGTTGTCGGAATCAGCACTCGTTACAGACGTGGTATCGTAGCCAACTGCGCCAATCGCCCGTAGTTCGCCAATGCTATCCGCAGTCCCGTGAACCGGCAAGCCGGCGGCCGAGCAGCTTCCATAGGATGAATCCGGCCACGGCCGCCGCCAGACCCAGGATCATGCTGATGCTGAAGGCATAGCTCTGGCCGTGCAGGCGCAGGGTGAAGACCGCCGGCTCGACCCGGATCAATTCCAGCACGTATCGCGCCAAGCCTTCCAGAATCAACATCAGGGCGAACACGCGGCCGTCGAGGTGCGGCAAGCCAAGGTAGACGATCAGCAGCGCGGCCAGGAGAAAAGCCGTGAATGAGCTGTATAACTGCGTCGGATGGACGGGAAGGGCGGTTAGGCCGGCGGCGACGACGCGAAGGGGCGGGCTATCCGACACGGGGGGCACGTCGGGATTCAGGGGCGTTCCGGCGGTGCTTTTCAGATCCGTCGGAACGATCATTTTCCCGTGGGCGTATTGATCGAGGTACGCGTTGGAATAATAGGGAAACCGCACGGCCCAGGGCAGATCGCACGGCGCGCCGTAGCAGCAGCCGTTGAGGAAACAGCCGATGCGGCCAAAACCCAGGCCGATCATGACGACGGGGGCGACGATGTCCATGCCGACGAGGATTTTCGCCTTGCGCCACAGGCCGTAGGCGATGCAGCAGGGCGTTGCCAGGAGAAATCCGCCGTAAAAGGTCAGGCCGCCTTCGCGGGTATTGACAATATTGAAAAGGTTCTGGGTGACGGTGAGATCGGCGCGGGTGTACTCGTGGATATTTTCCAGCACGTGACAGAGCCGCGCTCCGACGATGCCGGTGGCTATGGCGATCAGGGCGGCATCGACGAAATGATCGGGGTTGATGCCCTTGCGCACCGCCAGCCACCGCGAGGTTTTCACGCAGGCCAGGAACGCGATCACTAGCATCAAACCGTAGCCGTAGATGGGAATGACGTGGCCGAACAGATGAATGCGAAAGAGGACCTGAAGCATGGTTAGCAGCCCGTGGCAAAAGTCCCGCGCGGCGACGCGCCGCGGCTTTGGCTCGGGATCGAGGCGGAGAAACGACGAGTATTTAACCAAATACGCGGAGTTTCGACAACGAAGAGCCCGAGCCAAAGCCGCAAGCGACGCCCGCGCGACTTTTGCCACGGGCTGCTAGGTGACGGTTGGCCGATCGATGGCTTGGACGGCCTGGTTGCATTCGTTGACGATGACCATGCGGGAGGTGTTCCGCTCGAGTTCGGCTGAATCGGCCAGGACGAAGCTCATGGCGACAGCGGCACGGCGCATTTTTGTCTTGAGAAGCTTAACCAGCATGTCATTATAATTGTATTGGATTCGGGGCTGCGTGTCAGGCTGGAGGCCGGTTACATCATGGATTGATGCGGTATTAAACCCGGAGGTTGTATGTTCTCGGGAAAGTACCTCCTGGCGATGGCGGTGGGATCAGGGGCAACGGCGGCCGCGCCCGCCCTGGCGGCCAGCCAGATCGGCGACGTCTTCGTCATCACGATGGAGAACCACAACTGGACCCAACCCAACGGCAACGTCAGCAACAACGGCAGCGTCGAGCAGATCGCCGGCAATCCCAGCGCGCCGTTCATCAACAGCCTGATCAACGGCACGGCCACGGCGACGATCAACGGCGTCCTGACCAACCTCAGCGCCCAAACGTCGTACACCAGCACCTATTACAACGCGACCGCCAACGAGTCGCCCGTCCAATTCGTCCATCCATCCGAGGCCAACTATATCTGGTCCGAAGCGGGCTCGAGTTTCGGCGTGACCACCGATAACCCGCCATATACCAGCACCGGAAGCCCCGAAAACGTGCAGAGCACGACCCAGCATCTCAGCGGACTTTTGCAGTCGGCGAACATTGCGTGGAAGGGGTATGCGGAAGACACGGACATCAACGCCTCCACCGGGACCGCATTGCCGCAGAGCCAGTGGACGGTTCCGCTGAACTCCAGCAGCGGCACGATCTCGGGCGTCAACGCTTACAATGGAAGCAACCAATACAGCTATCTGGTAAACCACGATCCGCAGATATTTTTCACCGATACCAACGGCGGATACAACACGGGCACTTCCAATTCCGAAGTCTCGCATTACGCGCCGCTCCAGCAATTACCGACGGACCTCAACAACAACACGGCCGCGCGCTACAACTGGATCACGCCGGACGAATTCAACGACATGCACACGCCGCTGCCGAATGGTTTCACCTATCACGGAACCAATTTGACGGGAGATTCGGCCGCGATCGCGCAGGGGGACAATTTTCTGTCGATCGTGATACCCCAGATCATGAGTTCGGCGGCCTACCGCAACAACGGGGTGATCGTGCTGTGGTGGGACGAAACCGAGCCGGACGGCAACGGGGACAATCAGGACGACTTGAACCACACGCTGGGCGAGATCGTGATCTCGCCGCTGGCCCACGCCAACGTGGCTGGGCTGCCGTACGACAGCACGATCGCGGAATATACGCATTCCTCGGATTTGCTGACGATGCAGGAGATTTTCCAATTGCCCGGTCAGACGCCCAACGGGGCGCTGGGCGATGCCGCCAACGTCACGAGTTTTGCCGATCTTTTTCAGCCCGGGGTGATCCCAAGCAGCATCATCACCGTTCAGCCGATCACCTGGACGAACGCGGGCGGCAACAAACTCTGGGACATCGGCGCTAGCTTCAACTGGAACAACGGTGCTTCCAACACCGTGTTCGAGTCGGGCGACGCGGTGACGTTCAACGATTCCAACGCAGGCAACTATGCCGTGACGCTGAATACGACCCTCAGCCCCGGGACCGTCACGGTGAACAACGGTTTGGACGACTACACCATCGGCGGCACGGGCGGGATAGCCGGCACGGCATCGCTGAGCAAATCCGGCAGCCGCACGCTCACGCTCGACATGGTGAACACCTACAGCGGCGGCACCACGGTCAGCGCGGGAAAACTGATCGTGGCCGTCACCGGCGCGTTGCCCGATGGCAATGTCACGGTCACGGGCGGCACGCTGCAACTGGGCACAAACACCGGCCTGGCCCAGATGACGTCGCTCACGGTGAGCGGCGCCGGCGTGTTCGACGTGAACAACAACCACGTCATCATCACCTACGGTTCCAGCGATCCGATCACGACGATCGCCGGAGACATCAAGTCCGGCTACAACGACGGCGCGTGGAACGGCCCAGGGATCATTTCGTCGGCTGCGCTGACGCCTACCAACCGCCTACTCTATGGCGTCGGCTACGCCGACGGCGCTGATGGCGTCGTCGCCGGCCTGTCCTCCGGCCAGATCGAAGTGAAGTACACGCTTCTCGGCGACGCCAATCTGGACGGCCTGGTCAACGGCTCGGACTTCAACATCCTGGCGGCGAACTTCAACCAGAGCATCACGGGCTGGGACCAGGGCGACTTCAACTACGACGGCCTGGTGAACGCGTCCGACTTCAACGACCTTGCGGCGAACTTCAACCAGGGCGTCAGCGGCGCCGACGTGTCGGCCGGCGACGTCGCGGCCCTCGACGCCTTCGCTACGGCCAACGGATTGTCGATGCCGACTTCCAATGTGCCCGAGCCGGGTTTCACGGCGTTGGCGGGGTTCGCGGCTGCGATTCTCTGGCGACGATCGCGGCGACGGGCGTGAATTAGGGAACGAGGATGACGTTGTCGATCAGCCGGGTCGCCCCCACGCGCGCGGCGACGGCCAAAACGGTCGGCTTCGATATCACTTCAACGTTCTTCAGCGTCTCGGCATCCACGGCGGCGACGTAATCCACCGACAGGGGAACTCGGCCCTGGCTGCCGGGATCGAGCAGAATGTTTTGCATCGTCGCCAGCAGGCGATTGGTTTGCCGCACGCCCTTGGCGAACTCGTCGCGGGCGGCGAACAGCGATTTGCTGATCGACAGGGCGCGCTGGCGTTCGCCGGCCGAGAGATATTGATTGCGGCTGCTGATCGCCATGCCGTCGGGATCGCGCAGCGTCGGGCAGGGGATGATTTCGATGGGCCAATCCAAGGCGGCGGCCATGGCCTTGATAATGAGATACTGTTGGTAATCCTTCTGACCGAAGCACGCAACCTGGGGACGCAGGACGTTGAACAGCTTGGCGACGACCTGGCAGACGCCTGGAAAATGGTGGGGCCGGATACGGCCCTCGAGGACGCCGCTGAGGTTGGGGATATCCAGATGCACCTCGGCCGCGAGGTGGGGGGGATACATCTGCTGCGGCGGGGGATTGAAGACCAGATCGACGCCGGCATCGCGGCACTTTGCCAGATCGGCCTCGATGGGGCGCGGATATTTCGTGTAATCCTCGCGCGGGCCGAATTGCGTGGGATTCACGAAAATGCTCACCGCAACCTTCTCGGCATGCTTGCGGGCAATGTCAACAAGCGACAAATGCCCGGCGTGAAGCGCGCCCATCGTGGGCACCAGCGCCAACCGGCCAAGCTTCTCGCGTTCGACGCGGCAATCGGACAGGGTTTGCACGACGATCATGTTGCTGGGCGCAATGTACCATGGAGGGGACGTTTGCGGCTATCATGGGAAGATAAAATGGAAATCCGAAACCGGAGACCTACGCATGAAATGGATAGCGATCTTGGCGATCTATTTAACGGCGGGATTGGCGTTGGCACAGACAAGTCCGTCAACCGAGCCGGCCGGGCAGGCGGCGACCCGGCCGGAACGGGCCGGCGCGGAAGATAAGATTTCGGTGACCCATCATTCGCTGGCCATTGGCCAGACGACGATCGACTACCAGGCGCTGGCGGGCACGATGATGGTCAAGGACGACGCGGGCAAGCCGCGCGCGAATTTCTTTTTCGTGGCCTACCTGAAGGAGCCGGCGGGACGGCCGGAGGATCGGCCGATTACCTTCGTGTTCAACGGCGGCCCCGGCGCGGCGGCGGTTTGGCTCCATTTGGGTGCGGTGGGGCCAAAACGCGTGGAATTGGGACCCGATGGAATCCCCTCCGCGCCGCCGCATCGGCTCATCGACAACGATCAATCCTGGCTGGACTCGACCGATCTGGTTTGCATCGATCCGGTCGGCACGGGCTTCAGCCGGCCCGCCGAGGGGCAAAAGGCCTCCGAGTTCTACGGCGTGCAGCCGGACCTCGATTCCATCAGCGATTTCATCCGACTGTTCCTCACCCGCTACGAGCGATGGAACAGCCCCAAATTCCTGGCCGGCGAAAGCTACGGCACCACCCGCGCCGCCGCACTTTCGGCCAAGCTGTTGGACGGCTATGGCATCGATCTCAACGGGATCATCCTGATCTCGACGGTCCTGAATCTCGAAACGCTCGACCCGGGCGACGGCAACGAATTGCCGTTCGCTTTGTATCTTCCCTCCTACACCGCCATCGCGTTGTATCACCACAAGCTTCAGACCACCGACGAGGACCGTCTCCTCGGCGAGGTACGGGACTATGCCCTGCACGATTACGTTCAGGCCCTGGCCAAGGGCGGGGCACTGACGAAGGACGAGCGTGCGGACGTCCTCGCCCACCTCGCCCGCTACACGGGATTGACGCCCGACCTGATCGATCGGGCCAACCTGCGAATCGATCCCACCATGTTCCGCAAGCAATTGCTGAGCGATGCACGATTGATCCTGGGAAGATTCGACGCCAGGATCACCGGGCTTGACTCCGATCCCCTGGCCTCCGATCCCCAATACGATCCCAGCCTGTCTCTCTATTTGCCCCTGTACACCGGCACGTTCAACGATTACGTTCGCCGGCAATTGAAATTCGAGTCGGACCTGAAATATGGCGTGCTCAATCCCGTGGGCCCATGGGATTTTGGACCGCAGGGAATGGGATACCTCAACGTCACCGGCTCGCTTCGCTCGGCCATCCTGGAGAATCCCCATTTGAAAGTGCTGGTGTGCAGCGGATACGAGGACTTGGCGACGCCGTTTCTGGCCACGAAATACACCTTCGATCACCTCGATCTGCTGGACCGCCTCCAGGCGAACGTGACGCAGACGTTCTACCACTCCGGCCACATGATCTACCACGATCCGGCCTCGCTGAAGGAGTTGAAGGCCAACGTCGCGGCATTCATTGCCGGAGCAGCGAAGTAGGGGGCTGACGCGCCGGCACCCCCTCTTTCCCCCTCGCCCGGTACCCCGGGAGAGGGTTGGGGTGAGGGTCTTTGCGGGAACCAAATTGCGTTTGCAGACAAAAATAGACCCTCACCCTATCCCTCTCCCGGCGGCCAGCCCCAGGAAAGGACTTGCGGCCACAGGCCGCCCCTCAACCGTCCTTCGCAGCCCCGCATGTCCGACCTAGCGACCGAGGCGATTGTTTCTGTTCCCAAAAGCTCTGCCCCATCCTTCCTCACAACTTGAATCCACAGTCGTCGACGTCACCCGAGCATGTCGTGCAGCTCTTTCCCCGGACAGCAAGCTCGGCTATTCTATCTCACCGACTACGAAAGAGGTTGCTCCATGAACGTCGTCAAGATTAAGCTTCGAGACGGTTCAAGAGAGATCGAGCTTGAAGGCCCCCGCGCCGATGTAGATGCCTTGCTCAAAACGTGGTGGCAGGATGAGCCCTTCGAGCATTCGGCTTCCGGCAATTCGGACAAGCCAGGCGCCCCGAAACCAGCCTCGCGACGACCGCCAAGCAGCCGGGCAGGATCACCCCGGAGCACGAGCCACGGGAAAGCTCCCCCGTTTGATCCCCAGCCCATTGTTAATCGCATGCGTGATCACCCGGATTTTCAGATCTGGGAGGAAAAGGTTCTGCACCAAAGAAACGCAATCAAGAAAATCAAACTCGTCGCGTGGTTCTCCAAGGAGCCTCAAACGACGGGCGAGTTTCATGCAATACTTCAAGGCTTGGGCGTGAAGGCGAACCAAGGGAACGTATCTAACTCCGTCAAAGCCGCTATCTCCGACTTCCTTCAAGACGGCACGCGAACACGCGGTGCTGTTGTGCGTTACAAGCTCACTAGCAACGCTGAAAAGGAATTCGGAGCGTGGTTGAAGAAGAATGAGTGATCTACAATCGTTTGCTGGTCAAGTAGCGCCCTTGAACCTATCCCAGCCAGAGATCGGGATTGCCCTGATTTGGTTCAAGGATCAAGAAGAAGAAGGCACCTGCGTGGCAGTAGCCGACGTAGCAGATACACTTCACCGCCTCGGCCTGACGAGCAAAATAAACATCTCTAGGTTCACCAGACAGCTAGCCAAACGTTCCGAACTGGTCCGAGGCGAATTTGGAAATACCTTTCGATTGAGGATCGGTAGTCGACCCTCCCTCGACGAGAAGTACTCCAGATTGGTCGGCCGACGCCGAGTCAGACCTACCGATTCGATAATTGACAGAGCACTCTTTACCGACCGCCGCCCCACGTGGCTCGCAATCGTTGTGGAAATGAATGGCTGTTACGACCACGGATTTTACGATGGCGCTGCCGTCTTGGCACGCAGGCTCGCTGAAACCCTAATCCTCGAAGCCTTCAAGGCCAAAAATGCTGAGGCTGCCATCAAAACTTCCAAAGACGAGTTCATGATGATGGAGGGACTTATCGGCGTACTCAGCAGCGGCCAGCAAATCAAGCTAAGCCGGTCGTCCAAGCCAGCACTCGACCCCATCAAAACCGTCGGCGACATCGCTGCTCATTCTCCCCACCACATCACTACCCGGAAGGACGTCGATGCTATCGCCCCACAACTCCGGGTTCTCATTTCCGAACTCCTGAACATCATCGATGGAAAATGACTTAGCTGCCTGCCAAGATTCCCCTACGCTGCGTGCAATACGAACTCCCTGAAAAGCGTACCGATGGTTGCGCACGCGGGGTCCGAACGCGCCACCGCTATTACTCTCTCGCTTGCAGGGAATTCCTATTTTTCTCTTGCAACCCAAAAGAGGTTAGGTTGTTGTTTGGGTTGTGGCCTTAGCCTATTACCAGTATTCGCCTTTTTCCTCCCGTCTACTGTTCCCCTGCTCCCCTGTTCTACTCTCTCGCGAATCCCCGTTTTTCCTCCCCCCGTTCTACTGTCCTACTGGTCCACTTTCTCGCGCAGCGAGGGGGGAGGGGGGGAGGGGATGGGACATTTTCGGGCAGACCTGGGGCATGTTTTGACGCAAAAGATGAAAAATCGACCCATTTTTGCGACAGAGGGAATGCAGCGCATCGCCAGTGATGCGGCGAAGCAGTAAGATTCCGTTTGATGTTAACCAAGCGAATCATTCCGTGTTTGGACGTTGACCGTGGCCGCGTGGTGAAGGGCGTGAAGTTCTTCGATCACGTCGATGCCGGCGATCCGGTGGCGCAGGCGCGGAAATACCAGGATGACGGCGCTGACGAATTGGTGTTTTACGACATTTCCGCCAGCCACGAGGGCCGGCAGATCATGGCCGATCTGGTCGCCAAGGTGATGGACGAGATTTTCATGCCGCTGACCGTGGGCGGCGGGATCCGCACGCTGGATGATGCGACCCGGCTCATTCAGGCCGGGGCGGAAAAGGTGAGCGTCAATTCGGCGGCCGTCAAGAATCCCCAACTGATCGCCGAGATCGCCCGGAAATTCGGCCGCTGCGCCACCGTCCTCGGCCTGGACGCCAATCGTGTCACCAAGGATGGAACCGAAATATGGGAAGTGTTCGTCAACGGCGGCCGCGTCGGCACGGGAATCCGCGTGATGGATTGGGCGAAACAGGCGGAGAAGCTCGGCGCCGGCGAGATCGTGCTGAACGTCATGAATGCCGATGGAACCACCGAGGGCTACGACCTGGAAATGACCGCCGCGGTGAGCGACGCGGTGAAGATTCCGGTGGTCGCCAGCGGCGGGGCGGGCAGCCCGCAGCACATGCTGGATGTCCTGACCACGGGGCACGCAGACGCCGCCCTGGCCGCGAGCATTTTCCATTTCGGGACGTTTTCGATCGGACAGGTCAAGAAATACCTATCGGATCACGGCGTCCCGATCCGGCTCGTGTAGTAATTCTGGACTTTCCGAGGAGATCACGCCGCTTTGGCGCTCCATCGGTTATCGTCAAATGCGTTACCGCGAAGGCGCGAAGAAGCGAAGTTGCGCGAAGAAGAAATGAAATTGAACTTCTTCTTCGCGCAACTTCGCTTCTTCGCTCCTTCGCGGTTATCTGTTCGGACCGGCCCCGGGCGCGGAATAATTGCAGCTTTCGAGATATGCGGTGACGGCCTGGCGAAGTTCACGCTGAATGGCTCGCGGGTCTTGCCGGGCATCCACGCAGTGAAAGGCGAATTCCTCGGCCATGACGTTGAACTGCTGGATCAACTCGCCCTGGTAGGCGATGAAGCTGTCGAAAAGATCGTCGCCCCAGTTCATGTCCAAGCCGCTTTCCCAATAGTTCATTTTCCCCGCTTCCAGGACTCGCGGGACGAGTTGTTCGACGCCAAGCTGAAGATAAAAAACCAGGTCGGGCTGAACGGCGAAGCTGAAGAGGTCGCGGAGCCAGCCCTTGTCGGCATCGCGCACGACGCCGCGGGCCAGGAGCGTGTAAACGTATCGGTCCGCCAGCACGATGAACCCGCCGCGCAGCGCGGGGATGATCTGATACTCCATGCGGTCGGCCAGGTCGGTGGCGTACATCAGGCAATACGTCAGCCGATGCAGCGAGTGGCCTTGCTTGGCATCGGTGATGGCCTTGCCGACGAGTTTGCTCCGCGTCCAGCCCGTGTCGATGACCGCATACCCCTGCACTTCCAGCCATTCCTTAAGCAAAATGGCCTGCGTGCTTCGGCCGCATCCGTCGGTCCCTTCGATGACGATCAGCTTGCCCGTGCATCCCTCGCGCGGAAGGTACGGCATCGAATGACCCATGTAACGGAACGGAGCGTTTGTAGAATCCAACGACATACTCTTCCCACAAATGACCAATGACAAATGACCAATGACCAACTCACGTCAATTCTGTCACCGGCACGGCCTTATAATCCTCCAGCGTCTGGTCGATGAGATTCCGCACGATCTGCTGCTGCTCGCCGATGCTTTGGGTCGCGTCGATTTCCGTCAGCCCGTATTCGGCGACGATCTTTTGGTATTCTTCCAGAATCCGCCCCTGGAACAGGCGGAAGCTGCTGACCAGATCGGGGGCCAGGCCCAGGTCCATTCCGGCTTCGTATTCCTTGAGCTTGGCGCGGCCGGTCAGGAGCCGCGAAACGCTGACGCCGATGGGAACGTTGAAGTAAAACGTCCGGTCCGGGCGCGGAGCGAATTGATAGACGCGACGCACCCAATCGCGCTGACATCCGCGGATCACGTCGCGGGCAAACGCCGTATAGACGTACCGGTCGGCCAGCACGATCATTCCCGCCTTCAGCGGCGGCAGAATGTTGTGAACCAGCCGGTGCGCGAAATCCGTCGCGTGCAGCAGTGAGAAAGTCATCGGTGTGAGAGACATTTTCTTTTTGCCGCGCTTGGTCACCGTCTTGACCAGGTCCGCGCTGTTCCACTCCGTGGAAAAGGGGCGCAATCCCTTGGCTTGCAGATATCGCATCGCCAGTTGAAGCTGGGTGCTCTTGCCCGATCCGTCGATTCCCTCGACGACGATCAGCTTGCCCGGAAAGTGGTGCGGAGTCAGCAGCGAATCCATGGCGGTCATCTTTTCGCCAGTTCGAAGGAAATCGGCCGGCCGAAGACCTCTTCGAACCAGTCCCGCTTTCGCCGCGCTCCCCAGATTTCCAACTCGGCATCGGAGCGCGCGTTGAGCGTGCATTTTACCTTTTTGTTTTCGATTTTGCAGTGAAGGTCCTGAATGACCGAGCTATGGCTGCGGTCCAGCCCGTCGGAAAGGCGCAGCAATGCCGCCCCCACGTCCACGACCCGGCGCAGGCGGGCGGGCAGCGTCGCGTAGGCGTCATGTTTGCGGTGCGGCGTGGCTTTGCGGTGGTAGCGGGCGATATTGGCCACGACTTTCACCTCGTCGTCCGAGAAATTCTTCAGGTCGCCGTGGAGGATCAGGTACATGCTGTGCTTGTGGTGGCTGTCGCGGCCGATGTGAAAGCCGATGTCGTGCAGCAGCGCGCCGTACTCGATCAGTTCGCGCTCCGCCGCGCTCATGCCGTGCAGGAGCCGAAGCTCGTCGAAAAGCTTCATGCAGATTCGGGCCACCTGCTCGCTGTGGGTTTTGTGCCAATCGCTGCGGCGGGCGAGGTCGATCACGCTGCGCCGCCGGGGATCGGGAAGCTGGCGGCGGATGGCCAGGTCCGGCAAATGCCGCGACAGATAGTCGAGCAAAATCCCCTCGCGAAGCGCCGACGGGCAGATCTCGATCCGCCTCAGCCGCAGCCGCCGGAACAGCTCGCTCACGAGGATCGCGCCGGCGACGATCTGGTCCTTGCGCTGATCGTCCAACCCACGGATTCGCGCGCGGTCCTTGGCGCGGCTTTCCAGAAGCTCGGCCAGGAGTTTTTCAAACCGGGGTTTTTCAATGACCTGGTGATCGCCCGCGTCGCCGTTGTGGGGCGGCTCGGAGCCGCACATCGCCGCCAGGGTTTCCAGCGTTCCGCTGGTGCCGATCGCCTTGACCGGCTCCAGCGCCGCAATCTGCGTGATGAGCGGCGAAAGTTCGTGATCGTAATGTTTGAGAAGCTGGCGATGGTCCTCCGCGCTGATTGGGTCCGACTTGACGAATTGCGCCGTCATTCGCGCGGCGCCGAGCTTTCGGCTCTCCAGCAGTGCGGCTTGATTGTCGTCGCCGACGACGAATTCCACGCTGCCGCCCCCGATGTCGATGATGAGATGCGGCTGGGCCCGCAGCGGCAACGCATGCCGCACCGCCAGGTAAATGAGCCTCGCCTCGTCCCGCGCACTGACGACGCGGACGTACAGGCCGAGTTGCCGTCGAACGCGTTCGATGAGATCGCCGCCGTTTTCCGCCTCGCGAATGGCGCTGGTGGCGACCGCGACGATCTTCTCCGCCTGGCGCTGCTGCGCCAACTTCTGGAAACGCTCCAGCACCGTGACGGCGCGGTTCATGGCATCCGCCGTCAGCCGCCGCGATGGAAAGCTCAAGCGCCCCAGCCCCACTGGTTCCTTGAGCCGCCAGAGCGTCGTGATCCCGCCGTCGGCATCGGCCTGGGCGACGATCATGTGAATGCTGTTGGACCCCACGTCGATGGCCGCCAGGCGCAACGATTCCCGGTTGTCGCCTTTGGCGCCGTGACGCGAGGAGGTTGCGGTCAGAGTCATAAACTTTAAATATACCACATTGCCGCGCGGCCGGCGGCGGAAGGCGGATTGTTAACAATCCTTAACAATTGCCCGGCGGCAGCGGAATCCGCAGGAAGGGCTTGGCGAGGCTGTCGACCAGGATATGCCCCTGGATATTCGCGATCGCGTCGCGATTGTCCTTCCACATAAACAATCGCTCGGCGTCGGCGAAATTCACCCAGCGGTGGTCATCGTGTTCATCATTCAGGACGACCGCCTGCCGCCGCGTGACGATGGCGCAGAATGGAATGCAGTGCCACATCGTGTCGGTGGCAGCGACGTAGAATACGCTTACCTGATCGAGCCGATAAAGCTCCGCGGGAACCAACCCGGCCTCCTCCTTCAATTCCCTGAGCACCGCCTCAACCGGCGTTTCATCTTTTTCGATCTCGCCATAGATCGTCTGCCAGGTTCCGCCCATAAAATCACCTTTGCTTCGGCGCAGTTGTAGGAATTCGTAAGAAGCGCCATCGCGGGTTGCACGTGCGACATAGCAACTAATCATATTATGACGGATATCCATTGCCGTCCGTGCTTAAGGTGATTCTGTCCGCGCACCGTGGTGCGAAATCTCCCAGCAGAATAAGCGGAAAACGGAATGATTACCACGGTCATTTTAGGAAGTGCGTCTGATTTTTTCATGGACGGATTCGCTGGAAATTCAGCAATTTGAGCCATTTTCACCAAAAATTTATTGACTTAAATCGCGGGAGGCTGGCATGATGTAGAATCGCGTGTGGAGAATTTGTTTTGGGGGTCCGGAGGGTCTCCGTGAGAAAAAATATCATCGCCCGGCGGCGCTTTTGTTCACGCAGCCTGTTGCTGGCGGCAACGTCGGGGCTTCTCGCCGCACGTGCAAGCGCCCAGATCACCATCTCGCAGGTCAGCAATTCCGAATGGGACATCGGAAACGGCGACCTGAGCGTCGTCTTCAATCCCAGCGGGGATAACATCACCTCCCTGGCGATGGGCGCCAGCGGAAACGTGCTCCAGCCCGGCAAGTCGGAGATTTATCAGGAGACCGACGGCACGCCGTTCGGCGCCGGCACGCAGACCTATGGCTACCAGCAGACGAGCAACTATATCGATTTCTGGACCAGCACCGCCTCTACCGGCACCACGGTCAATCCGATCACCTATTCATACCATTACGTGATGTTCAATGACGATCCGGACATCGTCTGCTACGAAGTTCTCAATCACTCCGCGACGGACCCGGCTACCTCCGTCGCCCAGGGCCAGTTTCTCGCCCGGGTGAATCCGGCGTTGTTTACCAACACGTATCAATATAACGTCAGCGTCAACAATCCCGGTGCGCAGACCTCAACGGTAGCGGTCACCAGCACCGAGACGGAGCCACTCGACAGGACCGTTCAGGATTCGACGTACGACCTCACCGGCATTCAACCGGGCGACTGGGGCACGAATTTTTACACCAAATACGACTATTCATCCTACATCCAGAATCTCCAGGCGACCGTGGAATACGGCTCCCAATATTCGGTCTCCGCGCTTTATACCTCTCTGGATTCCTTGACCGGCGGGCCGACCAAGCAGAGCCTGATGTTCACCAACAACATCTCCATGATCGAGTTTCTTTCCGGCCATTATGGCAACTCAAATTACGATTACGTTCCGGCAAATGGAGTGAACACAACCCGGCTGTTCGGGCCGTACGCTTTCCGTTTCACCCCGACGAACGGGGAAACCGGCGCTCAGCTTTACCAGGATTCAGTGAACAGCATGCCGACGCTCGAAGCGGATTACCAGACCGATTCGGAGCTTATTTCCAGCGGATACGTCCCCGTTTCGCAGCGGGGCAGCATTCAAATTTCCGCGGGCAATTCCGCGGGCTGGAGCGGCAACGTCAACAACAACATGGTGGTTCTGTCGGATCCCAACAAGAATTTCCAGATGTCCACGACGGGTTCCCAATATTGGGCGCAGCTTTCGTCGTCCGGCACGGCCTCGATTGCCAACGTCGCGCCGGGCACCTACCGGCTTTCGATGTACGAACTGGGCCAATGGGGCGAAACACGCGTGGACGGCGTCGTCGTCAATGGCGGCCAGATTTCAATTCCGCAGAATTTGAAATTCACGCCAGAGAATTTCGGCACGGCGGCGCCCATCTGGACCATCGGCACGCCCGACCGGTCGGACCACGAATTCCTCAATGGCAGCAATGACACTTACACGTATGCCGCCAACGGCAACGTCACCGCCACGCCCGTTACCACCAATGGCGTGACCCCCGGCGGCGATCTGCGGCAATATTACGGCGCCTACGACTACTGGGCTGAGGAACAATCTCTCGGCAACCCAGGCAAAGTCGTCTATTATGCTACCGCGGTCGGCTCGACTCCCGCGACCAACAACCCGCTGGACTGGATCGGCAATCAATTCGGGAGGTTCCATCCAGGGCTGTACGATGCCAACAACTCATCGACGGATAATTACACAAATGTTTGCCCGGCTTACGTTACGGCCGGTGGCGGGCCGAACACGTATTCAGGCGCACCGTGGCAGGTTCATTTTACCACCACAAGCGCACAAAGCGGCCAGGGACAGTACGTTGTGCTCTCGGTCGGACTTGCCGACAGCGAGACCAATCTCACGGTCGCACTCAACGGACATTCGGAGACCTGGAACACCAACGGGGAAAACACGGATGGTATGATCCGTAGCGGGGATGCGGGGATTTACCAATTCCTGGTTTTTCAATTCCCGACTTCCGACCTTCTGTCGGCCGGATCGAATGATGAATTCACCTTCAGCGTCGGCACTTCGAGCGATGGCGACATGTATGATGCCTTGCGGATGGAAATAACCAACACTTCGGCCGCCCCCAGCACGACCGGGTGGTATGACTACGATTTCGTCAGCGGCTCCCCGCAGGTCAATGCCAACGACTCCATCGGCCTGGCCGCGGTGAATGAGCAGACTCCCGAGCCGGCCTCGTTGGGCGTCCTGGCCTTGGGTTCGATTCTCCTGGTTCGACGACGAACATGCCGCGGAACATAGAAATCAAAGCCCGGGTGATTGACTTGCAGGCAATGCGGAGCAGGGTTGCCGCCATCGCCGATCACGCGCCCCAAACGCTCCGGCAGGAAGACGTTTTTTTCACCGTCCCGCTCGGCCGGCTCAAGCTGCGGACGCAAAATGGGGCGGCCGAACTCATTTACTATCTCCGCGAAAACTCATCGGGGCCCCGGGAATCCAATTATCTCCGCATTCCCATCCCCGATCCATCCGCCACCCGGGCAATGTTGGCCCTGGTTCACGGCGAGCGCGGAATCGTCCGAAAAACCCGCTGGCTTTACCTGGTCGGGCAGACCAGGATTCATCTCGATCGCGTCGAGAATCTCGGCGATTTCGTGGAACTGGAAGTCGTCCTCCGTGACGATCAGCGGTTGGAAGAAGGAGTGGCCATCGCGCGCGATTTGATGGCCCGCCTGGATATTCGCCAGGATCATCTCTTGGATCGCGCGTATGTTGATCTTGGAGCGCCCACGTAGCACCGGATGTACATCCGGTGCTTCTTGCATCACGCGAGCATCATCCCCGGCTGTTCCAGCAGGGTCTTGAGCGTTCTGAGGAACTCGGCGGCGGTGGCGCCGTCGACGACGCGATGATCGGCCGACAAGGTCAGCGACATCATCGTTCGCGAGACGATCTGATCGCCGCGGACAACGGGGCGTTTCTCGGCGGCGGCGACGGCCAGGATGCCGACTTGCGGTGGATTGATGATCGCGGCGAATTCGCGGATGCCGTAGGTGCCGAGATTGCTCACCGTGAACGTGCCGCCGGTCATTTCATCCTGTTTGAGCCGCTGGGCGCGGGCGCGGTCCACCAGGTCCACGCTGCGCTGGCGAATTTCCTTCAGGCCCATCAGGTGGACGTTCCGCAGGACGGGGACGATCAGTCCATCGGGAATGGAGACGGCCATGCCGAGATGCACGTCGCCGAAACGGGTGATCTCCGTCCCGTCAAAGGTGGCGTTGACCGCCGGGTTGCGGAGAAGGGCGGACGCGACCGCCTTGGAAACAAAATCGCCGATGCTCAGGCGGATTTTCTCCGGCTCCAGCAACTCGTTGAGTTTCGCTCGCAGATTCACCACGTCTTCGACGTCGACGTCGATCGTCTCGTAATAATGCGGGATGTTCTGCTTGGAGGCGAGCAGGCTCCTGGCGATCGCGGAGCGCATTTTGGTCAAAGGGATCACCTGCTGCTCGCCATTGCCGGCTTGCACGAACGCGCTGGGAACGGGCGCGGCGGTGGGAAGCGGCGGGGCGATGGGAAGCGGCGGGGGAGCCGTAACCTGCGGAGGCGAGGAACGAGCGGCGGGGTTGACGAGGTCTTCCTTGACGATTCTGCCGCCGGGGCCGGAGCCGCTGAGTGCGGAAAGATCGATGTTCTGCCGCGCGGCGATGCGGCGAGCCAGGGGCGAGACGCGGAGGCGCCGGCCTCCGTTATCCGGATGAGGCAGGGGCGGAAACACAACCGGGGGCTGGCGGGTGGCGCCGTGGCCGATTTCATCAGGCTCGTGGATTTCGCCGCTGACGGCAGTGATCAGGTTCGAACCGGAACTCGCCGCCATCGCCGGCTTGCGCGATGCGGCCGCCTCCTGCGTGGAAACCGGCGCGGGCGTCGGCTGCGAGCGGGCCATGGCTTTCTGTTTCACCTCGGCGGGATTCTCCGAGCCGGTGGCAATCACCGCAAGCAGCGAACCGACGGCCGCCTTCTGGCCCTCGGGGACGACCAGCGCCGCGACCACCCCGGCGTCGAAGCACTCCATTTCCATCACCGCCTTATCCGTTTCCACCTCGGCGATCTTTTCGCCGGATTTGACCGGCTCGCCCTCCTTCTTGAGCCATTTGACCAAAGTGCCTTCGGTCATGGTGTCGCTGAGCTGGGGCATGGTGATATCCGCGGACATGATGATTTACCTGTAGCGAGCCTTTATCTGTAGCAAGCCTCTTTGACCGCGCTGACGATGCGATCGACGCTGGGGAGCATGGCCTCTTCGAGCGGATGCGAGAAGGGGACGGGGATTTCGTCGCTGTGGACGTATTCGATGGGCGCGTCCAGGTCGTCGAAGCAACGCTTCTGAATCTTGAAAAGGATGCCGCTGCCCATGCCGCAATAGCCCCAATCTTCATCGACGATCACGCAGCGGTTGGTTTTGCGGACGGAATCGGCGATGGTGTCCACGTCCAGGGGGCGCAGGGTTCGCACGTCGATCAACTCGACGTCGATGCCGTGATCGGTGCGCAGATGCTCGACGGCGGGGCGCACGACGCGCTGGAGCGGGCGGCCGTAGCTGACGACGGTGACCTGATCGCCCTCGCGTTCGACGTTGGCCGTGCCGATGGGCAACAGGTATTCCTCGGCGGGCACTTCGCCCTTGTCGGCGAGCATTTTCTCGGATTCGAGGAAGATCACGGGATCGTCGCAGCGGATGGCGGATTTGAGCAGGCCCTTGGCGTCGTAGGGCGTGCTGGGCGAGACGACGATCAGGCCGGGAACACGCGCGTAAACCGCTTCCACGCGATGGCTGTGGGTCGCGCCAAGTTGATGGGCGATGCCGTTGCCGCCGCGGAACACGACCGGAATCTTGAATTGTCCGCCGGACATGTAGCGGATGTTGGCGGCGTTGTTGACGAGTTGATCCATGCAAACGAGGGTGAATGACCAACTCATGAATTCGATGATCGGCCGCAACCCGCAGCAGGCGGCGCCGACGCCAAGCCCGGCAAACCCGGCTTCGCTGATAGGCGTGTCAAACACCCGGCGCGGGCCGAATTTCTCCAGCATGCCCTCGGAGACTTTGTAGGCGCCGTTGTACTGGGCGACTTCCTCGCCCATGAGAAAGACGTTTTCGTCGCGCTCCATCTCCTCGGTCATGGCGTCGCGGAGAGCTTCCCGGAATTGGATAATTGGCATGGGGGCCTCGGGGGCTGCGCTTAAATCGGTTCGTGCACGCGCAGGGCGGAGATTTGGTTCATACGAATGACTTGTATCCCCGTTCTGGGCAACACCAGGACAGCCGCGGTGGCTCCCAGCGCAAACTGAAGCCGTTCCTGCACTTCATACCGATCGCCGCTGGTCGTCTCGATCTCGAAGGGAACGAACGGATCCGAATTGCCATATCGACGTAATTCGCCCATAAAGTCAATCTGTTCCGGTTTGCGTTCGGCCATAACCGTTACCTCGGATCAAACGGATATTTTTCCGCCAGGGCGTCATTGAATCGGTCTTCCAGCGCCGGGAACGGATCGGCGTCGGCCTGCCGGGTGGCCTGGTCGATCTCCTCGGCGACGGATCGCTCGATTTCCTGGAGCTGGGCGTCGGTGACGAGACCGGCCTGCTTGAGGCGTTCGGCGTAGAGGGTGATCGGGTCGCGGAGCTTGGCTCGGTCGGCTTCCTCCTTGGTGCGGTATTTCAAGGGGTCGGACATCGAGTGGCCACGGAAACGATAAGTGTTGGCGACGATATAGCTGGGTCCGCCACCGCCGACGGCGCGTTCCTTGGCCTTGGAGAACTCGCTGATGACGACGTCGATATCGTTGCCGTCGACGGCGTAATTGGGCATAGCATAGGCATCGCCGCGTTTGGCGAGGTCCTTTTCCGCGCTGGCGCGATCGACCTGGGTTCCCATGGCGATGCCGTTGTTTTCAACCACGAAGATGCAGGGGACCTTGTAGAGGCTGGCGAGGTTGAGCGATTCGTTGAAGGTTCCCTG
>JBEKKC010000085.1:0-19373 GCA_050010915.1 Tepidisphaeraceae bacterium | reverse complement strand
TGTCATGCCGGTCGTAGACAAGTCATCGCCGTCACTTCTCCCGGAACCGACGTGTAGCTCCGGTTTTGACACCGTCTGGAGAATTTTTCGACCCTTCATCAGCGGTTCACTTTCGTTCGCCTTCGCGGACCACACCTGACGCGGTCTTGCCGCACCTTTTAACCCGACGTTCACCACGAGCGGCTCTTGACCGCCGCGGCTCGAGCTGGTTTGCAGCTGGTTTGCAGCCAGGTCCTGTCACCCGACTGCGAGGGGCCTGCCCTCATCTCAGATTTGTTAAAACGTAAACAAATCACGGCTTTGCCTCGCACACCACGTCCAATTCTTTCACCTCCCGGCCTTAAATATAGAGGGACGTACATTTTTCGTTGTCGATCCGACGCCCGTTACCCCCAGCCCGAATGCGGTCATCTCCGACACCGCCAAAATGGCCGATCGCCGCTTTTTCAAGTCGGTCCCCCCGTAGACGTAGACAAAACCCCCCGTGGCGCTGTCGAAAACAGGGGTTTTGTCGACGGCGCCCCAAGGCCGATTCTGCAACCGTAGCTTTATGATGTCCATTATGAACCGGGAAAACTCAGACTCACCGCGGATGGCGTCGATTGACGCGGATGGGAAGAACGAATTCGTCCATTTCCTATCCGTGCTGCAATCCATCATAATCTTCGCACACCGCGCAAATTTCCGGCTCGGATTATTCACCGCGAAGTGCGCCAAGAGCGCGAAGAATCAATGCGGAGAAGAAGTTATGTCGAAGTGGGTTCAACGGACTTTCCTTCTTCCTTTGCGCTCTTCGCGCCCTTGGCGGTGAATCATGCGGGCTTGCGAAGCGGGCGGAAAATCTGCTTTTCCCGCCTCGCTGTTGCGCTTTGGGTTTCAAGGAAATGCCCGCGTTTGCGTTCCATTTTGGTTGCGGCTATGCCGCGTTGGGTTATCCGCAAAATCCGGAGTTTCATTTCGAGCACCGACAAATGGCCGCACTACTCAAATTCGCGCGGTGACAGTGACAACGTCGGCCCTGGCGCTATCAAAAACCGCGACGGTGTCACCGCCCCAAAAAACCAGCCAAAATCGCGCGAAATCGATTGACCAAATCAGGAGGTGAACAGCAAACGAACGGGGACGCCGCGCCTCCGGATTTCGAGCATGAAGGCCAAAAGCCGAATTGAAGATGAACAGTAGAACAGTTGAGCAGCAGACCGCAGTGGAGGCCGTTCGTCGATCAACGCGGCTCTTGCTCTTGAATTCTCTTCAGCTCTCCTGCTCCCCTGTTCTCCTGCTCCCCTGCTCATTGCGGCCCTTCGGCCACAATGGCCTCTATCGGAGTCGAACCGATACGCCCTTTCGGGCATTGGATTTTGAGTCCAACGCGTCTGCCAATTCCGCCAAGAGGCCGAGACTAACTTTTTGCCCGGAAACCCCGCGTTCCACGTCGGTTTTTCCGAACGACGGGCGTGATGCTACAACATCCGGTTTCCCTTCGCCAGACTCCAGTAAACTGGGGCCAATTTCGCTGTCTGGTGACCAGTCAGGTGACAAGCGAATTTCCAGGCCATTGGTCCCCGTGAGGACGGCAGCCTGTCGCGTGGGGGACAAGTCCGGTAGTGCGTTTAACGCGCCAGCCAAATCCTCGCGGTGGAGGTGTGTGTACCGACGGGAATGTGTTCCACGAAGGAAGCAAAGCTGCCGCGGACGGATTTGCTAGCCTGCTGCAAGCAGGATACCTTGGCCATGTGCCACGGATGAAGCAGAATCCGCCATCGTGTGCCTGATGGCACGATGCAACCTCGAATCGCTCAAAAATCATGAACAACACGAGTGACCTTGCGCGGCGATTCCCGGAAAACCCCCTGCTCCGACCGGCCGATTTCCAACCGAGCCGGCCTGGTTGGCACGTCGAGTGTCTTCTGAATCCGGGGGTCTTCCGCTTGAACGGCAAGACTTGCCTGATCGTGCGGGTGGCGGAACGTCCGCCGCAACGCGAAGGACGCATTTCTTGTCCCATTCTCTGCGAGTCTGGCGAAGCGCGGGTGCTGGAGTTTGATCGGAATGATCCGCGACTTGATATTTCCGATCCGCGCGTGCTGCGTTACGACGGGGTGGATTATCTGACCACGCTCTCGCATTTGCGAATAGTCACGAGCGATGATGGAATTCGTTTCCGCCAAGACGCGGCCCATCCGCCGCTCTATGGTCACGGCGCGTTTGAAACCTTCGGCATCGAAGACTGCCGGGTTTCGCAGCTGGCAGGCGTTTCCTATCTGACCTATACCGCCGTTTCGCCGAATGGCGTCGCGGTGGGAATGCGCTCCACGGTGGACTGGAAGCAATTTCACGAACACGGCCTCATCTTTCCGCCGCACAACAAAGATTGTGTGCTGTTTGAAGAGACGATTGGCGGTCGTTATTTTGCCCTGCACCGTCCGTCCAGCCCGGAGATTGGCGGCAACTACATCTGGCTCGCGCAGTCGCCCGACCGGTTGCACTGGGGCAGGCACGCCTGTCTGGCGCGGACGCGACCGGGCATGTGGGACAGCGCCCGCGTGGGGGCTGGCGCCGCGCCAATCCGAACTCCGGCCGGCTGGCTGGAAATTTATCATGGCGCCAACGAGAAGAATCGTTATTGCCTCGGCGCGCTGCTGCTGGACTTGGAACAACCGTGGAAGGTCATCGCCCGTTCAAAGGACCCAATCATGGAGCCCAGCGCGCCCTATGAACAAACCGGCTTCCTCGGCAACGTCGTGTTCACCAATGGACATCTTGTGGATGGCGACGCGGTTACGATTTATTACGGCGCGTCAGACAGCGTCATCTGCGGCGCGCGATTTTCCATTGCCGAGATTCTTAAGGGCATTCCGCACTAAAATCGCTCGCCTGGAACCTTTTTGATCGAGCACTATGCTGTGTTCATCGCATTTCGGAGGACCGCAGTGGCCACGGGCAAACGCAAATCGCACTATCAGCAAACCCTGTTCATTGCTCTGTTCGCGTTGCTTGCACTCGTGGGGATGCTTTTCCCTGCTCGCTCGCGAGGGGACGACGCAGCCGTCTCGCCTCCTCACACACTAGCCGATCGACCGGTGTTTGATATTCCCAAGCTCCAGGGGATTGCCATCGATGGCGATCCCGCGGACTGGGCCGATCAGGGCTTTGTGGTCTCGGTGATGCATTCCACCCCACCCCGGCGGCTCCAAAGCGGGCAGTTTGATGCGCAGGTCCGGCTGGGATGGGATGAGCGCGGGCTGCTTGTGCTGAGCGAGGTCGCTGATCCGGACGTACACGAAGCAGACTCGGACATGCAGCCCTCGACCGGAGCCTCGGTCGAATTGTCCGAGGCCGATGCCTGCGGCGGCGTAGAACACTGGCAGGCGTCCATCGCGCCCGGCGTCGATCCCAAGCACGCCCAAATGCGAACGTTCTTGTTCGACAAGCGGTCCCAGACTAATCGAAGGGTGAAGCCCTCGGTCACGGCGGCGGCAAAAAGAACCGCGAGTGGATACGTGATCGAGGCGCTGCTGCCGTGGGATGTGCTGGGGGTGAAGGCGAAGGTGGGGCGCGAGATCGGGTTTCAGGTGCAAGTCAACCACCGTGGCGGCGGGAACGTCGCGCAGCTTTTGTGGTTTCCAGAACAGGGGGCGGATTCGAATACCAAAAAAATGCAGCGCATTCGTCTGGCAGACGCCCCCAGCGCCGCGGTTACGGCGGCGGCCGAAGGGGGGTATGAGCATTTCCGGCGGACGCGCGTCTCAATCGCCGCGACTGCCAACGCGGTGGGAAAGATCGCGCAGGTCAGGGCGGGGGGTGCGATCCTTGGCCAGGCGACATTGAAGCCCGATGGTCGCCTGGCGGCGGCCGAAATATCCCTGCCAATACCTGCGATTGGCAAGCCTTACGGGCCGCTTGCGGTTTGGTTGGATGGGAAGTTGATCGAGTCCCTGGATCTTCCTAATGCAGATGATCAGCGAAAGGACGCACTCGGGGACATGGACGTCGTGGCGGATTCCTCGGTCTTCAGTAAGACGGATCTGCCAAGCATTGACTTTGCCAGTCCAGAAGCGGCTGAGGATTTGATCGGCGACTACACCATTCACGCGACCTATTACGATGCCAATTACAACGTCGTGGCCGGCGCCGATCATCCGGGGCGGTATGGCGCCGTGGCTGAGGTGACGCCGGAAAAGGGGAAGCCGTTTAAGCGATATCTGACGCTGTATCGCCAGACCAAGGACTTCAACTGGCGGGCGCTGCGGCTGACGACCGCGTTACAATTGCCGCCCGAATTTGGAGTGGACGCAGCCATTGCCGGAGAGCAGGTAACGGCAACGGAGGATTTTGTCGCACGGGAGACGAGCGACAGCCGGTGGCGCGACGATCATCTGGCCGTTTTTCTCGCCGGGCTGGCCGAGACGGCACCGGGCGCAGGGAATTTGCCACGTCGCCTTGGGCCTGCCGGGATGAACATCGCGTGGTGGTACGGACTGGAGAAACGGACCGGCGATCTGGTCCCGTACAAATATCTCGTTCACGTTCCCAATTTGAGCCAAAACAACCCGCAGGCGAAGTTTCCCCTGGTGCTCTTCCTACACGGCAGCGGCGAGCGGGGAGACAACCTCGATCGCGTATTGGCCCACGGTCTCCCGCAAATCTTGAAGAATCAGCCCGATTGGGCTTTCAAGGATCAATTCATCGTGGTCTCCCCCCAATGTCCGGCAGGTGACCGTTGGAATCCACTGCTTTTGCGCGATCTGCTGGACGAGGTGTCGGCCAAGTATCCCGTCGATCTCGACCGCGTCTACCTGACCGGACTTAGCATAGGCGGGTCTGAAAGCTGGGAAATGGCCGAGTGGTTCCCCGAGCGCTTCGCGGCAGTCGTGCCGATCTGCGGTGTCGGCGACCCGACCGATGTGTCGCGCCTTAAGGATATCCCTACCTGGGTATTCCACGGTGGGCGCGATCCGTCAGTGCCAATCGAGAACGCCTACGAGATGGTACAGGCCCTGCGGGACATCCACGCGCGGGTGAGGTTCACCGTGTATCCGGACTATGGCCACAACTCCTGGGAACCAGCGTACGACGATCCCAAGCTCTATGAGTGGCTGCTAATGCAACGGCGCGGCCAGCCGGCGCAGAGTGAGTCCACGACGCCGGATACCCGGCCGGCGGAAGAATGAGATCTGGGCGGAAGGTGAAAACGTGGCCGCCGCGCAGGTCAAGAGGTCGGGCTGAGGGCGCGAAACCTTTTGACGGGCCGGGTTCGGGGCGTCATGCTAAGAAGAATCGCTGGCGACGGTCGTCGGCAAAAGTCCAACTGGGAAATCCCGGCTGATGCCAATTCATTGGGCAGGGGGACGAAAAAGTATGGACTACCGAGCCATTTCGCGTCGTCGTTTCATCGAGGGGTCAATCACGGCTGGTCTAGCCTTCGGTCTGGGGTCGGGGCCGGGCGCGTTACGAGGAGTCGCATCGGCAATGACACCCGGCACCGATGGATTGACGTTAAAGGTTACTGGCGACGCCAAACAGGGCTACAGCGTCGATCTTCTTTTCAATGGCCAGCCCTTTGCTCGGCACAATCGGGGCGGTGAATTTTCGGCATCCTTCAAGAACGAAGAACGCAGCGTGGAAGATCGTGTGAATGACTGGAAGGCGACGTCGTGGGCGGGCAATTCCACACACCTGATGCTCGAGGGTGCGTGCAGGCTCAAGAATCTAAACACAACCGTGTTCGCCCACGTGGACTATGAACTGGTGACTCCTCACGTTGTGCGAAAGAAGATCCGGTTATACCAAGCCGACATGTTCATGCTGTTCTACCAGTTGAGCAATCGTTTGGAGCCTGAGGAGAGTCCCGCGAAGTTTTGGAGTTTCGATCAGTTGGACTGGAAAGGCGGAGCGTTGCGCGAATATTTTCCAGCCGCCGGGTTCCGCACGAAGGATGGTTTGTGCGTCGGCCTCCTGACTGACTCCGGCTATCGTAACCAGTGGACGCGGATCATCCGCCGGGACGGCAGACCCGTGAAGCCCGCGCCGCGCCGAATTCCGGATGCCAATCTGTATTCCGGTTCGCGTGCGGAGGAACACAGCAAGGGGGATTTTTTCGTTCAGCAGACGTTTGGCGAAGTCATGGAGCAGGTGGACCCAGAGCCGAATGCTCAAACCATTGCCCTGCCGGAGGTTTCGTCGTGGACGAAACAAGGCGAGGTGACTCTGGACGAGCGCGATGGTGTGGCCACGCTGTCCACACAGAGTTTCGAGGACGGGGTGATTATTCCATTTGCGGCGGGAGGCAACGAGGTTTACTCGCTGCGTCTGGAGTACCGTTCGGCTGTTCCGGTGGCCATTAAGATTTGGAACGTGGATGAGCGACTGCGCAAGCTGGGCGACATTACTCTGTACAACGATGGCGTGCCTGAATCGCTCGGAGCATGGTCCGATTTCCGAACGACGGTGTTTGTGCCGGGATTGCAAGGACAAGGCTGCGCCGTCTTCATTTCCGTTGCGGAAACAGAACAAGCTAGGAAAGCGGAGGCGGCGACAGGTTTCGCGAAAGTCGAGGTGCGCGGCCTGCAAGTTCGCCGCATCGCCACTCGCAGCGAACCGTACCATCGGCTGGAGATGGGGCATCCCGCGGAGAAAACGGTTTTCGTATTCGCCGATGAAAAGGTGCCGGACACGATTCGAGGTCACCGGCTCGCCAGCCAACTCTATCTGGCCGACGGACTCGGTTTCCAGGGTGGAGAGACCGAAAAGGCCATTTACGCCGACCTCATGATGCTTTGTTGGATCGCGGGACCGGAGAGCTTTCGGCCGATTTGCGCACCGAGCATTTGGTATTCCGCCGCCGGTGAGATGTATCTTCGCGACAGTTTCTTCGCGCTCAATGGCATTCACAATCGCGAATTGAACGAGAGCGTTTTCGATGCGTGGGCTGAAAATCAGGGAACTGATGGGGCAATCAACACGTTGGTGGAGCCGAATCTCGCCAATGTGGAGCGCAAGTCGAACGATTCCACGCCCCTTTGGCTGATGTGGGCATTTCTGAATCGTCGCCGGTTCGGCACTAAGTTGCCCATGGAAAAGGTGCGGAAAGCCGCGGAATATTGTCTTCGAACGTACGATCCCCGTCGCGAGGGACTTTGCTCGGCGCAGTTCGTCATGGGCCAGCTCGACGTCATCGAATATCCCCAGGGCACGTCCACCATCTGTGAAAACCAGGGAATGTGGGCCGTCACGTCGCGCGTGATCAACGAACTGGAGATTCCCGGGGTGAGTGAAACGATTTCCGAGGAATATCTTGGCAAGGCGGAAGAACTCTATCGCGGCTATTACGATCCCGCGAGAAAGTTCATGCGCCCGGCGCGGGACATCGCGGATGCCATCGGGTTTGCAGAAATCTTCCCGGAATATCTTTCTCTTTGGCTATTTAGTCGAAAAATCCTCACGGACGAGATCGTCGTGAACCATCTCGATCGCATACCAGCGATGATGTCGCGAAAAGATTGCCCGCACCCTGAAGCGGGTGGTGCGGTGCGGCCGATCTTCATCGGACTTCCCGAAGGAGGCAAGGGGTGGAGCTACTTCAATGAGAGCTGGCACCCGATGGTCAGTGATTCCTTCGCGGCTAGCTACGCAAATCACGGCATGGACGGAATCTATTACAACGGCGGCAGTTGGATGCGGATTGAAGTCTGCGGATACGTTACCGGAAAGCTTCACGGATGGAGGGACTCCAGGAAGGCCATCGCAAACCGGCTATGGGCGGAACTTAATATTACCCCTGACTTTCCGACCAGCCAGGAATACCTCGCCACCGACGCGGCGCATCCGTTCTTTGGCTACCATCGGGTCTTTGCATGGAATTCGTTTATCCTTCAAGCGCTCGAGCAGGCGGCCTTGCGGAACCCGGAAATGGATCCAGACTATTTCACAAAATGATTTCCCGAGGGGATCGATGGATGGTGAGCGGTGCGACACCACATCTTTTTTCGACGATATGCGATCACCCCTTAATACTCAAGCTGGGGACGGCTGTGAATTAATTAACTAACTTTGACAAATAACCGAGGCATCGAACATGACAGTTTCACAATCGGAATTAACAATTGGCATTGTTGGTGCAGGAGCCTTTGCAGCTTTTGCATCAAAAGCATTTCTTCAGGTGCCGGGAATAAAAGTAGTTGCAGTTACCGATATCAATTCAATATCAGCTCAGCATTTGGCTGGTGAATTGTCAGCGAAAGCGTATCCAGATTATGAATCCTTGTTACGTGACGGCAGCATCAGCCTGGTTTACATTTCCACACCACCCAGTTCACATTATTCTCAATCCAAGGCAGCCTTATTTGCCGGCAAACATGTAATTTGTGAAAAACCGGCAGCGCTAAGAACAGCAGAAGCGGAAGAGCTTGCGTCTCTAGCTAGATCGAAACAAGTACTGTATGTCGTTAATCTGATGCAGCGTTACAATCCATTGTTTTCAATCGTCAGGGAAATTGTGAAAGAACATGTGCTGGGGGAATTTCTTCACGGCTTTTTTGAAAATTATGCCAGTGATGAAAATCTGACACAAGATCATTGGTTTTGGGATGAAGAAAAAAGCGGCGGAATCTTCATCGAACATGCCGTGCATTTTTTCGATTTGTTTGCCGGCTGGCTGGGGAAAGGTGAAATCATTCACGCAGCACAGTGGCACCGGCCCGGAATCGAAAGGCGAATAAATGATCGCGTTCAGTCAACCGTCAACTACCCGCTAGGACCGGTGACTTTTTATCATGGTTTTGATCAGCCCAAGATTTTGGACCGTCAGGAAATGAGGCTTCAATTCGAAAGAGGAGACGTCTCACTCTTTGAATGGGTTCCGGTAAAATTGCGATTGCACGGTTTGCTTCAAAAGGAACAACTTGAACTACTCAAAAGGATGATGCCGGATTGTTTGGTCATTCAAAACGGAACATTACAGGACGAGAACCACAAAGTCAGAGGACGTTTTCATGATTGGATGTTTTATCGGCACGTAACTGTGGAGTATGGAAATAACGCCGACAAACAAAACCGATACCAGCAATTATTGATCTCAATGATTAAAGATCAATGGAATTGGATTCTGGATAATTCAGTTGTTAGAGTGATTGATGACAGTAACGCTATTGAATCTTTGCGCATGGCGGAAACGGCAACAAATACCGCTATGCAGTTCTGATCAATTTGCACAAAGCAAAAGATTC
This sequence comes from Tepidisphaeraceae bacterium, assembly GCA_050010915.1. Taxonomy (GTDB): domain Bacteria; phylum Planctomycetota; class Phycisphaerae; order Tepidisphaerales; family Tepidisphaeraceae; genus PALSA-1353. The sequence goes on along the minus strand of JBEKKC010000085.1, from coordinate 10,149 downwards.
GGCTTAATGGCGCGAAAACGGGGGCATTGCTGTTATCGAGGGAAATGATCCGTTCTTTCATTTCCAGCAGCCATTTGCGCTTAAGCGGCTCGCCCACCCCGCCCGCCCGAGCCGACTATTCACTTATCAAAGAGCAATTCTACTCGCCCTCAACGGGCAGGCTACCGCGTCACCATCAACGACAACTAATCCGGCGAAGAAATGCTTCGTAAGCCACGCGGCATTTGTTTGCCGCTACGCCGCCGAATTCTGGCGCGACATTTCCGTTTCACGCACTGATGGCCGGCTCGGGCGCGCTAGCCAATAGGTCAGGCTCAGCCTTTTATCCCGGTGACGCTGACGCCTTCAATAAAATATCGTTGGAACAAAAAGAATATGAGAATGACCGGCATCGTCATGAGCATGTTGCCGGCCATAATGAGCGTGGAATCACCGCCCTGGTCCAAGTTCATGCTGAACAGACCGAGGCTGAGCGGGAAGCGTGATTGATCGCGCAGCATCACCAGCGGGCCCATGAAATCGTTCCAGGCGCCCATGAAGACCATGATGGCAATGGCAGCAAGCGTGGGTTTCACCAGCGGCAGGATGATGTACCACCAGGCCTGAATCGCGTTCAGTCCGTCGATCCTGGCTGCTTCCTCCAATTCCCTGGGGATCGTTTTCATGTTCTGGGTCATCAAGAAAATGAAAAAGGCGCTGCCGAACCAGGCGGGAACCCACAGGGGATTGAGCGTGTTGTACCAGCCGAGCGATCGCCAGATGACGAACGATGGGATCATGGTGACCTGACCGGGGATCATCATGGTGCCGAGAAGAATACCGAAGGCAATCGCCCGACCGGGCCATTGCAGGCGGGCAAAGGCGTAGGCGACAAAAGATGAGCTGAATAATGCCCCGGCCAGCTGAAGGGCCACCAGCAGCACGCTGTTTCCAAGATAGGTCCAGAAGGGGATCGATCGAAACGCCCGGCCATAGTTTCGCTCTACCTTTCCCCATATCGCTCCGAGCGTGGAGCTGGGGCGGATGAACAATCGCAATGTCACGGCCGTGGGTGAGGACGCGGAGGAACTTCCCGAAACGGACTGAAGAGGTATCCAGGTTTTGGGGCGATACGTGGAGTCATCGAATCCCGGCAATTGAAAAATCAGACTGCTGACACGGTACTGGGCGATGTAGGTGGTCCATGTGGATCGCCAGTGAGTGACGCCGCAGTCGAGCGCTGCGTCGAGGTGATGCCAGCTGTCATCCCCTTTCATCGCGACAATCACCTGGTGGAGCTGATCCGGTGCAACCTGCACATCGAAATCGGCGCGAAGCACCACAGGCGGATCATCGGACGAGTTGAAGTGATATCGCAGATACGATGCATCATCACCCGCGGGCAAAAGCTGACCCGGGCCGGATTCGACTTTCCAGTCTCGAGCGATCTGCGAGCCGGAACTGATATTGAAAATGCGACCATCCAGCGATTGCGCTTGGAGAGCGCCAAATTCCAATCGTCCCAGTTGATTGTCCAGCGCATCGTGCAACACCTCGGGCGTGAGCAGTCGGGTGTAAGCGGACATGAGCGCGACGCGATCTCCGGTCCAGGATTTTTCGGGCAGTTTTTCGACGAGCTTCGCGGTCAACTGGGTGGCGGCGTCATCGCGAAGGATTTGAGCGCCGGCGGGTTCGCCTCCGGGAGGGATCGGGCAGGCATCGAGCGATGCACGGGCCTGTCGAATCAAGAGCGGAAGCAATTCCTTCCAATCCGCGGGGGCCACGCCCTCCGGCCGCTGGGGTTGATTGGGCTTGCGAACGATCGGCGAGTCGGCGCGAAAGGTCGGGATTTCGGGAAAGATCCGGGTGCTCACCGCTTCGTCATCAGTCTTGATGCTCATGCCAACCATCCAGACCAATGGAAGCATGAAGATGCCCACACCGCAAAGCAGCAACAGATACACCCACCCGCGGCGGGCGAACCATCGGCCCACGCGGTCAAGTGCGCTCATAATACACCCACTTCTTGCTGAACTGGAGCTGCAGCAGTGTGAGCAGCAGGACAATCAAAAACAGGATCCACGCCATCGCGCTGGCGTAACCCATGCTGAAATACTGGAAGGCTTTTTGAAACAGGTAGTAAGCATAGAACAGTGCTGCATCAGCATTACCGCCATTGGGAAACATGATGTACGCTTCGGTGAAAACCTGCATGGTGCCGATGACGCCCACGATGGCATTGAAGAGGATGAACGGGCTGAGCATCGGCAATGTGACATGCGTAAACTGCTTCCATTTGCCGGCTCCATCGACGGTGGCGGCTTCGTAGAGTTGAGCGGGAATCGACTGCAAACCGGCCAGCCAGATGATCATCCCCCCGCCGGCGGTCCAGAGCCCCATGAGGATAATTGCCGGCTTGCACCAGGCCGGGTCATCCAACCACTGCGGGGCCGTAAAGTGGAAAGGGGACCCGGCAAAGTGGTGAACGTGATTGGCGATCGACTCGACGCCGCGGAACGGAAGGGTGGAGAACGCCCATCGGAGCGAGACATTGATCAGTCCAAAGGAATCATTCAGCAGCATTTGCCACAGGAGCGTTGCGGCGACCAAGGGAACGATCGTGGGCATGTAGAAGGCGGTGCGATATGACCCGATGCCGCGGATCCGGCGGTTGAGGAGCAGCGCGATGGCGAGGCTGATCGCCATGCCCAGGGGGACCCGCAGCAGCATGAACGCTGTATTTCCCAGGCTCTTGAAAAACAGGTTGTCCTGAAAAAGATCGCGGAAGTTATCCAGCCCGACATATCGTGCCGGGCTGAGCACGTCGTAGCGGGTGAAGCTCAGAACAACGCTGAAGAGGATCGGCCCGCCGGTCAGGCAGATTATGCCGATCAACCAGGGGGACAGGAACAACAGGGCGGCTCCCGTGTCACCCTTGCGGTACACGCGAGCCCGGCGGCTCTTGCGGAGCGCAACGTAAATCGCGATAAATGGAGTTGCCGCCAATGCGGCGTAACCGGCGAAATATCCGCGCCATTGAACCTGGGTCGGGGGGAGCGGGTGGAGGATCGCGTCCAGTTGGCGTTGGACCACGATTTGGGTATCGCGCAGGCAGGCGAGCACTTCACCGTCCTTGTCCCCGGAATACTCAGCCGCGAACTTGTGATCGAACGATTCTCTGAAGGCGCGGATTTGTTGGTTGAAAAGCAACTGCCCAACCGGGGACGGCGGGCGGATGAGCGTCCCGGGAAGCAGTTCGGCGAGCACCGCGCAGGCCCGCCTGAACGGCGCGGGAATGTGCGGATTCTGCGACAGGGTCTCCCGCACTCGGTCCAGATACAGCGTTCGGTTCCCCTGGGGGCGCGGTAGATAGAACAGGCCCTGGCTTTCATCCGATTGTCGCTTTGCCTCCTCCAGGAACCGATACGTTCGCCGGCTGCTGAGAAATTGCATCAGCTTGAAGGCGCCCTGTTTGTTCCTGGCGGTGGAGGGAACCACCAGGGAGTATCCACCGGCCCAGGTGACGGGTTTGGCGCCCTGGGCCAGACGATCATCCGGCATCGGAGCGGGGCTGATGATGAAGTCCATGTCGGGCTTGTATTGGCGGATGATTTCGTCCATGTATCCATCGCCATCGATCTTCATTGAGACCTGGCCCTTGAGAAACGGGTCCAGCACATTGGACTGAAAATCCGCCTGAAATTCCCCGACAGCCTGGTAACCGCCAAGATCGTCGTAGATATCGGTGACAAACCGCAGAGCGCGAACCACCGGCGGTGAATCGAAAGTGACGCGGGTGCCGTCCTCGCTGAGCAAATTTCCTCCTGCCTGGAAGGCATACAAGACAAGATGGGAATTGCCGTAGTCCGGTGAGAATCCCATCCGGGCCATGCTGTGATCCGGATTGCGGCGCGTAAGCAGACCGGCATCGGCGCGCAATTCGCTCCAGGTTTGCGGCGGGCGCGGATTGCCCGCCTGATCCACCAGCCCCGCCTGTCGAAGGTGATCGGCGTTGCTGTACAAAACGCGGATGTCCAGCGAAGTCGGCAGACCGAACAATCCAACTGGGCCGTTTGTGCCCGGCGGCCGATACCGCGCTTCGTTCAGCGTGAATGAATAGTAGTCGGCAAGATCAATTCGGTCGGGATCGTCGGCCTTTTGCGCTTGCAGGTAGGGATTCAGATCGGTCAGCGCCCCGCGGCTGGCCCATTCTCCTATGGCAAAACGATCGAACCAGACCAGATCGGGCGGGACATTCCCCGCGATCGCGCAGAGCAATCGCTGGGCGTCGCTCGTCAGATCTCGCGAGGCCGATGTGTCGGCGATAACTTTGTATTGCGGGTTCTGTAGCTCAAAGTCGTGCAGAGCGCCGTAGACTCCCTCACCCAGCCGCCCGGCGTTCCAGAAAACGATCGGTATTCGATTGTCCCCCGTGGTGTTTTGGGTGCTTCGCCACGTCCAAATGCCAACCACCAGCACCAGCAGGCCGAAGAGCGTGATGGCAACCCACAGCGGGATCTGACCCCGATGGCGATTAATGGCTACAGCCATAGGTTGTAATCACTTCCATCAGCCGGGATTTCCTGTTTGAACCTCGGCGGACGTGCGTCGTCGCCGAGCGAAGAAGCCCACGCCGGCGAGCATTGAGAGACCGAGGAAAGTGGGTTCCGGAACATTGGCGAATGTCGGCAAGGGCAACCCGTTTGCGGTGGCGAAGGCGTCCAAGGCCACGATGTCGCCGCCCGACACGTCAGCGCCGCTGACACCCTGGTTGAAATTTGCCGCCAACTCGTTGAAGTCGGTCGCGTTCACCAGGCCGTCGTAGTTGAAATCGCCCTGGTCCCAGCCGGTGATGCTCTGGTTGAAGTTCGCCGCCAGGATGTTGAAGTCCGAGCCGTTGACCAGGCCGTCCAAGTTGGCATCGCCCAACAACGTATACTTGATTTCAATCTGGCCCGAGGTCAGGCCGACGACGACGTTGTCTATGCTGTCGGCATAGCCGACACCATACAGCAGACCATTGGTCTTCGTTTGCGCCGTCGTGGAAATGATCCCCGGGCCGTTCCACCCGCCGCCGTTGTAGCCGGATTTGATGTACGCGGCGATGGATGTGATGGGATCGGGACCACTGCCGTAGTTGATGACGAGATGATTGTTGGTGATGTCCAGAGTGGAGCCGTTGGAGAGGTTCAGGGCGTTTTGGCTGCTGGCCCCACTGCCGCTGGCCAGCTTCAGCACCGCCGTGGATGCGACGCCGATGTTCAATGTTCCGGAGCCGCTGATGTTGCCCGCGACGCTGTTGCCATTGATGGTCAGGCTCCCGTTATTGACGATCGTGCTGCCGGATGGCAAAGCGCCGGCAGCGGCAATGACCAATGCCGCTCCGCTTGTAACGTTCGTGGTCCCGTTGTAACTATCCGCTCCGCTGAGGTTCACCGTGCCCGCCCCGCTGGCGGTGATCCCGCCAATGCCAGTGATCATGCCTGTAAAGTTAACAACACCGCCGGCGGCCGAAGTTAAAAAGACACTTTTGGCCAGCGAGATCGCGGAGTTGAACGTCGAAGGGTTTGCGCTGGCGCCGCCGAGGTAGATCGGGCCACCGCAATTGTTGACGCTGAGGTTATGGTTGATGGTGACGGCCGCATCCGTCAAGAATGAGAGTTGCGCTGTTGCTGGCGTACTGGCCGTGCCGATCTGTACGGCCTGCGTATAGCTGCTGTTGCCGAGTACGTAAGTGTCCCGCGCATTGCCCACGATATCATTGCCCGTCAGCAGCAAGGTTCCATTTTGAACGGTTGTGACACCTTGATAATACTCGCTTTGAGCGGCGCCCACGCCGCCGAGGGAAATGGTCCCGCCGCCGACGATCGTAACGTCCGCGGTTGTGCTGCCGAGGATTCCGAGGGGGAGGTCGAAGAGCCCGCCGGGGGGAGCGGTCAGCTGGAGGTTTATGGAGCCGCTTTCCAATTGGATGTAGGTATTGATTGTCGCAACACCGGATGTGGACATTGTGCCAAGGGTTTTGGTTCCGTTCAGGGCGTAGGGCTGGAAGTAAAGTCGCCCGTAGTTCATGGTGACGCCGGAACCGAGCAAAACGGTTTGATTGTCGGTGCTGTTGCTGGAGGCGTCGGCGATATAGATGCCGCCCGCGCCGGACGTGCCGCCGATGGACCAACCCGAATTCATATTTGCTTCCAGCGTACCTGCCTGAAGGGTGATTGACCCCGATCCGCTGGGCTGACTGGTGATCTGTAGCGTGCCGCCACCGGTTTGCACCAGACCGGCATTTATCGCCAGAGGGCCGGCCAACGTGACGGTTCCGGTACCGCCCAGGTTGAGCGTGCTGCTGGCGTTTACGTTGACGCCTGCGGAAACGGTCAAGGCGGTGGTATTGCCGAGGCTCAACGTGCTGGCACCTGAGAAGGTAATAGCGCCGCTGCCCAGGTTTGAAGCGGTCGTGGCGTAGAGTGTTCCATTATTCAGCGTCAAACCGGATTGGGAATTGTTTCCGGCAAGGGCGAGGGTTCCGGCTCCAAGCTTAACGAGCGTTCCGCCCGTGAGATTTTGAGCGACGGTGAAAGTGTTGTTGGGATCTTCGATGTCAAAGCCACCGCCATTAGCGGTCATGGTTATGGGCCTGGAGGTGCTGTTAAAGGTTGTGCCGGTGATCTGGAGGGTGCCGCCGTCGAAATTGAGTCCGCCGCCGCCGGCGCCGAGGCTGGAATCGCTGGCAACAGAGATCTCGCCGCCTTGAAGCAGGGTTCCGCCGGAGTAGGTGTTAGGTCCGTCGAGCGTCCAGATTCCGGCGCCGATCTTGGTGACTTCGCCGGTGCCGCTGATTTGGCCGGCATATTCCGCGGGCTGATTGTCGTTGCCGACCGTAAGGGTTTGACTGGAAATGTTGACATTTCCGCTGCCGCTGAGACCCCCGAGCGATGCATTCAGGGAATTGATGTTCAAGCCATCATTGACGTCGACATCGACATTGGTGACATCCAGCGCATCAGCGTTTCCAAGCTGCACGACGCCTTGTTCGATGGTTGTGATGCCGGTGTAGGTATTGATGGCGCCCAGGACCACGGTGCCGGGTCCGTCCTTTATGAAAGCGAACGACCCCGCGATCGGCGTGTTGATGGTTTGGACACCGCTCGCGGCGGTGAAGGTTGAGTCTGAAGCGAGATTGAAACTGCCTCCCTGAAGGGTGACGTTGCCTGACTTGAAGTAGAGACCTCCGATGGTCTGGGAACCATTGATGGTGACGGTGTAGGTGCCGCCACCCTGAGTTCCGACCGCGAACATGGCAACTTTGCCACCGATCCAGGCATTGGTCGCACTGGTGCCGGCGGAACTTGGGTTCCAGTTGCTGGTGGTGGAATCCCATGTGCCGGTCAGGACGGAGCCACCGGTGGAGCCGTTGGGCTCCCAGTAGAGGCGGTTCAATTCGGGGCTGCGATAGTTGACGATCACGCCATTCACGGAGACGTTGGTGCCGTTGTCCACCAGCGAACCGCCTACCGGGGTGTAGACGAGAGATCGGGAGCTTAAGGCGGGAATGGAGATGGAAGTGAGACCGCTGACATCGGTGGCCAGGAATTCATCGGAGATTGCGTCATAGACGTTTACTGCGGTCGAGCCGACGTTGATCTGCACGGTTTTCATCGTGCTGTACGGATTGTAGAGGAGATAAGAGGGATCGGCGGCGGCGTGAAAGAAATCGGTCGCCAGCAGATTGAGCTGAAGGATCATGCTGACGTTTGTGGGAGAAACGATGCTGCCCAGCACGCCGACATCGCCCGAACCGTAGCCGAAATTGAGCCATGCCGAGTCATAGCCGGTGCCATCGCCACCGGCCTGCGGGCTGACGCCATTATAACTTTCCTTGAGGCCTTCGTAAGAATAATAGTTGCTGGGAGCGTCGTTCCAGGAAGCGTTGGTCTGGTTACTGGCGGGCAGTCCGCTCTTGAGGAATAACCGGGATGAGTTGGTTAGGTTGAGCATCCATTGCCCGATGGAATTGGCGAAGCGGTCGTCGTAGCGGACGAGGGGCACCAGGGCCATGGGGTAGATATAAGAGTTCATCGAGAACCCGTAACCGCCGTCGTCGGTGGTGCTTCCAATCAGGCCGCTGACTCCGTAGCCGCCCCATTCGGATGCGCTGATTGCACCCCAGTCTGACCGCACGACGCTGGTGGGTGAGAAGCACCAATTGACCATCTTGGCGACGTCATAATTGGTTCCTTGTTCTGCGTTGAGGCGGGCGGCGGTGAGAGCTCCGAAGGGAAGGATGGTTTCGTAAAGCGGATTTTCATTGGCCGGCGTGTTTTGCAGAGCGTTCATGCAGCGTTCGGCGTCGCTGAGATCGGTGGCGTTGCCGGTGTGGATATAGGCCACGTATTGTTCGTATGCAGCGCCCCCAGCGGCATCCGGCTCGTTGTAACCGGTGACCGGCTTTTGGGTGACGTAGTTGAAGCCCTGGTAATTGAAGTTCGGTGTGGCGGTGGTGCTGCCGCCGGCCAGGACATCAATCATGGTGTGCATCTGAGCCGCGCCCGTGGTCATGATCGTGTCCAGCCGCTGCCGGCCGGCGCTGCCGTTCGCGTATGAAGAGTAATACTGGCTGATCAATCCATCGAACATAATCTGGGGCAACTGGTCGTACCAAAATTGGCCCGTGCCCTGGGATCCGATGTTGTTCAGCACGAGATTGGCCCCGGTGCTGCTGTCATAGAACCGGCTGGCCATCTGAACGAAATCGTAGGTAATTCCGTTGCTCAGCGTTTGTGATTGCTTGTCGATCCCCACCAGGCTTGCACCAAGCACTGCGCCGATCTGGGTGATTGCCTCGCCATTGCCTTCGGTGCTCTGCGTTTGCCCGATATAGCTTGGCATTCCGAAGCCCTGGGAGATGCCATTTTCGGGATCGCTCTGGAACCAGAAAGTCGGATACTCATAGCTGGACTGCGCCGCCGGGTTGAAGACGGTGCTGTCAAAGCCCTGCGCGACCGCCGTCCAGTTCTCGTATTGGTAGTTGACGGGAATATAAGGCATGGCGGCGATCTGGCTCACCACCACCTGCTGACTGAAAACCTGCCTCGCGGCAGAGGCAACAACCGCCGAAAAAATGGCGGAAGCGGATAATCGACGCGACATATTACATTCTCCGCAGACCTTGGCCTCTTCGCTGGAGGCCGTCCTCGCCCGAGTCGCTGTCTGAGCCTATTGGGAGACGGCAACACCAACGCACGAATCGGCGCAACCGTAGTTAAGGAGCCATATCCCATGAAACCAAATCAGACCCTCGCAGAACGTGGTTCCAGCCTGGTATCGTCCGGCTGCTTCGTAGGGCATTTCCGGCCTCAAAAACCGTTATAATGCGCCACGATGCCCTTCTCGGTGAGAACCGGCAGAGGACCGCCTTCGACCAGCGCTCTGTCGAATTCTCCCGATCGCCGCGATAGCCCCACCAGCAGTTTCCCGGGTTCTGTTTCCACGGGGGAGCAGTCAATCAACTCCGAAGAGGTGGCGAGATAAACCTCTCTTTCGCCCCAATACATCCAATATCTGCCGTTGATCTTCGCGGCAGTCCTGATGACCAAATTACCTTGAACTACGCCGACGGCGTGCCAACATGCCGATGGCGCCCATGGCGAGCAATCCCAGCGACGCCGGCTCCGGCACACTGGATGTCGGTAAAGACAATCCATTGGCCGCGGCGAAAGCGTCCAAGGCCGCAACGTCGCCGGCCGAGGCCGCGCCGCTCACGCCTTGGTTGAAGTTCGCCGCCAACACGTTGAAGTCGGACGCGTTCACCAGGCCGTCGTAATTGAAGTCGCCCTGGTCCCAGCCGGTGATGCTCTGGTTGAAGTTGGCGGCCAGGATGTTGAAGTCCGAGCCGTTCACCAAACCGTCCAGATTCGCGTCGCCCAGCAGAGTGTAGGCCACTTCGATTTGGCCGGAGACCAGACCGCTAACGACGCCGTCTTTCCCGTCGGCATAGCCGACGCCGTAGAGGAGACCACTGGCATTCGTTAGCGCCACCGAGGAAATGATGCCGCCGGTTCCATTCCATCCGCCGCCGTTGTAGCCGGCTTTGATATAGCCGGCGATGGTGGTGATGGGGTCGCTGGCGCCGTAGGTGATGATGAGGTGGTCGTTGTTGATGTCCAGCAC